>JBDHAS010000494.1:0-2468 GCA_039588015.1 Gemmatimonadota bacterium | reverse complement strand
TCGGCTCGTGCTTCGCCAGCTGCTCCAGGTCCCTTTCGCGGAGGAACATATTGCGCACGAACAAGGTGTGCCACGCGGTCTCCGTGACCACACGGATCGGCAGCCGCCAGGCCGGGTCGGCGCCCACGTAGCAATCCTCCACGTACAAGTCTTTGCCCTGCAGGTAAGCCGTCAGGCGCGCCCGTAGCGCCTCGTAATGCTCCTCATCGAAAGGCGGGTTGACCGGGCCCCACCAGATCTTGTCTTGGCTGGAGGGCTCCTGGACCACGTACTTGTCGTTGGGGGAACGCCCGGTGTACTGGCCGGTGCGTACGACCAGCGGTCCCAGATGGGCGAGCAAGCCCTCGTGTCGCTGCAGGGCGTGCTCGTAGAGAGTCGGGGTATTCAGATTCCACCACAGTAGGCGGGACAACCGTTGTCGCAGATGGACGCAAGCTCACGCCCCGCGTGCGCCCCGTCAACACCGGTGGGAAGTCTCGAGCTACATTTTGGTCAGAGCAACGAGAACTGCCAGGAGACCGGCTCTCCTCTCCTCAGTCGCGCCAGTACCCGATCGATCAGGCCGGCCGGGAACACTCCACCCCGCTCCAGCGTCTCGCGATGCAGAGCCAGCGCTTCGGCGACTTGCCGGAAACCGCGCGGGACGGGCGCGGCGTCGCCCTCCTCTGCCGCCTGCGACGATGTCCGCTGCAGCAGCTCGCCCAGATCCTTCATCTCGCGACCGTGGGTCATGGCCAAGACCGCTCCCGCCATCAGCAGATGCGGCAAGGCCGACCCGTCCGGTAACCTGAACTCCACCGTCGGCCAGGTTATCTCGCGCCCGCCCTCGCCGGTCGCGACGACCGGCAGCCGGACCAGCGCGTTGCGATCGTACTCACCCCAGACGATCGTGCTGGGCGCCTCCTTCGCCTGAACGAGCCTGATGAACGAGCCTTCCTCCCTATTGCCGAAAGCCATGAGCGCGGCGCCCATCTGCACGAGGCCGCCGATTAGCCAGCGCGTTGGGTCGGACAGCGTTCCATCCGGTTCACGGATCGGGTGTGGGGCCCCGTCCTTTATCGGCGCGAAGTGGAAGTGAAGGCCGCTTCCCGCGTGCCCCTCCAGCATCATCGGATCGGTACTGCAGCGCATGCCCTGGCGGTGCGCGAGATTGCGCAGCACCCATTGCGTGAGCAGGATGCCGTCCGCCGCCTCCGGCAACCGTACTTGACGGGCACGCCGATGTCGGCGAGCAGGCCTAGGGCCCGGCGCCTGAGCCCCTCGCCGAACACGAACGGCGATGTCGCGTGGTAGCCGCGGTCGTCGGCGCCATAGATATCGGTCTCGTCCCAGCGCTTTCCCAGGTAGTACTCGACCTCGCCCAGCGCCCACAACTCGATGCCGGTCTCCTCTCGCAACAGATCGCATGCGCGCCGGAGGATCGTGTCGGGCGACTGAGGAAGCGGTGTCCCATCGCGCCCGGCGTGACCACACATGAGAACCAGGGTCGGCAGCGAGGCGAAAGGGTCGATGAAGGCGGTCTCGACCCGAGGCCGCAGCACGATGTCCGACGCGCCCGTCGGGATCCCCGTTCCCGGGAACAGGCTCGACCCGTCGGCCCGTTCGCCGCCCTGCACGATGTCGGCGAGGTGCGTCACGCTGCGCGGAACGAAGTCGAGGGTCTTGAGCCAGCCGTCCCCGCCCACGTGCATCAGGCTGACCACCAGGATCCGCCGGCTACTGACCAGATCGATTAGTTCATCGATCGACCACTCTTCGCGCGGCTTGCCCAGCTCCATCTCCAGGCTCGCCCCGACGGGCTCTGGCGACCCCATCCCAACCTGTCCAGCCATCTCTCAGACCTTTTTCTTATCGTCGAGAACGACGGGCATATCGTTTGCAACACAAGGGACCGTTTTTCAGCCCCCGGCTGAAGCCTCGGCACAACGCTTGAGGCAAACGCCGTACCGGCACGGAGCCGGAACCGACCGCAGTGCCGCGGTGCGGTGGCTGCAGTAGTACCTCTGCCCGTGCCAAGACAGCACAGAATGTGGCTTTCTTGCCGCTGGGGGGAAAGGTATCTTGGGGCGCGCAGCGCATCGGAATTCGACAGGCTCGAGTAGCCGGTATGAAGATTCGAGCCGACCTATAGGTGAATCGGGAGGCAATGACATGTCAGAGATGGACAAGCAAGCAGATCTAGCGGGGCCGGGAATCGGCAGCTACGAAGAGCTGGAGAAGATCCTGCCAACCGACTACGAGTCGGCGCTGGACCGTCAGGACACGATGCGGGCTCTCTTCGGCGTGAAGAACTACATCGAGGAGAACCTCTGCAAAGAGCTGAACCTGATGATGGTCCAGGTCCCGCTGATCGTGGACGTGGAGAGCGGCGTCAACGACATGCTGGACCGTGACGGTTCGCGCACGCCGATCGAGTTCTACATCTCCAACGACCACGAAAAGAACCCCATCACCGCTCAGGTCGTGCA
>JBDHAS010000493.1:0-2675 GCA_039588015.1 Gemmatimonadota bacterium | reverse complement strand
GTCCGGACTACCGCTTTGAACACGGGTGGCAACGGCGAACCGTGGGAGTGTGACGCCAGCGTAGTCCCCCCCTGCAGCTCGTGAGGTCGCCTGGATAGGCGAATGGTATCGGGAAAAGGTGCCTGCCAAGATAGGGCGTCAGAGCTGCATATCCAAGCCTCGGCCAGACCGGTATATTTGGAATATGGAGTAGAAGGAGGTAGCAATGTCTAGGCTCACACCTTGGATCGGGGGCACAAGACGCCTTGTCGGCCACGTTGGCGAGTATGGCATGCTGTTGGGGCCCTTCCGACGAGCCGTCGTGGAGCCTGCCGCAGCGGCGAACGACGAGGCGCTACGTTTGTTGATCTGCTATCACGGCAAGCGGCTGTGGCAGGCCGGCTTCATCGCGGGCCCTTGCGGCAACCTGTCGGCCCGGCTGCACAACCGAGACGCCATCTACATCACGCCCAAAGCCGTGAACAAAGCGCGTCTGAGAACGGCGGACATACGGCTGGTACCACTTCGGGGCGGCACGGACGTTCAGCCGGGCGCGAGCGTGGAGATGCCGATGCACCGCGCCTGCTATATCGCCGACGTAGGCGTAGGGGCCGTCATTCACACGCACGCGCCGGCTTTGACGGCACTGGGCATCCGAGATTTGGCTGTTGAAGAGATGCTGCCCGAGGCTGTGTCAGCACTCGGCAAAGTGGCCCGCGTACCGCATTTGCCGGCCGGGTCCTGGGAGTTGGCAGAAGCCGTGGGTCGGGCCGTTGCTAGTGGCGCGCGCGTGTTGCTGCTCGAGCGTCATGGAGCCGTATCAGTGGGACACAACCTGACCGATGCTTACGACCGGATGGAGTTCGGCGAGCTGACCGCGAGGACGGCGCTGCTCGCTGCGGGAGCGAACGACTAGGCGTCGTTTGGGGTCTTCCCGAGGCTCGTTAGTGGGTCTCGGGCGACTGCTCGGAGGCTGCCTTCTTAGGCACCGACCGCACGAACCCTCCATACTGCAAGGGCTCCTCCAGCCGGCATGACCACGCCAGGCGACCGTTCCACACCGTCATGTCCGGGCAGCCGTCGCACATGTTCAAACTCCCGTCGGGCATGACGTCGGCCGGCTGAATGATCATCACCGATTGGAAGCGGAGCTTTCGGAATGCCCGCAGCGGGTCATCGAGCGGCCGCGCCCCATGACGCGGGGGCTACTGTATGCGAGGTAGCTCCCGTGGCGGAAATGGTGCGTCGTCTGTGCGAGCTCCATGAACTTGGGGCCCACGTACCCGTAGACCCTCTCCTTGGTACCCAAGCGCCCCGTGAGCAACCACTTGAACGAGTCCGGCTGCTCGGTGCCGTTCAGGTATGCGCTGGGCCTGAAATCCGGGAAACGCTGTCGAATAGTGCGAAGGATGTCCGTCGACTTGATGTCGACCCTCAACACCTCGTCGTACGCGTAGGGCATGACGCCGTAATCGACCTGGTCGCCGCCCACGTAGTAGTCGAAATCGTCGCTGAGCATGGCGGCGCGGAACGCGATGAACACCATGACGTGCACGATGTCGATGTGCTTGGCGCTCCATTCCACCAGCTCGGGAACCGACTCGAGCGTGTCCCCGTAGACCGTGGAATTGAAGGCGCACGAGAGGTCGCCCACTTCCGCTATCATCTCCGCGAGCTGAAGCCGCAGCTCGTTTAACTCGACCTCGCTCTTCCCTTTCCAGTGGGGACGGCGCTGCTTGCTGTCGATGTGCAGGGTTAGCCCCTTGAGGCCGGCTCGCTTCAGCTCGACCAGCAGCTCTCGATCCAGCGCCAGGCCGTTCGTGTTGAGGATCGGCTTCAGGCCACGTTCGGCGATCATCGCTACGATGTCCACCGACTGCGGGTGCGTGAGCGGATCACCGCCGGCGACCGATATGCCGTCGCACTTTCGCAGAGACGTGAAGACGTCTAGGTCACTAGCGACCTCCGCTAGGGACTTGTGGCCTTTCGGGTGGTTGACTCGATAGCAGCCCTCGCAGGAGTTCCCTGTGGTCGAGTTCGGTCCCCATCTACGGTCAGCCCCTCTTGCGGCGACCGCCCGGTCGAAACGGCGCCCAGGCAAGTCGGTCAATGGCGATTCTTTCTATTGGGATCGGATCGTGGAGTCGTGACGAGTGGACGCTACCGCTAGGTGCAGTAGAAACAGGCACAAAGCGACCCTTGCGGTGCATAATGCGGCCGAACCTATGCACGCCGGGTTCTCAGGGCAAGCTTCAGGACCTCGGAGTAGGCACGTCGGTGGCCGCTCGAGCTTGGATGGCCTTCGGGCGTCAAGTAGAAGGCGGTCTGGTGCCAACCCTCGCCCGCCTTTGTGCGTCTAATGCACTGAGGGACTTTTAGGTGGGACAGCCCAGCTGCGGACCGAAACCGGGAGTAGTAAGGGAACATGGATGAAGCCGAGGGACTCGCGACTTGCGTTGCTTGCAACGTTGCTCGTGCTCTTTGGAGGCATCCCAGCAGAAGCGTCTGAGAAGGACGAGGAACGCTCAAAATCGGACCCGGGGCCCTATAGGGCTTTAGCAACGCGCGCTTCCCCAGGTACACCTAACCTGGACGGCCGGCTCGATGATCCGGCGTGGGCGCTGGCGACGCCCATCACAGACTTCACGCAGAGAGATCCCAACGAGGGTGAGTCTGCCACGGAACGTACCGTCGCT
>JBDHAS010000492.1:0-2080 GCA_039588015.1 Gemmatimonadota bacterium | reverse complement strand
AGTCTCCGTTGGACAGCGGCTCGTAGCGCACCGGGTCTTCGCCGCCTTCTCCGGTGTTGTTCATCGCGCCCAACCGGTTCATGCCGATCGCCAGCGACTCGTGCACCTCCTTGCTGATCGACCCGTGCGACATGGCGCCGGTGCAGAAGCGCTTGACGATCTCGCTCGCGGGCTCCACCTCCGCCAGCGGCACGGGTTCTGCCGGTGCGAACTCGAACAGCCCCCGCAGCGTGCACAGCCTGCGCGACTGATCGTTGACGAGCTCGGAAAACTCCGCGTAGGCGTCGGCATCGTCGGCGCGAACAGCGTGCTGAAGAGAAGCGACGGTCCGCTGGTTCCAATGGTGGTGCTCACCGTCCAGCCTCAGGTGATACTCCCCGCCGAAGTCCATCTCGAGCGCGCCCGCTTGCCGCGGCGCGAACGCATTGGCGTGACGGGACAAGGCCTCGCGGGCGATGACCTCCAGATCCGAGCCTTCGATCCGGGACGTCGTGCCTTTGAAGTAGGTATCGACCACGCTGCGCGCCAGACCAACGGCTTCGAACAACTGGGCGGCGCGGTAGCTGCGCAGCGTGGAGATGCCCATTTTGGACATCGTCTTCAAAATGCCCTTCTTCACCGCGGTCACGTACTGGTCGAACAGCTGCACCGGGTCGGTCACGTCCGGGAACTCACCCCGTTTGTAGAGCATGTGGATGGCCTCGAAGGCCAGATAGGGATTGATCGCGTTCGCTCCGTATGACGAGCCCCGCCTCGGCCCGGAGGCCGCGGTCCAACAACCCGTGATGCAACGCAGCCGCCGCCAGCAGACTGGGTATCGGCGCGCGGTGTTCCGAAACGTCGCGATCACTGGCGATCAGCAGCGACGCCCCACCCCGGATCGCCGCCTCTGCCGTGTCGAGCATCCAATCGATCCCGTGCCGAAGCGACCCGCCGGGATCATCCGTGTCTGCGTCGAACAGCGCCCCCACGGTCGCGACCTGGAAATCGTCCCGCTTCACCGCCCGCAAGCGCTCGACGTCGTGGTTGGTCAAGATCGGATGAGGGAGCTTCAACTGGCGGCAGTGCTCGGGCGTCTCGTCCAGCAGGTTGCGCTGCTTGCCGGCGAACGCCATCAGTGACATCACGAGCCCCTCGCGCAGCGGATCGATTGGCGGGTTCGTCACCTGCGCGAACAACTGCTTGAAGTAGTTGAATAGCGGCTTGGGCCTGTCCGATAGGACGGCCGGCGGCGTATCGGTACCCATCGACCCCACCGGCTCCTGGCCGTTGGCCGCCATCGGCACCAGGATCAGCTGAAGCTCTTCGCGCGTGTAGCCGAATGCTCGCAGTCGCTGGCCGATCGTTTCCGGATCGCTTTCGACGGCGTTCGATGCACCGAAGAGCCCCCGCAACTCGATGCGGTTCTTCTCGAGCCAGCGGCGGTACGGCATCTGACGGGCGATCTTGCCCTTCACCTCGTTGTCGACGACGATCCGACCCTGCTCGGTGTCTACCAAGAACATCTTTCCGGGCTGTAGGCGGCCCTTCGACTGAATCCGCTCCACCGGGAAGTCGATGACTCCCGCCTCACTGGCCAGCACCATCAACTCGTCGGTCGTGACCACGTACCGGGCCGGGCGAAGCCCGTTGCGGTCGAGCGTGCCCCCCACCAGCCGGCCGTCCGTAAACACCATCGCCGCCGGACCGTCCCACGGCTCCAAGGTCGCCGCGTGGTACTCGTAGAAGGCCCGCTTGTCCGCGCTGATGTGGTAACTCGGCCCGAATGCCTCCGGAATGAGCATCATCATCGCGTGAGGCAGCGACCGGCCGGCCATCAGCAACAGCTCCAGGGCGTTGTCGAAACACGCCGAATCGCTCCCCCCGGGCGTCAGGATCGGGAACAAGTCGGTCAGGTCGTCGCCGAGCAGGGGGCTGACCATGTGTCGCTCCCGCGCCCGCATCCGGTTCTTGTTTCCGCTGAGCGTGTTGATCTCACCGTTGTGGGCAAGCAGTCGGAAGGGCTGGGCCAGACGCCAGTTCGGAAAGGTGTTGGTGCTGTAGCGCTGGTGGACGAGCGCCAGCGCCGAGACGATGCGCT
>JBDHAS010000491.1:0-2646 GCA_039588015.1 Gemmatimonadota bacterium | reverse complement strand
GCGGCCCCGTCCAGATGGGATGAGAAGGCCAGCCTCCTGCGGCGCAGTACCGTGAGGTCTGCAATGCAACAACGGGCTCGAGGCCCAACAGGAGGCTGGCATGGGGAAGGGTACCACTGAGGCGACTGGGATCACGATCGGCATGGACATCAGCGATCGCTTCAGCGAGGCCTACGCGCTCGACGAACACGGCGAGTGGGTCGAGAGCTGGCGGATGCCGACGAAGCAGGGGGCGCTCCGCGACGGCCTGTCGCGCTACCCGGGGGCTCGGGTGGTGCTCGAGGTGGGGTGCCACTCGCCGTGGATCAGTCGGCAGCTCGGGGCAGAGGGCTTCGAGGTGATCGTGGCGAACCCACGACGGGTTCGGCTCATCGCGGAGAGCGACAAGAAGAGCGATCGCTTCGATGCGGAGCAGCTGGCGCGGCTCGGACGGCTGGACCCCGATCTGCTCTCTCCCATCGTGCATCGGAGCGAACGGGCTCAGCGCGATCGGGTGCTGCTGCTCGCTCGGGACGGGCTGGTGCGGGCGCGCACCCAGCTGATCAACCAGGTGCGGGGCTTTGCGAAGTCGCTGGGGTCGAGGCTTCCGTCGAGCTCGTCCGAGGCCTTTCCGAAGCGGGCGCGTGGAGCGGTCTCGGAGGATCTGTTCCCCGGGCTCTCGACCATGCTCGGGATGATCGAGCATCTCACGGCGGAGATCCGGTCGATGGATCGTGAGGTCGAGCGTCTTTGCAGGGAGCGCTACGAGGTGACAGGGGCGCTGCGACAGATCGCGGGCGTCGGTCCGCTGACGGCACTGGCGTTCGTCCTCACCCTCGAAGATCCTCATCGGTTCGCGAAGAGTCGCGACGTCGGGGCGTACCTGGGGCTGCGACCGCGACAACGGAACTCGGGAGGCCTGCGCCCGCAGCTGCGGATCACCAAGGCGGGCGACGCACTGCTTCGCCGTCTGCTGGTGACATCGGCCCACTATGTCCTGGGCCCGTTCGGTCCCGACACGGACCTGAGGCGCTTCGGATTGCGTCTGGCGGAACGCGGGGGCAAGGCGGCGAAGAAGCGGGCCGCCGTGGCCGTGGCGCGGAAGCTCGCCGTGCTCTTGCACCGGCTGTGGATCACAGGAGAGGAGTACGAGGCGATCGGCTACGGACGATCGGACCAGCAGGCGGCGTAGGCGGGAGTTCCAGCATCACGGAGAGCAAGAAAGCGGACGCGGAGGAAGACGAGCGCAACGAGCTTTGGATCCATATCACCCTGTCCGGGTGAAGGTCGACGTTTAGATGGCAGCGCCCGAACGCCACGGACCTCATCATGCACCGGCTCCGAAAGCGGGCCCTGAAGGAGTGCGAATGGAAGCCCGGTGGAGGATTCGAACTCATCACTCGACCTCAACGCGACCGCCAAGGCGGTCGGAGGGTACGGAACGAAACTGGGTAGTTGACACGGCTGGCCTTCTCATGGAAGACGATCCCTCTCGGTTCGAAAGCAAATACTAGGCGCTCATTATCAGTATGATAGAGACGTTGCGCAGTCTCTAAGCGGATATTTCACACATGAATAGGTATTCGCATCCGACGCTACGACCCGCACGGAAATCAGTTATTGGACAGCGTAATTGGCGCGCCGAGTGCGTCTTTGTTTGGTGTAAACCCGGCCTGTTGATCACAGTCAATGAAAATCGGGTTACTGACCACGGCAGGCATGAGCTGACCCGCAGCCGGACCCATTACTCGACCCAGTTCCAGTCCTTCACCACATGCCGCAACGATTATGTGTGCATCGGTTTGCAGGTTCAGTTGGATGTTTTGATCGAACTTAACTGTTTCGCTGCCAAACATCTGGCCGTTGGCGCGCCGGGTAAAGTTCATGGATTGTTGCGGTCGTCCGTTCACAAAGACCTGAACTCGATTGATATCCAGCCAGTTCGGGCTTTGAATCCGCACGTGCAGGGTAACTTCGCCGGACGTCAGTGCGGCCAGTTCGCCAACCCCTGCCGTGACGCGAGAGCCATTGTTGGTACCGGAGGCCTCGACCGTCATGAACGGTCCGTTTGACATCACGATTCGCCCGCGCCGCGAATTCTTCACCATTTCAGCGACATCGATATGGCTTGGATCGTCGGTCGAACTTTTGACGAAATTCCGGAGCCACCCGGAACCGTGAAAATTATGGTGTGCGTCAGTATTAACAACGCCAGGAATCCGGTAGCCTTGGTTCAGCAGCTGGAGCCAGTTGAAAATCACGTTTCCGCGGGTGTCCGGCTCCGGCAGAGTCGTTTCTTGGCGAAAGATCTCGTTGAGAGGATTGACTTCGACCACATCGACATAGTCCAGCATTTTGCGAAAGCCTTCGTCGGCCTGCCCGTCATGATCGCGGTCACCCAGTACCTGCATCAAGTTCGGGTGGTTCATTTGCATGAGTTTGTCGCTGCTGTTGTCCCACATTGACAAACGGCGAATCTGGGTAACCGGATCGATATCGGGCGTCGGCGCTCCGCCATCCTGGTGCCGCGGACTCCAGCGGAGCGGAAAAGCATTCTGGTGATTGACCGGCACCGGACCGCCGGTCAATTCAAGACCGGTGCACGTAGCCATCAATTCGGAAGCGCCCAGTGACCGCAGGATCGGCGCATAGGAGTCGATCCGATTA
>JBDHAS010000490.1:0-2145 GCA_039588015.1 Gemmatimonadota bacterium | reverse complement strand
AGGTTCATCCCGACCGCGACGAAGCCTGCCGTGAACTTCTCCAGCGTGATGCCGAACAAGGGCAGCACGAAAAAGATCCAATAGAGCTGGACCAGGAGCGAGGTGCCGCGAAAGAATTCGATGTAGCAGATGGCCGTACCACGCACGGCGGCGTTGCCCGACAGCCGCATGAGCCCCATGACAACCGCAATCGCCACGGCCAGGATCGCCGCCAGCACGGTCTGCTGCGCGGTGATGATGGCGCCGCTGACGAGGCGCGAGCCGTGTTCCGCGAGGAACTCGGTGTAGGACATCGGGCCTCACTCCATCCCCGGCGCGACAGGGCCAGACTCTAGGCTAGGGTGCCGCGCAGCCCGTTTCCATGTGGCTGAATGTGGCGGGACGGGCGGTTGTTCATTCAGCCGCCCGTCTCCTCCTAGGCATTGAGGTCAATTGCCCTAGCGCGCCTCAGCGATTGGCGCAAGCATATGCGGTGGTCCCATCGCCCGGGAGCTGAGCCTTGGTGTATCCGTACTCGGCGACGGCCGCCATCATCTCATCCGACCCGAGATACTTGGCCTGCGCCGCGTTGAACGCCGCCAGGAAATCCGTGTCGCTTTTCCGGAAGGCGATCCCGACCCAGTTCAGCGTCCACTCGGGCAGTTTCGACGGGTCGGTGACCTCGACCGCCCCGCCGCTCTCCTTTGCCAGGTTCTGGGCCGTGAAGAACGTCACGCCGCCGGCATCGGCACGGCCGGATTTCACGGCGGCCAGGATCTCGGTCGGGCCCGGCACCTGCATGATATTCTCCTCGGCGACGCCTTCCATCTTCGCGGCCTCGACGATGTTGTAACCGGCGCCCGTCGCAATCACGGCCCCGGCGTTCTTGATGTCCTGATAGTTCTCCAGCTCTTTGGGATTACCGGGGGCCACGATGAACGCATCGCCGAATACGCCCATCGGTTCGGCGAAGTTGACGTTCTCGCAGCGACTGGCAAGGATATACATACCGCCGGTAATCACATCGAAGCGGTTGGCCTTGAGGCCGGGGACCAGCCCGCCCCAATCGGTCACGACCGGTTCGATGTTGGTGATCCCCATGGCGTTCAAGACACCGACCGCATGCGCGTTGGCAAAGCCAAGCGGCGCGTTGTTCTCGCCGGGATAGGCCCAGGGCACCTCGTTCGCGAAGCCGATCCGAATGGCCTCGCCCGCCTTGGCCTTCTCCAACAACGTGGCCGCAATCGTATTCGTGGCCCCCACCAGCTGCGACAGCGCCAAGCCAAGCGTCAGCGCCGCCGCCATTAAGACACACCGCGCCACTGGATATAGCAGAAAAGCCCATCAACGTATAGGTAATCAGCCTTCGATGCCGCGCACGGCGCGGCTTCGCGCCCCGGCTGCTCGTCCGTGTGGAATTTTGGGTCGCCGCACTGAGAGGGCGTCGCGCGGGGCGGATCTACGCCCTGACCTCCCCATCACTTCAGTTCGTTCATCGCCGCTTCGACCCTGTCAAGCCACTCGGCAACGCTCGGAGGATCAAGGACGATCGCCGGTGGGATCACGGCCGGCCAAGCCTGTCTAATCAGAACCACCGCCTTGAGCAGGTCTTCGTGACCCGGCCTTCCCTTGAGTCGGCTGGAATGGCGGACAAGAGCCTCCGCTATGGTGGCAAATCCGCGGCCACTTTGATATGTGCGAAGATCGACGACCTCGTTGTCGAATACCGCTTCGGCGTACATTTCGACCGCCTCGCGGAGCAGCGACTCGGAAAGGGCGAGCACCGAGTGGGCGTCCATGGCGCCGGTTTGCGCGAAGCTGCCGTCGATTGCAAAGACCGCCGATTCGATCGTGGCGAGAGTCATCGCTGGCGTGCCCGTCACCGCATTTTCGAGTTGCACCAGGACGTCGGCCGTGAACGGCGCATTCCTGCGCTCGAGTTCGGCCTCGATAGGCCGGAAGATGTCCTGCATGGACTGCCGCAGATGGTAGTCCGCACCCGGGGCACGCAGTTGCACGAGCGCGCGTGCGACGCTGAGATGTCCCTTCATATTCAGCAACGCCAGACGATAGGCATCGGTGGCATCGAGCCGCTTGGCGACTCCCGCCTCGGCGCTCGCGCCGCCCTCCGCCTCGACGGCGGCGGTCTGAACGGCAACCGACGCG
>JBDHAS010000489.1:0-2679 GCA_039588015.1 Gemmatimonadota bacterium | reverse complement strand
AGAATAGGATGACACACACCGTCCGCCGAGCCATCGGCGCCTCCTTGCACGCTGGTGGGGACCTTATCGCACGAGCCGAGGTGTCGCTCTTTGCCTTGTAGGGTGAGCGGGCTGTGTGATCATGGAATCCGAGGGGCCGGGTGCGCAAGAGGCGACGACGGCCAGGCCTCGGCCATAGTTCAGCGCCGGATCTCCCGACCCGGCGCCACTCCCTCGACCAGCGCGCCGTCGTCAACGACGAGGGCGCCGTTCACCAATACGAAGCGAACACCCTCCGAGAACTGCGCCGAGTTCTCGTACGTAGCCCCGGTATCGCATCGAGGGTGCCGAATGCTCGATACGTTGCGCCGGCATCAGAGTGATCTTCCGCAAGGCCTCCATCAGCGTCAACAGCCCCTCTTCCCGCACGAAGCGTCCCAACACGCGCGAGAAGGTACCGGCGCCGCGCGGGTGGCCTCGTCCTCTCGAGATCACGCCGTCGCTCGCGACCATGACGAACGGATGTTGGAGCGCCATCGCCATCTCGTGCTTGGGAATGAAGAAGGTGATGATGGTCGCGCCTTTCTCGCGCCAGTGGCGGAAGGTCTCCTCGTTCAAGCGCTCGCCGGTCTCCACCAGCATGATCGAGTCATAGTCGATTCCGCCGAATCGCTCCTGCCACCCAGGGTCGTACAGCGCCGATTCCAGCCGAGTGCTGTTCGCCAGGTACGGGTGGATGTCAACCATGATGTCGATCCCGTTTCGTCGGGCGCCTTCGATCATCTCCAAGCACGAGTTCATCGAACCGATCGCCGATGACGCGAGGTGCAAGACCTGGGCGCTGGCGCCGGTGACCGCGGCGGCCGCGATGACCTCCTGAACCGACTGCACGATGGTCTCCGGAAACACGGAGCCTTTGTACCGGGAGTGGACGTGGGCCGGGACTCCGTGGCGGGCCGCCACGTCGAACATGGCGACGATTTCTTCGTAGGAGGATCCGGGCACGTAGTTGATTCCGAAGCCGACCCCGACGGCCCCGGCATCGATCGAGCGAGCGGCGATCTCTCGCATCCGGGTGATCTCCTCTGGGCTGGCCGGCCGGTAGCCGTCTGCGACGCCTGCCGCCTCGCGGATGTCGGTATGGCCGACCGCGGTGCCGTAGTTGACCAACGAGCCGTCGGAATCGAAAGCCCGGTACCAGCCGTCGATGTCCACAGGCCCACCGTGCATGCTGACCACGGTGGTGACGCCGTCCATGACCTTGAAGCGCTGCGATTCGCGGGTGGTGCGGATTCTGGCTAGGATGTCGACGAAGCCGGGCGATATGACCAGACCCGTCGCATCGATGGTTCGTCGCGCCGCCACCGGCTCGTCGGTCAACGCGACGATCCTGTCGCCTCGGATCAGCACGTTTCGGACGCTGCTCGTGCCGCTGGCTGGGTCCATCACCGTGCCGCCGACGATGGCAACGTCGCCGCGTTCCTGGGCGGTCGCCGGGCCGGGGCCGAGGGTCAGGCACGAGACCAGAACACCACAGATGATTCGTGGAAGCGTTCGTACCCGCATGATCGCACCTCCGTGTGCGGTGGGAGTCGAGTGATCATTCTGCCATCGACCCCGAGTTGCAAGGGTGCGTCGTCAGCGGGCCGTTGGGTCGCGCTCTTTCAGGGGCTCCTGACTCGAGGAACCGAACGTTGTATGATGTAAGACGCCTGAAATCCGAAGACGCCACGACCGCCTAGGAGACTGCGCCATGAGCAGGACCGCGAGCTCGAGCCTACCCCCGGGCCCTCGTTCAAGGAGGTGTTGAGCCTCGAGGGCGTCGGGACGCCACGTGTATCGCCGGACGGCCGAATGATCGCGTACACGGTGCGGACGGCCGACTGGGAGAACAACCGCTACGATCAAGAGATCTGGCTCTTCCGAGACGGAGAGGAACCGTTTCAGCTTACGCGAACCAAGGATGGCAGTAGCTTTGGGCAGCGCTGGTCGCCCGACGGCCGCTGGCTGGCTTTCCTGGCGGATCGCGGTGAGAAGCAGCAGATCTACCTCATCAGCCCGGGCGGCGGCGATGCCAGACAGCTTACCAGCTTGGACGAGGGAGTGAATAGCCTCCGCTGGTCGCCCGACGGTGAATACATCGCGTTCACGGCCACCGACCCGGAGGGCGAGGCGGCGAAGTCGCGCGATAAACTGTACGGGAAGTTCGCGGTAGAGGACGCCGACTTCCGCATGACCCATATCTGGCTCATCGAGGTGGAGGGTGATGGCGAGCCGAGGCGCCTGACGGAAGGGGACTTCACAGTCGGCGGCTTCGCGTGGTCTCCGGACGGGACACGGATCGCGTTTGGGCATCGCCCCGAGCCGACTCCCCAAGCTTCGGGGATGGCCGACGTGTCGGTCGTCGATGTTGAAGCCGGCGATGTCATGGCGCTGGTAACGGAGCCGGGCGGCGATTATTCGCCCATCTGGTCCCCGGACGGTCGTTGGGTGTTGGTCAACTCCATGCTTCAGGACTCGGCGTTCTATCGCAATCGGAATCTAGTGCGCGTGCCCGCCGAGGGCGGCGACCTAGAGATCCTCACAGACGAGTTCGACGAAAACCCGTCGGCCTTCGCCTGGAACGAGGACGGGATCTGGTTCCTCGCATCCCAGCGGACCAGCACCGGAGTCTTCAGAATGGACCCGGAGAGCGGCCGG
>JBDHAS010000488.1:0-2009 GCA_039588015.1 Gemmatimonadota bacterium | reverse complement strand
GTTATTTGCTGGACTGCGGTTGTTCCGTCACGTCCGGTCCCGGACGGCAACGGCAATCGCTCCGCCAAAGGAGGTGTCGTATGTCCAAGAGGATTCCCCTGGTCCTCGCGTCCGCTCTGCTGGCCGCCGTTCTCGTCTTCGGCTGTGCTGATCAGCTCACAACCCCCACAGCCCATGAAAGCGCCGCACAGGCGGCCTCGTTCAACTTCAACAACAATCCGGATGGAGGGAGTACGAACATCTTCCGGTTCGAAGATGAAATCTTCTTCACAATCTTCCAGTTTCCGGACGACGCCCCGCCTCCAGGCGTTCCCGATCTCGTTGCCGTCCACTCATCGACTCCCGACTGTGGCGGCTCTTTTGAGCCGGTGGATATTCAAGTTGTGGTGGAGGATCCGGACGACTTTTTCTCCGGCCAGGTTCGACGGCTTCTGCTGGCTGATCCGACCAATATCTTCATCGTCGATCTGACGCAGGCAGGCTCGTGCTTCGGCTTCGAGCTGGTGGCACGGGGAACAGGCAAGCTGGTCGACACCGATAACGATTTCTTCATCTTCGGGCGTGAGACCAACAACGTGAACGCGTTCGGATTCAGTGCCGGTGGGACGCTCTATGGCCCCGGCGGGCAGATGGCCCACTACAACGGCGTTAGCAAGGTCGTCTGGGATGGTGAGGACTTCGCGACGGCTAAAGTGAACGAGAAGTTCAATTTCCGGTGGGCCGGCAACTGATCGCTGATTGTAGCTTCTCCAGTTCGTAGGCAACGGGGGCGGCTCCTTCGCGGGCCGCCCCTTCAGCGCCCGGCAGCTCGCAATCCAGCGGGACGCCGGGCGCTTCACATTGCGTCTCACGGCGCTGACGGCTGACGCTCGCCCCGGGTAGAGCGACCCGCCAGCGCGTGCGCGAGGGCGTAGTGCGTCGGACGCTCGCGTGATCGTGCCGTGCTCGCGCCGCTCGCACGGCGGCGGGTTCAGCCGCTATGTTTTGTAGCTCATGGCGCTCGTGCTGATCGTTGCGGGACTGATGTTAGTCTGGCTGGCTGTCGAGTTCGGGTTCTTCGGACTGAGCGCAGCCGCCATCGGTGGGCTACCGGTGCGTGCGCTGTTTCTGCTCCTGGGCGTCCTCACACTCATCTGGCTCTGGCAGCACCGCGCAAAGTGGCACTGATCGGCGTCGCCTGCTCGCAACACTGCGGCAAGCGGAATGTAGTGGGCAGGCCGCGATTGACTGGGTGACAGACTCAATCAGCACCTATTTGCCGCGCTTCAACCGGGGCATGGATGATACGTCTACGTTTTGCGTTTGTTGATCGCGATTCTACGGAGACACAGATGATGCGGCATGCGGCCCGGCGGCTCTGGCCCTCGCGACGCTCGCGGCCGTACGGCTGCTCGGAGTGACGATCGGAGACTTCTTCGGTATCTCGAACAGCCTGAACGCCGTCTTCTAGCTCACGCGGTCCGAGTCCGCAGGGACTTAGACGGACAACTCCAATCGGTCTTGAAAACCGGCGCAACCTGTGACACTGCTGTGTCACTTCGGCGTCTCTGGCCAGCTACCCCGCCGAATCATCCCATACTTCAAGCGCACAGGGCCGGCAGCACCGCTGCTATGTACGCAGCTGCTCACCCTGCCGCGACGGGCACGCCACGATTCTCATCACACCCCGAAAGCGAAGCGCCCGGCGTGCCACCTTGGCGACACCGGGCGCTGTGAAGGCCGGGTGGCTACGGGACGCCAATAACAGGCTCCAGTGAGTGATCGAAGACGCCCGCAATCGCGCCCGCGCTCGTCCCAAACCACACGAAGTAGTCACCGGGCGATGCGATCATGTCCTCGGCCCACGCCGCTGTCAGCGTCGTCTCCCCGAAAAAGGTCTCGCCATAGCCGTGCGAAATACGGTCTGCTGTCGTAACACGGTTTTCGGTTACGAGCAGGTTTTCGACCTCCGCAATGTCGTTGGGCGGCGGGTCGCCGAAGTAGATGCCGCTTGCGAGTACCAACTCCTC
>JBDHAS010000487.1:1494-4147 GCA_039588015.1 Gemmatimonadota bacterium | reverse complement strand
ATCGGCGAGCTTTCCGGGCTCGAGGGTACCCAGCGAATCACTTTGTCCGCATACGTAGGCCGCGCTCCGAGTGCTCGCCTCGATCACCTCCAGCGGAGTCAGACCAGCCGCCAAGAGCAGTTTCATCTCCGTCAAAGGCATTCCCAATTCGACGGCGGGGATGGCACCGTAGTCATTCCCGAGCGCCAGAACTCCACCTAAGGCATGAAAGCGGCGAACAGCTTCGACGTGCACATCGACGACGATCTGTTCGACATTCGAACGATCATGCTTCTTGAACAGGCCGCCGATATGCCCATCCAGCGTCGGTACCATCACCACGCCCTGCTCTACTACCCGGGCGAGCAACTTCTCGAACTCTGGCGCGACGACGTCGAACAGTTGAGTACGCGGGTCGTCGCTCTCCAGGACACTGTTCTCTTCTTCGGTAGACAAGATCGGGAAGGGTGAGTGCTCTATGACATCTATGCGGGCAGGGAGGATGATGTCCTCTACGAGGTACGGCTCGAACACGTGAGCGCGAACGAGAGCACTGCGACTGTGAGCTTCCTCGACTATAGCACGCGCCAGTTCAAGGTCGGGGACGGGCCAGGGGTCGCGGGGATCGCCGGGAGCCAGCGCGATTTTGATCATGCTGGCCCCGCGACTCAGGAGATCAACCACCGCATTTCGAGCTTCTTCTGCCGTTGCCACCTCATAGCTGAACTGGGAGCCGTATACGGCACCCGGGTAGCCGCCCGGTACCGTGATGATCGGCCCTGCCCAGAAGCCCCTCGCTGACAGGCCCTCGGGCACCGAGGCCTCCGCGAAGCCCGAAAGCTGAGCCATTGAGGTCCCTACGTTGCAGACCGTCGTGACACCGTCGGTCAAAAACGTCCGGCGGATCGCAGGACTGTCCGTACTGTGCGTGTGCGAGTTGATGATGCCAGGCATGATGGTACCGCCACCGGCATCGAACATTCTGGCACTCTGAGGAATCTCTAAGCTTGCCGCCTCGCCAACAGCCAGAATGAGATTCCCCCGGACAATCACTGCGCCATCGGCGACCGGCGTTCTCTTGGTGCCGTCAATGATCGTTCCGTTCGTTATCACCAGAACATCGTCCGGCACGCGTGCCGCTTTGACAGCACACCCGGTCAGCGCGATCGATAGCAGAGCCGCGCAGAGCTTGAACCGCAGCCCACCAATTCCCAAGACGGTGTCGGCGTCGAGCGCTCGAGAAGACGATCGAGTACGTCGCTTGAAAAGCATGATCTGTCCCTACTGCTCGTTTCCTTCGGGGCGCGCCTTTTCGATGACGCTTGCGTTGACCCAGTAGATGTTCCCAGGCCCATCGGGGATCGGGGACTCATACAGCGACGAAGGTCGGTTACTGAGGGGTATTCGTCTTTCCAAGGCGAGTTGACCTGCGCGCCCAGGTTCCGAGGTCGCGTCCAAGACCCGTCCTCTGCCCTGAAACTCACGAACAAATCGCTTCTGCCTTGACTGCTGTGGAACGACGAGAAGAGGATATAGCTTCCGTCGGGCGCAACGAAGGGCGAATGCTCGGGCTGGTCGCTGTTGATCGGACTTCCGAGGTTGCGCGGAGTACCGTACCCGTCGCCCTCACGACGAGCTATGAAGATATCTTGGGAGGCAGATTCGACTCGCTGGCTGAAGTAGAGAGTCCCATCGCCGGCGATGGCCGGGCCGCCCAGGCGGACCGGTGAGTCTACGGCTAGATCGAGGCGTGTGGGTTCCGACCACCCTTCGGCCGTCCACTTGACGATCCACAAGTGCAGCTGGCGGCCTATAGGTTCCCCGCCGGTTTCGAGCGGCCTGTTCGACGAGAAGACTAGGACTTGTCCATCGGTCGACAGGAACGGATACAAGTCGTTGTGCTGTTCCGAGAACGGCGCCAACTCCGGCGATGTCCACTGCCCGTCGGTTTGCCGCATGAAGTAGATCGCGGCGGGGAACATCCTCCCGAAGTACATCTCCATCCCGTCGGGCGTGAACATGGCGGCGCTGTGCTCTTTACAGGTCGAGACCACGCCCGGCGCGAACAGCTCGGGCGTCTCCCCCGGGGGCTGCTGACCCAGGTAGTCTCCCGTGAGCGGGCGAGCGGACGAGCCCCGTCGATGCTCGGCGAGCACGCAACCTTCGCCTTGAAGGTCAACCTCACCGATCTGAGCCGCTGCCGAAGCCGGGGCGAACGATTGGACAGCGGTCAACATGAGGATCGCGCTCAACGCGACCGGATTCATTCCTATCGCTATCGACACCGCTTCTCGATTGCCCGACAACGGCACCTTCCTCTGGCTCTCCCGTTCTTCACCAACAAGTGCCACCGTACAACGAACGCCGGCCAGCCGAAAGAGCCGGCCGAATCCGAGGGCCTTGAGGAATAAGCGCGAACCTGCCAGGCAACCGGCCGCAGTGGACGACCTCTCGCTGGCCCGGCGGCAGCACGGTCCTTAGCTTGAAGGGCACACGCGGCATGCGCATGCTGCGAAGCGGAGGCCTTATGATTTCCAAACGAGCGGTCGGGCTGACACTCTTCTGGATAGGCATCGCCTACATGGTTGGAATGGGCTGGCTCGCGAGTTGGTGGTTCACCGACACGTTCAGGACCCTGACACTCGAGGAGATCAGCGAGACAGCCTGGGCGTTG
>JBDHAS010000487.1:0-1480 GCA_039588015.1 Gemmatimonadota bacterium | reverse complement strand
GGCCTTCTCGGTTCCTGCTGGCTCGATATTGGCAGGAGTTGGCATCCTGTTGCGCGTCGGGTCGAAGGGCACACACATCTGGTCCTTCGGGATCGGGATGGTGCTTGCACTGACGTTGATACAGTTCGCGCCCACCGGCACACACCGACCACCGGTGTTCGGCGTGCTCGGCGGCCTAATCCTGGCCCTCTTTCTGTTGATGCTCTGGTTTTGGGCAAAGCGCAGGGCGAACCTCGAGGGTGCAGCCAAGACCATCGCCGATCTTCGACTTACCGGTTACGTGTGGCTGATCATCGCCATGTGGTACCTTTGCGGAACGCTCGGGGCTCCATATCTCAGCGCGTTTGCCGAGCTTGCCGCCGGAAGCAGCCCCGTCCCCGTGATCCTCTATCTCGTTCTCGCCTGGCTGTTCCTATTTCTCGCCCAGTACAAAGAAGCGAAGGCGATGATGTGACACCCTTGCCTGCGCAGCGGCCCATCACCGCATTCGTTGTCACGCAGCGCCACCGCCACATCCCTCTACTCTTTCTCGCCCTTCTCGCGCCCGATTGACGGTTAACTGATAGCTACGTGACACCCACCTGATTGTCACCTGATCGTCACTGATTTGCGCTGACTTATTCTTGACTCCCACTTGATCGACGCGCCGATCTTTGGGTCAACTTCTGTGCTTCGCTGAGTCCACTGGTTGAACCGACGGTGGGGAGAAATGGACACAGACGGTCGGCACAAGGCGGGATCTCAAGAACTGTTCGGGCAACTGCTCGCGAGCAAGCCGAAGCGAGCCCGCGGGTCCACGGCCACGGCGACCATCACGTCCGTGGCCTTTCATGTCATGGTCGTCGCGGGCGCCGTGTGGGCCACGCTCGCGTTCGGAAGAGGCGTGATCTCCGAGCCGGAGGAACAGGTGACCTTCATGGAAATTCACGCCCAGGCACGCGAGCCGACGCCGCATCCAGAGCCGCCGATTCGTGAGCCGGAACCGCCACCACCGCCGCGAGAGGCCCCGGCACCGCCGCTCCAACCGCAGGTGGAAGCTCCGGCGCTGGAGGATGCTGGCGGCTTTCAGACGCTGGCGGAGCCGGATGAGGTTCCCGATGAGCTGCCTGCCTCTTCCGGCGTGGTTTTCGATGAATCCGACTTCACCGGAGAAGGTGTCGAAGGCGGCCGCGACGGAGGCGCGCTCAACGCGGAGGAAAAGGTCGTTGCCAGTATCGAGGATGAGCCGAGCTTGACGCCCTACACGGTCGCACCCGTGTTGCTCAACCGGGACGAAATCAGTAAAGCGGTGAGGGAGCTCTATCCCCGCATGCTGAGGCGCGTCGGCGCGAGCGGGACGGTCTTGCTGTGGATCCTGATCGACGAGGCGGGTCGGGTCGTGACGAGCGCGATCAACAGATCCAGCGGCCGCGAGGCCTTCGACCAGGCAGCGCTCGAGATTCCAGAGCTCATGCGCTTCAAGCCCGCTCTGAACAGCGAC
>JBDHAS010000486.1:0-2209 GCA_039588015.1 Gemmatimonadota bacterium | reverse complement strand
GACACCGATTGTCGGTGGGATGCGCATCTACCAATGGATGGCTGTGCTATCCGTCGCGTGCGGCATCCTGCTCACAACGGTTCCAGGTGGGCATCCATCCGGCCTCGCCTTCGGGTTCGACTCGAGAGCGGTCCTGGCCAGCGTCGTTTACGGTCTACTCACAGGGTTTGCCATGGGAGTGGATTTCCCCGGCTCCGCTCGTCGCTTCGCGCGACTGGCGTCACAATGAACAACTCGTCGGCCGCGCGCGTCGCGGTTGTGAGTAGGTCAACCGTTGTTGGGTGCGGCAACGCATCTTAGCTTCCTTTTGGCCAAGACAAATCCCTAGACGCCAAAGTAGCGGAGTGTACCTGTGAGATTTTCTCTCGTCGCCGCGTACCCGTGGGTGCTGGTGGTTGTCGGCCTGCTCGGCACGACGCTTGGGCTTGACCGAGCCTTCAAGTCGAAGGAGAACGAGAGCCGGCTGCTCATGGGGTTGGGTCTGATGGGTGGGATTGCCATGCTGGCGCTGCCGATCCTGGTCGTCGTGCGGGGCGCCGACTACGGGCCGATCGCTCCGTTCACTCTGCTGATCATGCTGCTGCTGGGACTATGTCTCATAGCTCGAGCGATGCGGCGGATCCCGATCACCTTCCTGGTCGTGTCGGCGGTTGGCCTCGGACTGCTCATCCTGGCGCTCCAGCTACAGGGCGAAGAGGTGGTCGATAAGCTGCCGTTGACGGTCGTAGCGTTAGTGATCCTGGCCGTCCTGGGAGTCGTTTTCGCGGTGAGCAAGGTATTCGAGGCCGTGCTCGACACGTTCCTCGCGATCTTGGGCTGGGGTCCGGTGGTGGCCGTGGTCGCGGGCGTGGCCGCCGTGCAGGGCTTCCTGATCGGAACCGGTCTGTCGGGGGTTGGCGGTCTAGCCGAATTCCTGTGATAGCTCTGGGCGACGAGCAAGTCTTCACCTGCCCGTCGCCCGAAAGCTAGCAAGCCCGTTCTACTCCTTACCCCTTCCGATGACGATTCCGAGCGATAGAGAGAACTCCGGACTGCTGTGGTTCTTTTCTGAACCGATCCGCCTCCCGAAATCGCTGACGAGACGATAACCGAGCGTGAACCCGAGCTTGAACCTTCTGCTGAGGGATAGGTCCGTGCCGACTCCAGCACGTGCCCCGAGGGCCATTTCCGAATAGGACTCCGTTCCGGTGCTCGTGCCTGCCCGAACGTCTGAAGCGAATCCGAAGTAGGGTCCGAGAGAGGCGACCAGGTACGGCCTAAGGGCATCTCCGACGGCGAGCCCCAGCGGCTTGTACTTCACTCCGAACAGCAGCGGAATGACTACGGCCGATTCTACCGAAGCGTTCCATCCGCTCACCGACGTCGAAACATCCGCGTTCGCGACTCCGAGGCTGGCCGTGACACCCCATTCGTCTGCGAACCAATAGTTGTAGCGACACCTCGCTACCGGCGTTAAGCGCGCTGAGAAGTCCGATGCTGACTTCGATCTCGTGTGTAGCGCGAAGCGAGTGCGGATTGGCAGTCCCTGTCGTCTGCGCCACGGCGGATGCGGGCAAGGCCACCGCCACTATCGGTACTAGGCTCTTTAATATAGACTTGTCCCTGCCGTTGGCATGGTCCGTCTCCGTCTGCTCGACCCGGATGTCCGGAGCAACGCCCAGCCATTCCCACGGCAGTCCGTCATACCGGCGCACGTCTCCCGTGGGGACGCCGATCTCAGCACCGCTCGGAAGTCGGAAGATCCCCGGAGCGCTGTCGTCGGCTGCGCCCGAGCCGCCTCCTGTGGTATCACCCACGGCGGTGACGTGCGGTACTTGTTTCATCATCTCCGCGAACGCTTCGGCGCCGCTGAAGCTGCGTCCGTTGATGAGCACGACCACCGGCTTCGAGTACTGGAAGGGTCCTCGTGGTTGGATGGGCGGCCACGGATAGCGCTCGCCCAGGATGTAGACGTCGAGGGAAGCGAGCGGCTCGGTAAGGAACCGACCGACGAACTCCCTGATCGTGTCGTGGTTTCCGCCGGGATTGTGCCGCACGTCGACGATCATCGCCCGGGTGTAGCGCAAGTAGTTCAGCCCTGCGTCGAAGTCGCGTGTGACTTCGTGCGGCATGAACTCGCCGACTCGGACGTACCCGATCCCGTCATCTCGTATCGCGTAGCCGATCAGTGAATCTCCGTCGATGCGGATGCTGTCGGGATCGAGGTAGT
>JBDHAS010000485.1:0-2363 GCA_039588015.1 Gemmatimonadota bacterium | reverse complement strand
CATGTACGGCTCGCAGAACTTCAGCGCCCGCAATTCGGAGCTGATAGACCGCAGCATGGCGATGCTCCACATGGACTGCCTCGGCCATCCGCTGGACGGCATCGCGAACTACCTCAACCTCATGGCGTGGCCCTACGACCGCTTCGGGGACGGCCGCCTGCTGTGGCCCGACTACCTTGAGAGCAGCGCGCAGCCAGTTGCCGCTCCTATCGAAATAGTCGAGTACTACGCACTGGGGTCGGACAACGGTAGCTTCGGCGCCTACCACCTCCCCAACGCGCTGCTCATCTACATGAACCCCTTTGACGAGTTGGAGGACCACTACGCCAACCACATGCACGATCCCTATGACACGGTCGAGCTGGCCGAGCTCGAGGCCGTCGTGTTCGAGGACATGACTCGGATCATGATGGACGCCGCGCTGCGAACCGGCGTCGACAACCCCCGACTGCGGGTCATTCCGGAACCGGACCGCAGAGCCCTGTTCGTCGCGAGCCACACCGAGGCGGCCCACATGTCGGGCTCTGCCTTTACCGAGTTCGGGATGGCCCTCGGGTGGGAGGGTTTCGACGTCGACACCATCTCCTACGGCGAGCAACTCACCGCGGACGATCTTGATGATGTGGATCTCGTGATCGCGCTACCGGTACACGACTACCCGAGCCCCGAGGGCGACCCCGAGCTCTACGACGATTCCGGATGGCTCAACTCTGAGCTGAACGCGCTCGAGGACTACGTGCGGGACGGAGGTTTGCTGGTCCTCACCAACTCGGCCCGCCGCCTCAAGTACTACAACGACGCCTATGAGGAGAATGAGGACTGGCAGGACCAGAATTCGCTGGGCGAGCGCTTCGGCGTCAGCTTCATCGAGGGCACGGTGAGCGGCGATGAGGCCATGGCGGTCGGCACCCATCCGCTGGTCCAGGGCATCTCGAACCTCGCGCTGATCGAAGGCAACGTGGTGCGCTTCACCGCGGTCGGGGATCGGCCTCTGGCGCGCTCGGGCCTGACAACGGTCGCGGCATCGGTCCCGGTCACCGACGGTGAGGTGATCGTTCTCGGTGATGTCGGGATCCTGGGCGCCGACCACGGCGAAGCCCACAACCTCCAGTTCTGGCGAAACCTGGCGAGCTACGCCCGCTGACCGGATCTGATATCGGTGCCAGTATCGGTGCCAGGAACAACTTTCTTAACTTCCTGTCATCCTTGACATGCCATCACCACGAACAAAAAATGAAGCGCCATGAGTGACGACATAAAATCCATCCACGAATTCGACCTTGATTTGATCTGTGACTATTTCGCGGCCGTGGAGCGACAGGGACCCGGAAGCCCGGAGGTGACGCGAAAGGCGCTGAGCTTTGTTGACGGCCTTAGCGATGATTCGCGCATTGCCGACATCGGCTGCGGGACGGGCGGGCAGACGATGGTGCTGGCGCAGCATGCGCCGGGGAACATAACGGGTGTCGACCTGTTCGAGACTTTCATCGAGCTGTTCAACAAGAACGCGGCGGAGCTGGGGCTTCAGGATCGCGTCAAAGGTGTTGTTGGTTCCATGACAACATCGGTTTCGAGCGGGGGCTGAACGAGTGGCGAAAGTTCCTGCAGCCGGGCGGCTACATCGCTGTTTCCGAGGCGTCATGGTTCACCGACGAGCGGCCCGCGGAAATCGATGACTTTTGGTACAGCGAGTATCCGGAGATCGACGTCATCCCCAATAAGATCGCCGTGATGCAGAGCGCGGGATACATTCCGGTTGCATCCTTCATTCTGCCGGAGAACTGTTGGATCGAGCATTTCTATGTACCGCAGGTGAAAGCAAGAGAGCTGTTCTTGGAAAGGCACACAGGGAACAAGGCCGCTGAAGATTTCATCGCCAACCAACGGCACGAGGAGCAGCTGTACTACAAGTACAAAGAACTCTACGGCTACGTCTTCTACATCGGAAAGAAGATCTGACGCCGCAGCGCTGTTTGATGGGTGCGATGGGTGCCACCTTTTCATCGGTGCCGGATCCGCAGTCCCGTAGTGGCCATGCATAATGGCTTCATGTGTCGCTCTATTTCTTGGCATGGATGCGTTCGCTACATGCCTTGTACACGGAGAGAGCTTCAATGAAAAGGATTCTGAAGGTTCTGGTCGGTCTGGCAGTGGTTGTGGGTGTGTTTCTCCTCGCGTTACCGACCATCGTGCACAAGGCGGGCCTGCACCCGGAGTATCGCGGCGAGAAGGTGAAACTGCCGGGTCTACGCGCCCTGGTGATCACCACCAGCCACGCCGTGCTGGCGGCGCCCGGGGAGACCGAAGGCCCCGCGACGGGCGTGTGGGGCTCCGAATTGACACACCCGTACTACACCTTCCTC
>JBDHAS010000484.1:0-2339 GCA_039588015.1 Gemmatimonadota bacterium | reverse complement strand
GAAGAGCCTCATTAAGATCATCCTCGCCTTCAAGAAAGCCCGGAGATCCGGTTACCCGACCGGATCCAGACCGAGAGCCAACCGACCGGTGAACAGGTGCTGTCGCTTCTCCTGCAGTGGATGGAACTGCCCCGCATGGGCGTCGCGGACAAATCGCTCCAGTCCCATGGCACGGAAGAAGCCCCCACCACCAGTGACCTCGAGAGCCTTCTCAGCCGTTTGCAACGCCGCCCGGGTGGCCAATGTCTTTCGGATCAGGATGGCATTGGCCGTCTCCAGCTCCGGCTCGAAATCGAGGTCATTGGCCAACGCAACCATGCTGTCAACCGCCAACTGCGCGCTGGTCAGGCTATTCTCCAACTCGCCGAGAAGAAACGGCAACACGGGGTCCTTGGCTCGCTTGGTGATCCCTTCCCGGGCAATTCCCGTCGCCCGTTCCGCGACTCCGACATAGACCGACGAGATGAGGGGCATCGCTACGGTGAGCACCACGCTCCATACCGGATGGAAACGGTCTCGCGGTCGTCGTAAGGCTATTGTTTCCTCCGGAACGAACACTCCCTCCAGCACAAGCGTGTGTGAGCCGGTGCCCCGCATACCAAGCGCCTTCCAGTTCTCGTCGATACGGAGACCTTTCGCAGAGAACGGCACGGGAAAGTGGAGAACCTGCCATCCTTCGTCGGGATCCTCGTAGGGTGCGCTGGTAATCAGCAGGTCTCCAGCCGGACAGCCGCTGGCGAAGACCTTATTTGCCGTGACCCTGTAGCCGCCGTCGACCTTCTTGACCTCCCCGTTCGAGCCCAGCCAATCCCGGGCACCGGTGCTGATGAGGACCAGCTGCTCGGCTGCGATTCGCTCCAGGATCTCCTTCCCGGGCTTTCCATGCAGGTAATTCCAAATCTGGGCCGCGGTGAGATGCTGGTGCATCGAGCACGATAGGGCTGTGGACGGGCAATAGCCTGCGAGCTCGCGCAGAATGCCGCACATTCCCGAATGCGACACGCCTCCTCCACCAACCTCGGTCGGGACCGCAGCCGAAAAGAGGCCGTGCTCCCGCAATTCGGCGTAGTTCTCAGCGACGAACGTGTCCTCGGCATCGTGCTGGGCGGCGCGGTCCGCGAAACGCGGGCCGATCTCGCCGATGACGTCCAGCCATTTCTTCGTAGCCTGTTCCATGGCTCACCTCCTGATCTGGCCCTTCTTCGCGGTCCAGCGCTTGCCTCTCGTCCCGCTGCCCCGGCAGCCTCGGTCCGCATGCTCAAGAAGGTAGCACGAAAGCCCAGTCCCCTGGCTCTCGTCGTCGGTTACGTCGAAGGCAGGCGACATTCGCCTGTCGTCGAGCTTCGCCAAGCCGCGTGATCCCGAATACCTCGCCCACTTCGGACATTGCTGCATGGCAGACTGCGCGCGTCGCGCCGAATGAGTGCGCACCGACCTACGGTTTGTCTCGTTACCGGCACAAGGCGCTGTTCGAGAGCGTCGGTTCCCGCTTCACTCGAGCGCCCTAAACTCGGTGGTCTAGGAAGGCGATCGCCGCCGCCTGGTGGCGGCCAACCCAGCCAGCAAACGTGGCACGCACGCCGAGACAAGCATCCGTAGAACTACGGAGACGCCGTGACCGTCGAGCCGGGACGCCCCCCGGTTGCTAGCGCAGCGACGACATAGCTTCGAGGAGCGTTGGCGAATCACATGCAGCGAGGCCCAGCCCCCTCTCTCACAAGCAGAAGCGGCTCCTTGAGAACGTGCTATCCTTGCCGCTGAACGAGTGGGGACTGTGTTTATGCATGGCCTGGCGCCAGGTCATCTTCGGCTCTTTGATCCAGCTCGTGCCGGTCGTGCGGGTTTTCTGCCGCACTCGCTATCGCCGGCAGTACGGGTTCTTGTTCAGGCGCCATGACTCCGAAACGAAACGAAAACACTGATGAGAAACGATTCCTCGGCGACAGACATCACGTTGTCCGACGAGACAGACGCGCCGGATCGACGTTCCGATCGGCCCCCGGCGCGTCGCTTCTGACCGCAGCTGGGTGACATGCCCGGTTCGGGCGTGGAGGCTCTGGCGACAGCGGCGGTACTGCGAACGCGAGTACGCGTTCTCGCGCTTACTCTGTTTCTCGGAACCGGCGCCTTCCTGATGCGCGACATGATCGAGAACGCCGGGCGTGTTTCGCTCGGTCCGCTCCTTTTGGTCGCGATTCCAGGTGTCGTCGCCGCCTTGCTTTTCCGTGGTACACCGTTCTCGCTTCGACGGCTCCGGTTCCTCGAGCTCGCGGTGTTCGGTGCTGCAGCCGCGTACCTCGCCATCGAAGATTATGCTTGGCTTGTCGAGGCAGTTTCGG
>JBDHAS010000483.1:0-2176 GCA_039588015.1 Gemmatimonadota bacterium | reverse complement strand
CGGGTGTTTGGCGTCAGAATCTGAGGCTCACGGTCAAGTCCCGACTTAGAGGACACTCCCAGGTAGGGTACACCTGACCAAGGAGTGATCCATGTCTAGCCAAAGTGACCCTGAGTCGAAGGTCCGAGAGATCCGACGCAAGACCCGCCGCAAGTTCTCCGCCGAGGAGAAGATCCGCATCGTCCTGGAGGGTCTCCGGGGCGAGGAGTCGATCGTCGAGCTCTGTCGGCGAGAGGGCATCAGTTCGAATCTCTACTACAACTGGTCCAAGGAGTTCCTCGACGCCGGCAAGCGTCGGCTGCAGGGCGACACGAAGCGCCAAGCCACCAGCCCTGAGGTCGCCGATCTTCGTGAGGAGAACGGTCGACTCAAGGAACTCGTCGCGGATCTGTCCCTGCGTAACGCACTTCTGAAAAAAATGGAAGAGTTGGACGCGAGGTCTCGCGGTCGATGAGACGGACGGCGGCCGAGAAGATGGAGATCATCCGGATCGTGGAGTCCTCGGCACTTCCGATCAGCTCGCCGGACGTTCTACCGCTGGTATCGGGCCTACCACGACGGTGGATTCGATGCGCTGAAGAACGGGAAGTCCGGGCCGCGCCGGCTCTGGAATCGGATTCCCGAGTTCGAACGGAAGCGCGTGGTGGAGACGGCGCTCGAGGAGACCGAGATGTCGCCACGCCAGCTCGCGTGGCACATCACGGACACGCAGGGAACCTTCATCTCAGAGTCGAGCGTCTATCGGATCCTGAAGGACCAGGATCTCGTGACGAGCCCGACGCACATCGTGCTGGCCGCGAAGGACCGTTTCGATCATCCGACCCGTCGCGTTCACGAGCTGTGGCAGACGGATTTCACGTACCTGCGCGTCATCGACTGGGGCTGGCGCTACCTGGCGACGATCCTCGACGACTTCAGCCGTTACGTCATCGCGTGGGAGCTACGAGAGGGCATGGCGGCGGAGGACGTGACGTCGGTTCTGGATCTCGCCGTCGAGCGATCGGGCGTGGAGGGAGTGCCGGTGGCCCGCCGGCCGCGGCTTCTCTCCGACAACGGCTCGGCCTACATCTCGGGCGAGCTTCGTGACTACCTGGAGAGTCGCGGGATGGACCATACCCGCGGTCGTCCGTACCACCCGATGACCCAGGGCAAGATCGAGCGATATCACCGATCGATGAAGAACGTGGTGACGCTGCGGAACTACACGATTCCGCAGGACCTCGAGGCGGAGATCAGGCGCTTCGTGGACTACTACAACCACCAGCGAGTGCACGAGTCGCTGGGGAATCTGACTCCGGCGGACGTGTACGAGGGCCGGGCCCGTGACATCCAGACCGCCCGGTGGCGACTGAAGAAGCTGACCCAGGAGCGGCGGCGCCGCTTCAATCGAGGACTACGAGCTAGAAAGGAGGAGCTGATCAGGCCGGCGATGTTTCGGGAATGTCTCTCTTAGATCGGGGCCACCTTTGAGCCAAAGGTTTGACGACCTACAATGCCATCTCGCTACGGCGGCCTGCGCTCTCACTCTGATGTGGAACGGGTGGATCGCCTCAAGGACGCGGCGCCCGAGCTTCTGCCACCGTCCGAGGCGGTCGCGGAGTACAGAACGTCGAGTAGCCCGTTCGGCTCCCGGTTTCCGACCGAGGTCGTCATCAGGTCCGCTCCCTTCCGCTGAATCTTACGGAAGGAGCTTAACGGCCACCCTCGGGGACCTCCTCATAGGATCGACAACGAGGAGCTTGGTCCTCGACACGAATAGCTAAGAGCGGCTCGGCCTTGCGTCCGTTTCTTGCCCTTCTTGCCCTGGCTTCTGTCGAGTCGTTGGGAAACCTGACGGCGGCGGACCCTTACCAGGGCCGGGCGCGTGAGATCCGAACCGCCCGATCGCGGGTGAAGCCTCAGACGCTCGATCGCCGCCGCCGCTACAACCCCATGTCTCTGAGGACGTACAGACCGCACCGGTAGGAATCTCGGGCGGCGCACCCGTCGCTTTCGAGCGCACTCCATGACCCGCACACACGAAAAGGGGGAGCGAAGACATCTCTTCGCCCCCCCGAGCGACCGACGGAATCGAATCCGCTGAGCCGCGCTAATGCATCAACGTCACCCTCCTCGTGAGGACCTCGTCACCGACCTCGAGCCGGATGAAATATATCCCGCTCGGCAAGCGATCGCC
>JBDHAS010000482.1:0-2222 GCA_039588015.1 Gemmatimonadota bacterium | reverse complement strand
CGCTAACAACCCGCCCGCGTTCGGCGGCTTCGGAAGTCCCGTGCAGTTCGTGGTGCGGCATCCCGACTACTACCAGCTGGCAGCCGGCATGGACACGTTAGTCACCCGGGCGCGGCAGATTCCGGGCCTCATCAACGTGAACACGAACCTCCGGGTCAACCGGCCCGAGTTGAACGTGCACTACGATCGCGATCGCGCGGAAGACCTGGACGTCCCCGTCCAGGACGTGGCGGTGACGCTGCAGACATTGCTGGGCGGCAGAAGGATCAGCACGTTCTCTACGTTCGTGGACGGGACGGCGGCCTCGTACAGTTGGACGCCGTGGCCCGCATCGAGGAAGGGGTCGGACCACGGCAGTTGAATCACTATGGCCGCGTCCAATCGTTCACGCTGTCCGCGAATCTCAGGCCGGGCCTAACGCTGGGTGCGGCACTTGATTCGCTGCGCGCGGTGTCGGCGGAGGTACTGCCACAGGGAAGCAGCATCGCCCTGGCTGGCGAGTCCCGCGAGCTCGAGGAGAGTGGCTCGGCCCTCTACTTCGCGTTCGTGCTGGCCATCGTCGTGGTGTTCATGGTGCTGGCCGCCCAGTTCGAGTCGTTGATCCATCCGTTCACGGTGATTCTGGCAGTGCCGCTTGCCGTGACAGGAGCGTTGGTGACGCTGTGGCTCGCCGGCTCGACCCTCAACTTGTACAGTCAAATCGGCATGATCTTGCTCGTCGGGATCGTGACCAAGAATTCGATTCTGCTCGTCGAGTACGCGAACCGGCTCAAGGCCAAGGGAATGGACTCCATCTCGGCCATGATCGAGTCCGGCCGGATTCGCCTGCGGCCAATCGTGATGACGTCGGTGGCCACCATCATGGGCGCCATGCCCATCGCGCTCGGTCTGGGCGCGGGATCGATCAGCCGCCGGCCGTTGGGCTACGCCATCATCGGCGGGCTGTTGTTCTCGACGATATTGACACTGTATTTGGTACCGGTGGTGTACGTAGTGCTCGACGCGGTGAAGGCGAAGGTAACAAGCCGCAGCAGCAAGCCGGCCACCACCCTCGAACCTGCGGAGGCTTGATGGAAGTCCGGAAGCGCATGAGTTCGCGCACGAACAGTTTGTTACCCCTGCTATCTCTCGTGGCGTTTGCCGCTTGCGAGACCGCCAACCCCGAAACGGGAGGTGCAGGCGGCGGCGGCGGCGGGGGCGCACCTCCGGGAATGCCGGTAGAGGCCGTGGCCGCGGCGGCTGACACAGTCGTGGACGCCATCTCGGCGACAGGCGCCATCGAGGCCGTGCAGTCCATCGAGCTGCGCCCCGATATCGAGGGAAGGCTCAAGGAAGTCCTGGTGCGCGAGGGTACGGAGGTCAGACGTGGTACGCCGCTGTTCAAGGTGGACGACGGCGAGTTGATCCATCAAGTAGCAAGGCTCGAAGCGGAGCGGGATCTTGCGCAACAGGCGGTGAAGCGCGCCCGCGACTTGATCGTGCAAGAAGCCCTCTCGCCCGCCGATCTCGACGCGGCCGAGGCGAATGCCAGAAGCACGCAGGCGCAGTATGAGTTACAGAAGTTGAGACTCGAGCGTACCGTCGTGCGGGCTCCCTTTTCCGGCATCGTGGGCGAGCGACTGGTGAGTGTCGGTGATTACGTGACGACCAGCACACATCTCACGACACTTCAGACAGTAGATCCCCAGCGCGCGGCGTTTCAGGTGCCCGAGCGCTACGCCGACCGGCTGGCTGAACGCCAGCAGGTGACGTTCCGCGTAGCGGCGGAGTTTACCGGAACGGTAGATTTCGTAGACCCGGTGGTGCAGCTTCCGTCCCGCACGATCAATGTCAAGGCGCGGGTGAACAATCCCGCTCGCGACCTCAAGCCCGGCATGTTCGTCGAGGCCAGCCTGGCAACGGGCGTGCGTACGGATGCGGTGGTCATCCCCGAAGACGCGATCCTTCCATTGGAAGGCGCAACGTATGTCTGGGTGGTTGCAGAAGACAAAGCCGCCCGCCGCGCAGTCGAGCGCGGTGTTCGCACTCCTGGGTTCGTGGAAGTGCGGAGTGGCCTCGAGGCCGGTGAGGTGGTCGTAGTCGGCGGACTCGAGCGGCTGCGTGACGGTGCGCCGGTTATGGCGATGATGGTGGAGAGGGAGCGGAGATAGAAGGGTGTAGGGTGTAGGGTGTAGGGTGTGGGGTGTGGGGTGTAGGATCTGCAAGATCGATAACCAAGAGCC
>JBDHAS010000481.1:0-2559 GCA_039588015.1 Gemmatimonadota bacterium | reverse complement strand
CCCCGATGTCTGGCGGGCAGGGGACGTGATTCTCTGCCCGGGATGGGATGCATCTCAAGCATCGTGGCTGGCCGACTGCACGGGATCTCTCTCCGATACAGGCGACATCGCGGACAACCCTGCCGACGTGATGCTGCGGTACGTGACCGCGTCCTGGGGTCCGGGCTCAGGGGTGCCGGAGTCCATCGCGGCGCTGCGACTGGGGGACTTCGTTCAGTTCTACCGCGTAGCCGACGCCGACCAGTCCTACGAGAACGGTCACGCCTACGAGCTCGTGCAGCGAAGCAGCGCCGACGCAAACGGAGACGCGTACATCGTGCTCAACGTGCTACAAACCGATCCCGATTCGCCGAGGGAAACGACCTACCCACTGGCGCGGCGACAGATCCAGGCCGTGACCGCAGCTGGAGCATTCTCGGCAGGGCTTCGGGGTCCGATTCAGATCGAGGAGAGCGACATCATCACGGCCGATCAGATGCACTCTGGGAAGTGGCTGTACACGGCCGGGACGGTGACCAGTCGGGAAACTGGCGCTCCCATCCTCCTGGGATGGACGCAGAATGCCATCCCGAGAGACTGGTTCTACGTGGCCCCCAAGCAGGGGCTGGTCGAGCCGTTGGTAGACCAGCAGGAGCTCTACTTCTCACCGGCTGGAATACGCCCGGGCGACCCCTTCGTAGTCATAGCAGCGATCGAGGTGACGTCTGCGACAGTCGAATCGACCCCTGGTGGCCCTGCCCAGGAAGACTCCCGCGTCATCTTCAATGGAGACACCGTCGTTGAGGGTGTCGTGTTCGATCAGCTCGGAGCGATCCGCTTCGACGGGATCGATCCCGACATCATCGTGAAGCACGTCGTCGTGAGGGATGCGGCTGTGTCGGAAGCTGCCCAGGCGATGGACGTCGTTCAACGCTCGCATCCGGTGTGGAGCGTCGACTATCTGAACATCACCGGGGGGCGCTTCAAGAACGATCCGAGCGAAAAGCGCGGCATGCATGGGTTGCGCCTCTCCCCGTTCGGGGGCGGCGGAGCCACCGCCGCTGTGCGCGACTACGCGTGCCGGTACATGGCTGACGATTGCCTGTGGACGGGCAGCGATGACCTCAGCACCATCGTTGTCGAGCGGCTGCACTGCTCGCACGCCATGGATGAGAACAACACGATGAGCTGTTTCGATTCGACGCTCTCTGCCGCCGGATCGACCATCGATATCGCCGGCGTTGTGTGTTTGAACTGCTACAACAGTGAGGGGGGCGAGGGTGTCGTCAAGTGCGGTGGACAGGTCGCGCGCTGCGTGGCAGACGGCATCGTCGACGTCGGCAGTCGACCCGGGAGCACGCAGCATTCGGCGATCTGCAACTGCGCCACGGCTCTCGGCAAGGACCCCTCAGGCGACGATACGATGTGCGATGATCCCGATCCACTGCTCTGCCGAAACGTCACGGGCATCGGGCTTGCTGGCGATCTCGCGTGGACTCGCACGCTAGAGAACTTCGTCATTCGGGACGGATCTCTGATCGCCGGCTCCATCCGGGAGTCCACCGCTGGGGGCGGCGCGTTCCCTGAGGGAAACCGCCCCTTGCGCTGGGTGAACGGCGTCTTGGGACCGTCGTGGACCCACGCATCGCGCTTCATGTCTGGATTTGCCGATGCCGCTGGTCACCACTTCCGCCGAACAATGAAGAGGGAGAGAACACCTTCCAGAACGTGTCCATCGTGCTCGATGATGTTATCGATCGCCTGGACGACTGGCAGAGCCTGCTCTACCTGCCGCACACGGTCCCCTCGCAGAATGACCAGCAAACGTACGAGGACTTGCTCGTGGTCGGTCAGCGCGGGACGCCCACCGCGCACGTGGGCGTCGAGCTCACCGCATCGAGCGCTGCCGACTCGGACTGGCGAGGTGCGCTCTGCCTTTGGGACAACCTCGGAGCCGATAGCTCTAACCGTGATGGCAACGCCGAGCTGTCGGGGGTTCCGATCCCGGTTATTCAGTTCACACCGCTGGGATTTAGGGATCCGGCGAGCGGCGACTATTCGCCTGCACCGGGAGGAGCAGCTGAGCAGAACGGCTGTGGCATCCTGGGCGGTTTCGACGGTCCGGGCGTGCGGCGCAAGGGGTGGGAGCACTGGGTCACGGGGCTGGAGCCGGAATTCCTTGGCGAGCCTAACGATACGGATGGCGATGGCCTGTCCGATCTAGAAGAGGACTCCAGGGGGACGGACCGGGGACCTTTGTCTCTGAGAACGACACTGGTACCGACCCGCTCGACCCTGACTCTGATGAGGACGGCTTCAGCGATGGTGACGAGGTGTCGGCCGGCTCCGATCCGAACTCTGCGGCCTCCACACCTTTGCCCGTACCGGGGCTACGCCGATCGGCTTGGCTCGCGCTACTCATCGCACTGAGCGCCGTGCGGATGTTGCGGCGACCGGCTTGAGCGTGCAGAGGGCGCCATGCGTTGGGCCTCGTTGCACGGGCCTGTGAAGGCGCCTTAGGGGGAGATCTCTCTGCTTACGTTTGCTAGGCGGACATAAGCCCTCGCCTCCGAGCGTGAC
>JBDHAS010000480.1:0-2299 GCA_039588015.1 Gemmatimonadota bacterium | reverse complement strand
GCTTCCATGCCGAGGCGGACGCCGGCGGTTCGCGGCAGGGCTTCGTCAGCTCTCTGACTTGGCGGTTCTGAGACTCAGTCAGGAACTTAGCATGGCCAACCTGTTGTCGGCCGCACTGGTAGCCGCGGGGCTGGTAAGCGCGCAGGCGCCCGACAGTGGGGCCATAGTGGTGAACATCGGCTCTTTGCGTAGCACTCAAGGACAGGTGTTGGTGAGCTTATACAACCGCCCCGACGGATTCCCGCGCGATCGCGACGTGATACTACAGCGAAGGATAGTGGACACAATCGACGGCGACCATGTGACGGTTCGGTTCGGGAAGCTCCCGTTTGGCGAGTACGCGATCGCCATGATGCATGACGAGAATCGCAGCGGCGGTATGGACCGCGGGTTTCTCGGCGTGCCTAAGGAAGGATACGGATTCTCCAACAACCTCAAGCCGAAGTTCAGCGCACCGTCGTTCGAGAAGGCAAAGTTTCTGCTGAGCGAACAGGAGGTGCAGCTAAGTCTGGAAATGATCTATCGATGAGGGTGACGCGTTCTAGTCATCGCGTTTTCTTCTTCCCAGCGCGATCCGACCGCTCCCCGACAGGACACGGCTCTTAACGGTGAAGCCGGGGGTGTCGTCAATGTCGGTCAGTCCATGGAAATATCGTACACCGATGCCGAGCGCTAAGCCAATCTGGTATTCGATGTCGAAAGCGATGCCTACCTCGAAACTTGTGATCCGGTCCGCCAGATCCTGTTCGATGACCACCTCCGTTCCCGCTGATGTGAGACCTTCGTAACGGTCCTTCTTCCCGGTGATGATGTTGAATTGAGGGCCGGCGCCTACGCGCAGGCCTTTGTCGGGTCCAGTGGCGTACTGAAGCAGGATGGGGAAATCCAGCATGTCCAGCTCACGGGTCATGGTTCCGGTCACGAGGGGATCTAGCTCCGGGTCATCGAATGCAATTGGATCGATGTTCTTGGCGCCCTTCTGAGATACGGGGATGAATCCGACCTGAAGATGGATGTTGGGATGAAAGCGCCACTCTCCAAACAGCCCAAACAGCGCCCCTGTGAGTCGTTCGGCGTTCTCCAGCCCGCTCAGAGTCGAGAAGTTCATGCCGATGTCGAAGCCGACGTTGAATGTCTCGGTTGAGAGGACCTCCCCCATAAGCCAGCCCAGCACTACCTGCCCCTCTGCGGGTTTGGGCCCCAGCCCCGGGGTCAGGGCAATGGCCCCTGCCAGGAAGACGACCCGGAAGCGTCTCCTGACGCCGGCTCGTACGTGTATCTGTGGTGATCTAGTCATGAGCGGCCAAAAGAGAAATGACAACCCCGGCTGAGCAACCACGCACCCGCAAACCGTTGTGTGTTCCTTCATCGAAATCTCCTCCTGTCAAAGGCGACCCAACCGTTTTGCCGATGGACCGCTCCTTCACATTGTGGTTTGCGGACTACGCGTCGGCCCACGCGGACCTCCGCGGCTTCTTTCTCGGGTTCATCGAACTGTTCTGACAGTTTCACTCCAGTAGCTTGAACAGCACGGCGGCCAGGAATCCGGCCAGCGTGCTCAACCCGACTTCGCTCGGCTTGCCGTGCGCCGCCGCTTCGGGGATCATAGCGGCCGCGATCATCGTCAGCATCGCGCCCGCGGCCACGCCCTCGGCGAACGCCAGCCCGCCAGCCAGGTCTCGCTCAGCACCCCCGCCAGCAGAAAGCCAAGTCCCGCCCCCACGGCGGTCACCACCATCAGCGCGAACCACATCAGAAAGATCCGGCTGCGGGTCCACCCCGCGGTCAACATGTTGGCCGAACTCGACAGCGCCTCGGGGAAATTGGACAGGAACAACCCGGCAACTAGGGTATACGGGATCACGTGTATGAACCTCAGCGAATCAAGCTCGGATTGAGCCGCGAGCAACACCCCGAAGAGCCCGGCGCCGATAACGATGCTCTCAGGGATACCGTCAAGCAAGATTCCCAACCAAACGGCCATGGGCGAGCCCTTGTGTTCTTCATGGGCGCGGCGGATCGTGAGCGCGGGCACCGGTTCACCAAGTCGGAGAGCCGATGCGGCCGAGCGGGTCCACCCGATGGCCGCCTCCAGCTGTGTCGTCAGCTGCTGCTCGAGCTGGCCCATGCGCGTGGCGGCAAGGTTGCGGCAAGCCTCGTCGAACTTGGGAGACAGGGTCCGCAAGTGGTCGACGTCTTCACAGTTCAGCGCGAGGCACTTCGCGTCGGTCTTCGCCCTAATCACACCCAGGCCCGACAGTGTCGGGACGAAGAGCGCCGCCACGCCAACCAGCGTTCC
>JBDHAS010000479.1:0-4289 GCA_039588015.1 Gemmatimonadota bacterium | reverse complement strand
GCGCGCGTCCATGGTCAGTTCCCAACGGGCCGGCCGCCAGCTGGCGCCGGCGCTGCCGCTATGTCGGGGGCGGTACATGACCTGCACGGTGTCATCACCGGCGCGATCGTATACGACGTGCGCCAGACTGTAGGCAGCGCGCACGCTTAGGCTCGGCTTCCTGAGGTCGAGCGAACCTTCGAAGTCGATGCCTCGGCGCTTCACGTCGTAGTTGTGCGGACTCCATACGAAGCGAAAGTCGGGCGACCATATGATCATGTCCTTCACATCGGCGATGTATCCGGACACTGCGAGCCGCCCGTGCGCGGTGCCGATCCGGCCCTCCAGACTGGCGCCGGCGCTCAAGTCGCTCGGAATGCGTTCGGCCCGCAACTCCGGGTTGGGATTTACCACCACGCCCTCACGGAAGAATTGGTCACCGAACGTGGGTGGACTGTAGCTGCTCGCGTGACGCACGCTGAAAGTCGCGGGGCCAGCGGCCGCGGTGACCGTCAACTCGTGCGTGACTCGCCAGGCGTTGTCGAGGCCGTCGTGATCGACGCGCATGGCCGCGGTCAGCTGCGGGCTCGCTCCCGATGCTGGGGCGAAATCGCCGGACAGAAAGACACCGAAATCGAAACGCCCGTTCGGCGCCGCTTCGTCGAGCGCGTCGCTCTCGTAGCGGTGCTCTCTGACCTCCATGCCGCCAGCCAGCGACTCGAGGGCTCCGTTCAGCCACACGTCGGCGGTCAGGCGTGCGCCGATCGCCAGGGCGTCCGTCCGCGTATCGTAGGGTAGGCCCGCCGGCGGACTCGGGTCGAAGAACCGGGCTTGTTGCAGCACTCCGTGCAGCCGGGCCGAAGCCCGCATCTGTCCGCGTGACGTTTCCCAGCCCGTTTGGCCGCGCCAGCGCGTCAATTCCTCGCGGGCCGTCGTCGTGGGTTGGTAACTCGGGCCGGGTATGCCCCGTTCGACCCGGTCATAGCCGGCGCGCAACCGCACGGCTCCGCCGCCCACGCTCCCCGATGCTGCGCCGAAGACGCTTGCTTCCTCGACATCGGAGTTCGTCCGCAACGTCGTCCCGCCGCCGATTACGTCCGGTCGCTCGTACTCGAACTCGCCATCGAGGGTCCGAGCCTGACCGCCGGCCGTCCAGTCGAGGCCAAGCGCGCTGCCACTCGTCTCCAGTCCACCCGACAAGTAACCCAACGATCCGGACTCCAGTCGCAGGCCGAACGGTGATGCCGACGCGCGGGACTCGATCAACACCGCGCCGGCCGCCGCACCGGCGCCGAAACGCGCCGATTGACTGCCCGGGAGTACGGTGATCGACTCGATCTGCGAAACCGGAATCGTGGAAAGATCTGTCTCTCCGGTGAGCGGGTCGTTCAGCGGCGCGCCATCCAGCAGAACCAGAACCTCGTCTGCAGAACTGCCGCGGATGCTGAGGGTTTGTCTTCCGGACGGGCCGGTGCGTCGAACGACGAGGCCTGCCCGGCCCTCGAGCAGGCCCGCGGCTGTGCGCTCGGCGCTGCGCTCGATCTCGTCGCGCGAGATGGTGATCGATCCGAGCGCTTCGCCTCGTTTCGCCTCGGCTCTGACCGCTTCCAGCGGCACTGGATTCGCGCCTAGGCTTGCGGTGAACCGGGTCGTCTCGCCGTTTCGGATCTCGATCTCCTGCTCGAGCGTCTCGTAGCCGATAGTGACGGCCCGGCTCTAGGCCACGGATTTGGAACTCGCCGCGCCCGTCGCTCACGGCCGTCAATCCCGTACTTAAGACCTCGATCTGAACACCCGTCACCGGCTTGCCCGTGATGGCATCGGTTACGCGGCCCGCCAGTTCTCCCGGGTACTGCGCGTGGACGCGGTCCGGCGTGCCTAGCGCTAGGAGGGCGATGGCCGCAACGCTACTGAGCCTGTTGAGAAAGGGGATGGTGTCGGCAAAGGTAGACAAAGGCCGCACCGCGGCGGCGAGCGGACCGTCGCTACGGCGCCGTCGTGGTGGCTGATCTGGTGGCAATAAGAAAGCCCGCACGTCTTACCCTGGAAGAGTGCCATGGCGTACGGGGCGGAACAGGTCACACAGTGGCGGGGCCGCGCCGGATTCTCACCGGCTTCCGGTTTGTTCCGCCCGCCGTCGTGTTCCTGATTGTCAGCTGCAGTCTATCGCTGATGCGGGTACAGTGTCAACAGTGGTCGGTCAGAGCCTCGGGGCTTGGCTTCGTATGGTCATTATCATGCTCCGGGCCGCACCTCACCGACCGTCCCAAGCAGGTAGCGGATGGGCAAGAACAGCGTCTTGAACTTCGTCTTGCCGCGGCGCATCTCGATGAAGCCACTGTTCTCCATGGCCTCCGCATCTCGATGAAGCCACTGTTCTCCATGGCCTCGGCGACGGTCCGCAGGTTAGCCATCAACGGTGGGTCGAGATCCACTGCCAGGAACCGCCCGCCGGGCTTCAACACACGTGAGATCTCGGCCACCCCCTGCCGTTTGAGGTCCTTCGGAAGGTGATGCAGCATCAGGCTGCTGAGCACCACATCGAACTGGTCATCCGGGAACGGGATGTCCTCGATCAAGCCCACTTGATAGCTGATATCCAGCCGCTTATCGGCTGCCTTCCGCTCGGCTGCCCGTATCATTTCGGGAGCACCGTCGATGCCGTGGACCTCGCCGTCCGCTCCGGCACGTAGCTTGGCCGCCATCGTCAGATTGCCCGTCCCGCATCCGACGTCGAGGACCGACTGACCGTTCGTCACGTCCGCCAGATCAACGGTCCATTCACGGAAGCGGGCCTCCTTACCCAGGAAGTGCCACCGGTTCAAAACGTCATACCACGACGGCCACCGGATTAGAATACCCTTGGTCGTTGGAGGTGAGATACGATGTAGTTTCATGGTTACCCGAGTGCCTTCTCTCCCTCGGCGAAGAGCCGCTCGAGGATCTCCCTCCGACCCTCGCCGGGGCTGTCGTAGTTGTAGAACATGATCACACCCACATTGTCACGTTGCCGAAATCCCATGTACGTCGAGATGCCCGGATCGCCGCCCCCGTGCCCCCACACGAGATCACCATTTTGGAGTTCGCGAGTGAACCAGCAGAGGCCTCTGCCGAAATGATCGCTCGACAGCATAAGTCTGATCGTGTCTGGTTCGAGAAGCTGTTCTCCCTCGAGGGCTCCGCCGGTCATGTATGCGCGAAGAAAACGTGACAACTCGTTGACGCTCGTACGCACAAGCCCGTCGGGGTAGTTGAAGAAACTGTAGAGGCAGTGAGGGAAGTACGCACCTGGAGCGAGCGATGCCTCCGACGCGTCAGCACTTGGGAGAAGCGACTCGAGCGTTCTATCATGGGGGAGCTCGAAATCGTCCGGTAGAAGCGTGTACGGCACTGCATGTCGGCTCGTGTCGACTTCGGTCAAGAACCAGCCCGATTCGACCATGCCGAGCGGCGCGAAAATGCGATCTCGGCAGTGCTCGTCGAACGGCCGATCGCCGATGTGCTCGACCAAGGCGCCCAGCAGGCCGAATGCGACGTTGCTGTATGCCCTAGGACGGGCCGGTGGGTCCACGGTACCCGGTTCCCAAGTGTGGAAGTTCTCGTCGGGGTCGTAGTAGCTACCGCTCGGCTTCAAGTACTCCTCGATCCACACGCCAAGCGCAACTGCCGGATCGCCGCATGCGTAGCTCTCTCCGTAGGCAGGTCCGTCCTTGATCGAGGAGCGGTGCGTGAGCAGTTGCCGAAAGGTGATAGGCACGTCCGGGTGAAGCGGATTCCTGACGCCGTATGGCAAGTAGAGGCTAACATCGTCATCGAGCTTGAAGCGCCCAACCTCCCAAAGTTGCATGACGGCGGTAGCGGTAACCGTCTTCGAGATCGATCCGATGTTCAAGAGAGAATCGTATCCTGCCGACCAGTGCAGACGGTCCCCCACTACGAGGGCTCCGGCGAAACCCGGAGCCCGGTCCAGCTCCAACATTTCCGCTATGAACTCATCCAGATCGCTGGTGTCTGTACTCGGCCGGCAGCCGATGGCTGTCCCCAGTATCGCGCTGCCAAGTGTGGCCACGAAGTCACGGCGAGAGAATCGACGTCCATCATGCACCGTAGTGTCCATGTCGGTGGTCCCCGTATCTGGCGCGCCGTGTTGCTGGATTGTGACCCGCGGGGCTGATCAATGATGTCCCGCATAGCCGCGCAGGCGATCGTATTCCTCGCGTTGCGCGTCGGTGAGCACATCGGCCATCTCGAGATGGGCCCGAAGGTGCGCTGCCCGTAGTCTACCCTGAAGCTGTGCGATCTCATCGGTC
>JBDHAS010000478.1:0-2029 GCA_039588015.1 Gemmatimonadota bacterium | reverse complement strand
AGGCGGTCGTCAAGTCCTACGCCTACATCGCCGACTTGGTGGGTCCAGCGAGAGTTCCATCGCCAACCGGAGCTGCCCCAGACCGACCAGGCGGCTCAGATTGCGTTTCACTCCGCGATCAGGCTCGACGCCTCGAACCGGTCTACGCCGAACTGCTTCGGCGCCGAGCTGCTTCGGCAAGGGGCCGGCGGCGAAGTCGTGTACAACGACGACACGGGGGTGAAGATCCTGGAGCTGATGGGCAAGCGTGCCCGGCAGCGGGCGTTAGCAGAAGGGTCGGTCGTAGGCGGCGCTCAGGCGAAGCAGCGGACGGGGCTGTTCACCTCGGGCATCGTCTCGACGCGACCCGCAAGCGGGTGCCCCGGGCGCCGGATCGCGTTGTTCTTCAGCGGCCGCAAGCACGCCGGCGAGAACCTCAAGGACGTGCTGGCGCAACGTGCGGCGGACCTGGCGCCGCCGATCCAGATGTGCGACGCGCTTTCGCGCAATCTTCCCGCCGAGTTGGAGACGATCGTAGCCAACTGCCTGGCACACGGCCGGCGGCAGTTCGTCGAGGTGGCGGAGCGTTTTCCCGAGGAGTGTCGCCATGTGCTGGAGTCGCTCTCCGTGATCTACCGCAACGACGCAATCGCGAGGAAGCGGAAGCTGTCGCCGACGGCGCGGCTGGAGTTTCACCAGGCCGAAAGCGGCCCGACGATGACGGAACTCCACGCCTGGCTCACCCGCCAGTTCGAGGATCGGCTGGTCGAGCCCAACTCGTCGCTGGGCGGGGCGATTGCGTACATGCTCAAGCACTGGGAGAAACTGACGCTGTTCCTCCGTGTGCCCGGCGCGCCGCTGGACAACAACATCTGTGAGCGCGCGCTGAAGAAGGCGATCCTCCATCGCAAGAACGCACTGTTCTACAAGAGTACCAACGGCGCCCCCGTGGGTGACGTGTTTATGAGCTTGATTTATACCTGCGAGCTTTGCGGGGCCAATTCGTTTGACTACCTGACCGAGCTGGAGCGCCACGCAGGAGGGGCGGCCTCGAATCCCCAGGACTGGATGCCGTGGAACTACCGGGAAACGTGGGAAGGAATGGAATATGCCCAAACGCCGTCCGAAGAAAATCATCAAGACAGCCGATGTTGCGAAAAGGCTCCACAAGGCGCTGGCGAAACGCACGAAGAACGAGCTGATTGACGTCCTTGTGGAACTTGCTCGTGATGACCGCAACGTTCTTCGCCAGCTCGACGCGCGATTCGAGTTGGAAGCTCCGTGTGCGAGAACTTGTGGTGGCGACGCGCCAAGCGATCGCAGATGCGACCGATTTTGACGAGCGCGACATAAACCGCAATTTCAGCTACGACTACGCAGCCTACGATGCAGTGAAACGCAATCTGAGCCGCCTGGTCGGTCTGGGGCAGCTCCGGTTGGCGATGGAACTCTCGCTGGAGTTGATGGACCAAGGAAGCTACCAGGTCGAAATGAGCGATGAGGGGTTGATGACCGACGACATCGAAGAGTGCCTGAAGGTGGTCATCCAAGCCCTCCGGAAGTGCGACCTGCCGGCCAGCAAGTTGATCGCCTGGTGCCGGGACATGCTCGAGAAGGACCGCGTGGGATTCATCTGCGAAGAGCAACTCAAGGCGCTTCGACACGACTTGGAGGCGTCCCGGTCAAAATAGCGTGTCACCGATTCTCCCGACGCACGTGGTCTCGGTCCAGAGCCGGCCCACGAGCCCTGCGGTTCAACGCCCACCAACTTACCGACTTCCACTGGCCGGTGTCCCAACTCGCCGCCAGCACGTGCCGGGCGTTCGGCCCTCGGAACCACCCTGGGCGCCCGGGCAGCAAACGTGTCGCATCTTCGCCGCCCTCCGCCCCTTCCCCCGGCCACCAGCCCGCCCGCCGCACACGTTTTGCACGCTTGCCGGAAGGACACGCTTGATTTATACCTGCGAGCTTTGCGGGGCCAATCCGTTTGACTACCTGACCGAGCTGGAGCGCCACGCAGGACGGGCGGCCTCGAATCCCCAGGACTGGA
>JBDHAS010000477.1:1901-2950 GCA_039588015.1 Gemmatimonadota bacterium | reverse complement strand
CAGATCCAGCCGCCGCTAGAGGGCGACGACGTACTGGAGTCGGGTGGATACATCATGGGCTTCGTGAACCAGGCCCGTGAATATGGAGACGTGGAGCCGGTCGGCATCACGTCGCCCTACGAAGTGTTCGGTGGATCGTCACGCAGCTGGAACTCGAAACAGAGCTTCGAGCACTTCATGGATCTGATCCTGTCGGACCTGCGCGCGAAGATGCCGGTCGACGGAGTGCACCTCGCCCTGCATGGTGCGATGGCGGTGCGGGACGTCCCGCGTCCTGAAGCTGAGATCGCGAAGCGAGTACGGGAGCTGGTCGGGCCCGATGTTCCCATCGTGGGAACGTTCGATTTGCATGGGAACGAGGATGCGGAGTTCCTCCGCTGGGCGAACGGCGCCTTCGTGGTTAAGCGGTTTCCCCACTACGACGCCTACCTGCAGGGGGAACGGGCTGCCCGCTTCCTGCGCGCTGTCATGCGGGGCACCTACGTCCCGACGACGGCGACCCGCAAACCACCCATCATCACGGCGACGGTTCTGCAGTGGACGGGCGCGTCGCCGGCGAAGGATATAATGGAGAGGGCTCGGCGCTGGGAGGCCCGAGAGCCGGGCGCCTATGTGAGCGTCTTCTACGGCTATCCGTGGTCGGATGTGCCGGACGTCGGTACGACGGTCCATGTGATGACGAACGACGACCAGGCGCTTGCGGATCGCATCGCCGATGACATGGGCGAGTTCATCTGGCGGGTCCGCGAGGACTTCGCGCATGGAGAGTTCCCGATGCCGGAAGAGGCCGTCCGCCGGACGCGGGAAGCGATCGCCGCAGGCGCGACGCCGGTAGTGTTGGGGGACTACTCGGACCGGCCCGGCGATGCCACCTGGATTCTGCGGCAGCTCATCGACCAGGGCGTGAGCCGCGTCCTTTACGCCGCGCTGCGTGACGAGCGTGCCCTGGAGGCGATGGCCGCGAGCGGTGCAAGTGCTGGTACGCCGTTCGACATGGAGGTTGGAGGTTTCACCGGCCCGCAGGCGGGCAGGCCCGTTCGGGTCACGGG
>JBDHAS010000477.1:0-1894 GCA_039588015.1 Gemmatimonadota bacterium | reverse complement strand
GGTCCGGCAGGGCCGTACGAAAATGCAGCGGCCATCGCGTATGGCGATGGAAGCATGCTTTTGCTAGCTCCGACGTATACGCAGATCACCACGCCGCAGGAGCTGCGGATGGGTCCGATCGACCCCGACGAGTACGACGTCATCGTTCTGAAGTCGCGGGCGCACTTCAGGCGTGGCTTCTACGAGACCGGGTATGCGAAGACCATCCTCGTAGTCGATGCCCCCGGCCCCTGGATAGGCACGACACGACTGGATGCGCTGGACTACCAGTTCGCTCCCATCGATCGGCTGTATCCCTTCGGGACGACGTCGCCGGAGTGGCCGCGCTAACCGGAGCCCGCTCGCATGATCGGTCGCCGCGCTATTGTCTGGATTCTTCTCGCAGTCCTGTGTGTCGAACCGTCGTTCGCGCAGGAAAGCGCGAAGCCGCGGGTAGTGATACTGACGACCGGTGGCACGATAGCCAGCCGGATCGGCGCCGCTATGACTGAAGGCCCGGCGCTGGTCCAGGCGGTGCCCGAGCTTCTGGAACACGCGGAAGTCGAGGTAGAAGAATTCAGCCGCATCGGATCGTCGCAGATGACTCCGTTGCACTGGTTGGGGCTGTCGCAGCGTATCGGCGAGCTGTTCTTCGGGGATCCTGAGCTTGCCGGCGTGGTGGTGACGCACGGAACCGACACCATGGAAGAGACGGCCTTCTTCCTGAACCTGACCGTCCGCGATCGTCGCCCGGTAGTGCTCGTGGGGTCGATGCGCGCGGCAAACGAGATCTCGGCGGACGGACCTGCGAATCTGCTGAATGGAGTCCGGGTAGCCGTTTCGAGCGCAGCGATCGGCAAAGGAGTGCTCGTGGTGCTGAACGAGGATATCAGCGCTGCGCGAGACGTGTGGAAGACCGACAATCGCCGCGTTCACACCTTTCGGTCTCCCGAGCTTGGGCACTTGGGCTTCGTTGATCCCGATACGGTCATCTTCTACCGCGCGCCGCTGCGGCCACATACGACGGAGAGCGACTTCGACATCGGCGGTCTCGATTCGGTTCCCGAGGTTGATATCGCCGTCGACTACACGGGGTTCGACGGCTCGACGCTCGATTACCTGGCGAGTCGGAGGCCCGACGGGATCGTCGTGACGACGTTCGCCGGCGGTCGGATGAGCGCGGGCGCGAGAGAGGGTGTGCGGAAGGTCGTCGGGGCTGGAATCCCCGTGGTAATCGCCTCTCGCGTTCCGGGAGGGCGCATCGTAGGTGACCCGGCGGGGGATGTCGCCGCGGTCGTGGCGCGCGATCTGCCCGCCCACAAGGCGCGGATCCTTCTGATGTTGGCGTTGACGCGCAGCCGAGACGTGCGGGATATCCAGCGGGTATTCGATACGTACTGATAGTCGGCGTCTCGAAGCCGAGCCGGCTTCCCTCAGCGGGCGTCGGGGCCCGAGTCGTTCGGCCCCGGCAGGGCGGTGCCCTGAGTCTTGCCGACGAGGCTCGAGAGACGCTCCAGTAGGCCAGACAGGACTCGGAATCGTTTCTTGATGTAGCGCCTGTGCCAGGCGCGGAAGACGGCGTACTGGCCCCACCAGGTCGCCGCGCCAGCGGACACCACGATTCCCAGATCGAGCCCTATACTGTTCGTAGCGGCGATAACGATCCCGCCGAGGGCCATACCGCCCATCACTGACGCGATAGTCAATTCCTGTTCGGCCCCTGGGTGCTCCGCGATTCGGATCCTGGTCCCACCGCTCGTAGGCGTCAGCGTGACCTGTATGCGACGGGTCCACTCACCGAAGCCGGGCTTGAACTCCCAGCTGAACGAATCGTCGAACGTCTCGTTGATACGTCCGGCCTGACCGATGGTATGGCGGATCTCCTCGAGGACCGGTCCAAAGGCCTGCGGCGATG
>JBDHAS010000476.1:0-2005 GCA_039588015.1 Gemmatimonadota bacterium | reverse complement strand
AGCGACTTCGCTCACGCCTGCCAGCAGCTCGGGCCTCAACGCTCGTCCTCCGCTTCAAGAAGCTGCGACATCTCCTCGACTTCTTCGGGCGTCAAGGCGTTCGACTCGGCGAACAACGAGACGACGGGCGCGTACTCGATCTCCAGCACCCGCTCTGCTAGATCGCGAACCAAGCCCGCAAGACCCGCCACCTTCGTAATCCGCGGCTCGTACAGGTAGATCCCGTGGAAGCTCCGTTTCGACAGCAGGCCCTTGCTCGCCATGCGATCCAGGGTCGTCCGCGTCGTCGAGTAGGCCCAATCCACGGCGCCCGCCAACCCCTCGTGCACCTCGCGGGCGCTCAATCCATCCGCCCCCCAAAGTACCTTGAGGACGGTCAGCTCCGACTTTGTCAGTTCCGGTAGAGCCTCTTCACGTGCCACGAACCTACCTCCCGAGCGAACCGCTTAGTAACGTGTAAGCTACAATGTAGCGCACACACTATAGAACAGCACGTCCGCCCTGTCAAGCACGGCGCCCAACGCTCAAGCTGGCTGCGCTCACTCGCCCATGATCTGCAGCACCAACCGGCGCGAGCGGGCCCGGTTGTCGAAGTCCACGTAGGTGATCTGCTGCCAGGTCCCCAACAGCAGTTCCCCGTCCCGGAACGGCACCGTCAGAGACGGCCCGAGTAGGGCCGCCCGAACGTGCGAGTGGCCGTTGCCATCGCCCCAGCGGAGGTTGTGGGCGTATTCGCGGTCCTCGGGGATGATCTCGTCGAAGAGCCGCTTCAGGTCGGACAGCGCCCCCGACTCGTACTCGATGGTCGTGAGGGCGCCGGTGGAGCCGGGACAGAACACCGTGACTATGCCCGAAGCGACCCCGCTCTCCCGCACCTTGGCGGCCACCTCGCCGGTGATATCCAGCATGTCGGCGTGGCCGCGCGTCTGCAGTTCGATCGTCTCGGTGATTACCATGGTAGCCAGTTCGTTCGAACGGGTAATAATCCGTGCGTCTTGCACAATACTAACACTGGAACTCGGAGCACCTCAGAGAGGTCGATCGAATGGAACGACTTGCCAAGCATACGGCAACACTTTCTGTGCTTCTTCTTCTGGCTTGCTCGGGCATGCAGGTGGGCAGCCACGTCAACCCCGAGGCCAGCCTGAGCGGGCTCACGACTTACTCGTGGCTGCTGGTGGCCGACGGCACGGGCAGCGGCGCGATGGTCACGAATCCACTGATGTCGAAGCCGTCGACAGTGGGCTGGCGGCGAAGGGCTTCCGTAAGGTTTCCGAGAACCCAGACCTGCTCGTTGGTTTCGCCGGCACGACCGAGGACAAGACGGACGTGCAGCAGATATACACCGACCAAAGCCTCGGATACGTTATGGGTCAGACCAATGTGCGGGAGTATCAGGAGGGTACGCTGATCCTGTTCTTCGCCGACCCCAAGGAGAAACAGGTCATATGGCAGGGTTCGGGAACGGAGACGTTCATGAATCCTAGCCAGGAGACGGTATAGGTATCGAGCTAGAGCCGCCGGCGGGGCAGCGTTCAGCTGCCCTAGCCCAACTCCTCGAGCGGAACGGTAAGGCCCATGATGTTCCAGCCTGCGTCGACGTAAACCACCTCGCCCGTCACGCCGCGACTCCAGTCGCTCAGCAGCCACAGCGCCGTGTTCCCGACGTCTTCGGTCTTGACGAGCGTACGAAGTGGCGACGCCTTCTCAGAGTAGCCGAGTATCTTCTTGAAGCCGCCGACGCCGGACGCGGCGAGCGTCTTGATCGGGCCGGCGGATATGGCGTTCACGCGAATGCCTTTCGGCCCCAGGTCACTGGCCAAGTACCGCACGCACGCTTCGAGTGCAGCTTTCGCCACACCCATCACGTTGTATTGTGGCGCGACCTTCACCGAGCCGTAATAGGTCATGGTCAGCACCGCGCCGCCGTTCGTCATCAGCGGCTCCGCGGCCCGCGTGAGCGCGACAAGCGAATAGGCACTGATGTCCAGCGCCATCTTGAATC
>JBDHAS010000475.1:0-2491 GCA_039588015.1 Gemmatimonadota bacterium | reverse complement strand
TACGGGTTCGTCCTTGAAGTTCCTGACACTGCGCCGCTCGAGAACGGCCCGCTCGATGGCGTTCCATTCGTCGAGATTTCCCTCGGCATCCCTGGGCCGAAGCGGCATCTTGGCCGGCAGAGGATGTGGCTCCGTGGCCCAGAACCCGCCGGTCACGTGGTAGCTCTCGACGATGGAAATCGCGTCCGTCGGACAGGCCACCATGCAGTTGTAACAGCTGAAGCACTCGTACTCGTCCTTCAACTCGGGATACCCCTCTTCGGACATTTTCCAGCACTTGAAGGGACAGTTCTCCACACACAGTTCGCATTTCGTGCAGTTGCCCGCGTCCACTTCCATGACTCCCATGCGGACGTCCTTGGGCCGCACGATTTCCTTCACCTGATCCAAATCCATGCCGTGCTCCTCTCGAGGATCCAATCTCGATCCCAGTTTGCCACACTTCGAGAGCGTTCACCGTCGAGCGGCTCGTGTCGCCCCTGCTGCAAGGCGCGTCGCGGCTATGCGGCGACAGGACGCCGTTCCAGCCACATACAGTTCTTGTTGCACGCCGTGATGCACACGCCGCACCCAACGCACTTGTCGTACTCCACATCCACGGACACGGAGTCCCCGAACTCCTCGACCGCGATCGCCTTCGTGGGGCATTGCTCTGCACATTTGTCGCAGGCGTTACAGGTCTCCTCGTCGACCCGGGGAATGAAGGGAGAAGGCGCGAAGGCTTTCGGGCCGAATTCTTCCGAGAGAGCGATCGCGCAGCAATCGTTGCAGCAATTGCAGATGGAATTCTGGATGTTCAAGGTGTGGATCAGGCCGTTCTTGTTCAATTCTTCCAGGTGCGCCGCCAACTCTTCAAAGGTCAGCTCGCGGGCCATTCCGTGCTTGACAGTCCAGCGGCTCTGGTCACCGGTGTGGACGCAGGCTTCCAGCATGTGATCACAATGGTTCCCCGGATCGGCGATCCACTGCGAGAGGCGACAGGGGCAGGCAGACACGCTGAAGTGACCTTCGTCCTTGATGACCTCGAGCAGGTTTTCCTCGGGTCTTGCGTCCTTGGGCAGCGTTTTGGGGGCGGCCCACACCGGCGCAAACGCAAAGCCCAGCTTTGCGAGCTTCTCCTCGGCCCACTCCTTCATCAGCTCGTTGATCGCTCTTGCCAGCCGGACCGAGTACGGGAACTTGATCCCGGCCCAGAGGCCCGTCTCGGTCAGGCCAGGAGCGGCCATCTTGACGACGCTGTACGTGGGATCGTCGCCCGAGTCGTAGAACACGGTGCCCTTGTCGGCCATGCTCATGAGGACGTTCTTCAGGGCCTCCTTCTTGATGCGTGTCCTCTTGGCGAGCTCAGCGAGGGTCGCGCCCGTGGTCCGAATCTGGAGGGCCAACCGAGCCTCGGCCTGTGAGAACTGGAGGCTGATGACTTTCACGAATGCCGGCGTCTTCGGGCCCGCCATGAAGTCCTCTTCGATGATCATATCCGCCACCTGCTCGTAGACATCAGGATTCGTCTGCGACATCAAGCATCCTCTTGCGAAGCGATCCGTAAACGGCTGGAAGAATCTGCCTTGCGGTGCTCGGCGGACTTCTGACCGGCCGGGATATTCTACCCCGTTCTTGGAGAAGCCGCGCGGCGGGCTTACCGGCGGCGGATGGTAGGTTCGGGCTGCGGTTTCCGGGTCCGGCGCGGTAAGATGCGGTGGTCTCTGCCGCCGACTCCGAGGGAACCCCATGAAGAAGCACGACTCCGCGAGCGACGCCGTGGCCGCCGTCCAGTCCGGCGAGCGGGTCTTCATCCACGGGGGCATGGCCACGCCTCGCCTCCTCGTCGATGCACTCGTAGAGCGTGCCGACGAGCTGCACGGCGTCGAGCTGATCCACCTTCACACCTCGGGCGACGCGGCCTACGCCGACCGACCCGAAGTATTCCGAGAGCTTCAGCGTGGCCAACCTGTTCGTGGGTGGAAACATGCGCAAGCGTTTCGACGGAGCGCGCGTCGACTACCTGCCCTGCTTCCTCTCGGAGATTCCTCAGCTCTTTCGCTCGGGCCGCCGCCCGCTCGACGTCGCCCTGCTCCACCTGTCGCCACCCGATTCGAACGGGTTCTGCACCCTCGGCGTGAGCGTCGACGTAGCGCTCGCAGCCATGCAGAGCGCCAAAGTGCTCATCGCGCAGGTCAACCGTCAAATGCCGCGGGTGCACGGCGACGGATTCATTCGCATCGACAAGCTCGACCACGTGATCGAAGTGGATGAGCCCTTGCTCGAGAGCCCGCCCCCGCCCGTGGGCGACAAGGAGATCGCCATCGGCAGGTTTACGGCCGAGCTGATCGACGACGGCTCCACCCTCCAGATGGGAATCGGAAGCATACCCGATGCGGTGCTGCGTTCGCTCCACGATCACCGTTACCTCGGCATCCACACCGAGATGTACAGCGACGGCGCCATCGATTTGATCGAGTCGGGCGCGGTGGACAACTCCCGCAAGGCGGTC
>JBDHAS010000474.1:0-2049 GCA_039588015.1 Gemmatimonadota bacterium | reverse complement strand
AATGCAGGGTATGGTTCGGCATCGACGATTTCAGGGTCGAGGACGGGTTTCTCAAATGGTTCGAGTTCAGGGCGAAGATGATGCCCGATTCGAACACGATGCGGATGGACTATTTCCCGCCCGACGGGCTGCCGATCCCCTTCACGCTGCGGCGGTTGGACAGGGCTGACGACTTCATGATGAAGCTCGAAGCTTCGACGGCTAAGGGCCACGACTACAATGTTCCGGAGAAGACCGGCGACGGCTGGCAGTGCGTAGACGCGGCCGGGGCCGGGTTCGATATGGAGAAGATCGACGGGCTCCTGCGTGACATCATCGACGGAGAATACGGCGACATCCACAGCGTCCTTGTAGTCAAGGATGGAGAACTCGCCGTCGAGGAGTATTTCAACGACGGCGGCAGGCTTCACAGCCCGTTCATAACGGAGCTCTACAGAGACCGCCCGCATCACCAGTCTTCCGTTGCGAAGAGCGAGATCTCGGCGATCGTCGGCATTGCCCTCGAGCAGGGGTACATCAGAGACCTCGACGTGCCGATCCACGAGTTCTTCCCCGAGTACGCAGAGCTGTTCGACGCCGGGAAACGGAAGATCACCCTGCGGCACGTGCTCACCATGTCGGCCGGCCTCGAATGGGACGAGTCCACCCATCCTCATACCGACCCGAGGAACAGCGCCTTTCATTGGAGAACGAGCGGGGACAGAATAGCGTATTATCTCGAGCGCCTGCTTGTGAACGAGCCGGGAACAAGGTTCAACTACAGCGGCGGATGCATGATGCTGCTGGCAGAGATAGTCCGAAGAGCTACCGGCATGACGGTCGAGGAGTTCGGCGCGGAACATCTTTTTCAGAGCCTCGGCATCACGAAATACAAATGGTTGGGCGAGGACTCGCTGGTGACGAACCACTCCGGCGGGATAGGCCTCAGGCCAAGAGACATGGCGAAGATAGGACTTCTTTTCGTGGACGAAGGGCGCTGGAAGGGACAACAGGTCATCTCGAGAGAATGGACGCTCGAATCCACGAAGACCCGATTCAACCTGAGGGCTTCGGGCTACGGATATCAGTGGTGGACGAGGCGATTCAATGTGGACGGAGTGACGTATTCCTGTTTCTACGCGATCGGTGGGGGAGGCCAGTTCATATTCGGATTCCGGGACATCGACCTCGTCGTAGTGTTCACCGGCGCCAATTCCGGCCGCAGATGGTCCGCATATGTATACGACATGATAGAGAAGTACATCCTACCTGCCGTCGCGGCTGCGGAAAGCTGAAATGATGATCTAAGATCTGAGAAGCTTGGACAGACGGCTCCTCAAATATCGGAGTTCACGCCATTCGGTGGACACTTGATCACTTATGTGAGAGGGGAGTCCACAGATGCCAGGCGTTGGTGACATCGAAAACAGTTGCCGCAAAGATGAAGAAGCACCGCCGTAACTCGTTGCGGTGCTTGATCTTTCGTTCAGTCGGGGCGCCCGGATTCGCGTTGAAGGCGCCGCCAGGCGCCAGTGAGCGCCATTTTGTGCGGTGTTTCGGGACTCAACGCTGACCAGGGCCAGCCAGCGTTGGTGGGCGCCACCAATACTGTCACCGCGGTGATTGGACTGAGCTACCCGTACTTCGCAGCTTTGCCTGGAAGCGAGGGTGGTCGCGGAGGGCGGCAGCCGACTCACTCTAGAAGGTTCATACGGCGCGGCAGGTCTTGAAACGGCGGGTCGTCGCGTAAAGGATCGAAGGGTCTGAAGACCTTGAGAATGGGGTGTAGCGGGTCACACTCATCGTAGGCTCGGTCAAGCCACTCGAACGCCATTCCCCGCGGCCTCGGCGGCCTTCTTCACCACGGTCACCTCGTCGTCGGGTGTTGCTCGAGCAAGCTCCGCGTTCGTTCCCGAGCTGCATGAGCTCGGCCCGCTGAATCCGGCGGTGGCACGCGCCCGATGGCCTCAGGGCATGGCGATCACCAGCGGGTTGCTGGGGTCCGCGGCCCATTCCTGGAGCGAGGCGGTGTAGACGGCGACGTCGGTGAAGCCCAGTCGGGTCAGGATG
>JBDHAS010000473.1:0-2058 GCA_039588015.1 Gemmatimonadota bacterium | reverse complement strand
GTCTTTCAGAGTGACAGAGTCATAGTATCCGGCGCGTTGGATCTCACCCGCACGGAGCTCGTCGGCCTCGACCCGCTCGGATTCGCGCGGAAGATCATCCAAGAGGGGCTCGGCGCGGAAGACAATTCGTTGGTGCAGACAGGGGAGGCCATCAGCGCCGTAGTGAGCGCACGGGCGGGCTGGGCGCCGGCACCATGGCTCGGCGTCACCGCGATCCTCGAGGCCGGCCGTGGAGATGTGACCGGTGACGTAGCGGAGGCCCTCTTCGGAGGCGGCGCCACGGTCGGAATCGACCTCAACAACCTGGGAGCGATCCCCATAGGCCTCCAGCTCATCGGCCAAACGGATGCCTTCACGCAAGCTGGCGCCGATGTCACCGCCCGCTCCTGGCACTACGGCTTCGGGATCTTCTACACGGGCTGGCGGGAATTTTCCGTCGGACTCGAAACGACGATGACTTTGCTTGAGAGGCGGGATACCGAGGACGACTTCGAGGCCTTCATCGCGACGTTCAACCTGCGCTACTGGCCCTGAGCCCACACGCCGATCGGTCCGGCAGCAACGACGCGCCGATCACGTGTCCGCGGGTTCGACTCGATACGCCTCCATGGCGAAGTACTCGGGCAGGCCCAAACGGTCGGCTTGCTCCGCCGTTGACAGGTTCCTGGCCTCGACGCGCTGCCAGAACTCGCGCTCGTCGTAGCCGCCCGGGAACGGCGCCACGTCCTTCTGGGACTGGTGCTTGAAGATCGCGAAGATCTTCTTGCGCAGCTCCTCCTGCGAGAGCGGCACCAGCACGTCGGCCTCGGTTAGCGGCCATTCCTCCCACGCGCCACGGTAGAGCCAGACCTCGGGCTCTCCATCCCGATAGCGCTTCAAGGCACGGTCGATGGCCTCTTTGCACAGCCGGTGGGTTCCGTGTGGGTCCGACATGTCGCCGGCCACGAACACCAGATCCGGCCGCAGTTCTTCTATCAGCTTCAAGACGATCTCGACATCGTCTTCGCCGATGGGTCGCTTCAGCACTTCGCCAGTGCGGTAGAACGGCATGTTTAGGAACCGCGCCGCCGAGCGTGGTAGCCCCACGTCGGCGATTGCGGCCACGGCCTCGGACTCGCGGATGAAACGCTTGAGACTCTGTACTCGGTCCGAATCGACATCGCCTGGGCGCTTCTTGTCGAAGCCCTTCTGGATATCGCACCGGACATCTTGGACCTGTCCCTCGTCGAGGCCGAGCGCCGACGCCGAGCGCTCCATGAAATCCAGATGCCGCCGAACGTCGTGGTCGAAGACGGCGATATTCCCACTCGTCATGTAGGCGACCACGATCTCGTTCTCGTTCTCGGCCAGCTTACGCAGAATGCCGCCCATCGAGATAACGTCGTCATCCGGGTGCGGCGAAAACACGAGCGCGCGCTTTCCCTCCGGCAGCCGTGCTTTGCCGCGGACCTTTTCTCTAAGACGGTTGAACACTTCACCGTTGACGGCACCCGCGGAGCCGTGCTTGGAGAGCAGGGCGCTGAGGTGATTCTCGCGATAATCGAAAGGGCTCAGTTTCAGCAACGCCTTGCCGGTCTCTTCCGCCAGCCAAACGACAGCTCTGTCGGTTAACTCAGGCGTCCATTCGACGCTTTCCAACACCCACGGCGTAGATATGCGCGTCAGACGTCCCGCCGCTGGCAAATCGAGGTAGACGGTAGCGTCGCGATGCCGTTGCAGGTAGGTGGCCGTCACGTCGGTCGAGATCGGGCCCTCGACGGACCTTTGGACGATGGGCGCCTTATGTTCGCCGGTAGCGATCAGCGCGATCGCGCGCGCGTCGAGAATCGTGGCGATCCCCATGGTGATGGCCTCCAGCGGGACGTTGTCCTCGCCGAAGAAGTCCGCGGCCGCGTCCCGGCGGGTGATGGTGTCTAGTGTGATGAGCCGCGTCCTCGAATCAGGCGGAGAGCCTGGCTCGTTGAACCCGATATGACCGCTACGGCCGATCCCGAGGATCTGGAAATCGATCCCGCCTGCACGTTTGATGGCCTCTTCGTACGCCCGACAGCGGTCGTT
>JBDHAS010000472.1:0-2068 GCA_039588015.1 Gemmatimonadota bacterium | reverse complement strand
CCACAGGTGGATGTGCATCCGCCGGCGCCTTGGAGGATCGGCCTGATCTACGATGAGACGTGGGAAGAGAGGCGTTGGATTTCGCCAAGCTTGGAGGACTGGAACATCGACGAATCCTACGCGCCGAAGGCCTGGCGGTTTGAGTATGCTGACGAAGGTGATGGCTGGAACGAACTCAGGATCATCTGCCAGGGTACGAAGATCAGGACAGTTCTCAACGATCTAGTGATGACTGACTACGACGGGACCGGCGTTCTTGACAACGCGGCGCACCAAGCACACGTCGTCGGCATGAGGGGTCACATCGCCTTGCAATTGCATGCTGGCCACGAATTGCGGATCCGCTTCAAGGATATCTGGCTGCGCGAACTGTCGGGTCAATAGTTGAAACTGAGCCGCCATCGAAAGCGCTGGTTAACCAGGGCCTTGAGATGCGGGTGCCCAATGAAACTCTTCGGCTCGCCGCCTAACACCATTAAGAAGTGTCCTGTCAAGAGAAGAGACTAATCCCGATGGCGACGGACTCTCTTCGTCGCACTTCTGACGATCCTGTCATGGTCAACCGTGTCGCCTGTGGTGGATGCGTGACGTATCGGTTCTGGGTTTCGTCAGCCGCAGTGACGTCCACACACCATTTTGGGCTCGGCTGGCTGGTGCCTTTCAGATCGGCCAGTCGCTGTCGTAGCGGTCGCAGATACTGCCCTGGCACGACGCCTGGCTTCCAAAAGCGCCGTCGCGTCTTCCGCGTGGCGATCGTCTACGCCGCCGTCGCCTTCGTGATCGTGGAGACCGGCGATCTCGTCTGAGCGAGGTGAAAGGCGGCGCTGCACCCCATGATCCCGGCGCCAATGATGACGACATCGGTGGTGGCGGTCATGCCTTCCGCATGGAGCTGGTCAGCAGGGTAGTTACTGAGTGCGTTGGAGCAGTTCCTCGAACCAATTGAGCACGATGGTCAGTCCTGCGGCAGCCTCGGGCCTCTTGAACAGTACGAAGTGCTCGCCGTCGGGGTGGATGTCGTAGTTCGCTTTGTTGTCAATCGGGTTATACGTCCCTTCTAGTACGACCTCTTGACTCCCCTTTCCGAACACCGGGTCGGTCTCCACGGCAACGGATATCAGTTTGTTGCCATTCCGGTAGAACAGCTCTCGGCCGTCGCGCGACCATAGCGGTTCGCGACCGCCGCCCTCCGAGATCAGCCAACGCCCACTCGGCTCGGGGAAGGCCCGCACGTAGACTTCATCGTTGCCCGATTCGTTCGAGACGTAGGCCAGCCAGCGGTCGTCGGGCGACAGCGCTATCGATCGCTCGTCGAACGATGTTTGAACGAAAGGCTGCGGTTGCCGCTCGTCTTGAAGCGGCAAAACCATGATGTCTCGACCGGTCTCGGGCTTGATTTCCCGGAACGCCAACCAGTTTCCGTCTCTCGAGAGGATGCCCTCCCACACTTCGGTGGCCGCCGAGTACAGGCGCTCTGCCGTTCCACTTCCGTCCGCGCGTCGCCAATACAGGTCGCGGGATCCGGCGCGCAGAGACGAGAACAGTACGCGGCTCCCGTCCGGCGACCATTCGGGATAGAAGTTCTGGCCCTCGAAGCTCAGCCGCGAGAACGTGCCCGATTCGATGTCATAGACCCAAACGTCCCGGTTGCCGGGCTCAGCGGTTGTCATGGCGATTTGTGTACCGTCGGGCGAGAAGCGCGGCGTGATCGGACCGCGGATACCCTCACGCAGCGAACGCTCCTCACCCTGGCGGTCGACCAAGACCATGATTGCCTGGGCCCGGGCCGCGCCGGAGAGATAGACAAGCGATCCGTTTCTGGATACGGAGAACTCCGCGGAGCCGTTGTCCCGGACCATCAGGTTCTCCAGGATCGACACCTGAGTGCCTGTGATTTCGAGACGCGTGGGATCGAAGGGCACGGCGAGCAGCGAGCCCTCCAGCGTTCCGTAGAGGAGGTGACCCGTGTCTACGTAGCGTGCGTGGGTCGCGCCCTGCCGCAAAGGCTTGATTTCGCCGGTCTCGAGGGAGAGGGCAGAGATGCCCACGTTCTGTGTCCCAAACACCA
>JBDHAS010000471.1:0-2101 GCA_039588015.1 Gemmatimonadota bacterium | reverse complement strand
CGGCCTGGCGGCTGCCGATCCGTGTGGTCACGGAGACCGCGTGGCACACCTTGTTCGTGCGCAATATGTTCCTCCGCGAAAGGGACCTGGAGCAGCTGGCGAAGCACGAGCCGAAGTTCACCTTGATCCATGCAGCCGGTTTCAACGCCGATCCCGTGCTGGACGAGACCCGGTCAGAGGTGTTCGTGCTCCTCCACCTCGGGCGCCGCGAGGCGATCATCGGCGGCTCCGCCTACGCCGGCGAGATCAAGAAGTCCATGTTCACGGTGATGAACTACCTCTTGCCGCTCGAAGGCGTGCTGTCGATGCACTGCTCGGCCAACTACGGCAAGGACGAGAACGACGTCGCGATCTTTTTTGGGCTGTCCGCCACGGGCAAAACGACGTTGTCGGCGGACCCGGAACGGACGTTGATAGGCGATGACGAGCACGGCTGGAGCGACGACGGCGTGTTCAACTTCGAAGGTGGTTGCTACGCGAAGGTGATCCGGCTCAACAAAGAGACGGAGCCGGAGATCTACCAGACCACGCGCATGTTCGGCACGATCCTCGAGAACGTGGCCATCGACACCCGGACTCGCGCGCTCGACCTCGACAGCGACGCCTTTACCGAAAACACGCGCGCCTCGTACCCGATCAGCCACATCCCGAACGCGACCCGGACTGGCAGGGCGGGGCACCCGAAGACGATCATCATGTTGACCTGCGATGCGTTCGGTGTACTGCCGCCAGTGGCGCGCCTGAGCAATGCGCAGGCGATGTACCACTTTCTCTCCGGATACACGGCGAAGGTGGCTGGGACCGAGCGCGGCGTGACGGAACCGCAGGCGACGTTCAGCGCCTGCTTCGGCGCGCCGTTCATGGCGCTGAATCCGGGTGTCTACGCCAAGTTGTTGGGCGAGAAGATCGCCAAGCACGGGGTGCAGGCGTGGCTGATCAATACCGGCTGGAGCGGAGGTCCGTACGGCGTCGGAGAGCGCGTGAGCCTCCCCTATACCCGCGCCATGGTACGGGCGGTTCTGAACGGTGACCTCGATTCGGCGCCGATGCGGGAAGATCCGGTCTTCGGCGTTCAGGTGCCCGAGGTGTGCCCCGGTGTGCCGCCGGAGGTTCTGGACCCGCGCTCGACCTGGGCGGACACGAACGCGTATGACGACCAGGCGCAGAGGCTGGCGGGGATGTTCGTCGAGAACTTCGCCGAGTTCGACGCGACGATGTCGGAGGAAGTGAAGGCCGCCGGCCCGCGCGCGCGGGGCTAGACCCGCGACGTCTGGACCGAGGCGATAGCCATGCAGGAGATGCTGGACCAAGCCATGGACTGGCTGGGCGAGCACCAGCTGGTCGCGCAGCTGCTCGCTTCGCTCTTTCTTCTCATCCTGGCCTACTTGGCCGATAAGATCGCCAAGTGGGTTCTGCTGAAGGCCGTTCACAGAATCGTGAAGGGCACGGCCGTCACTTGGGACGATGTCCTCCTCAAGTACCGAACCTTCCAGCGACTCGCTCATCTGGCGCCGGTACTGGCGATCCACTACGGCATCCGGCTGATACCGGGCCTGCCCGAAGCATTCGTGAACCTCGTGCAACACGCGGCGCTCGCGGCGATGGTCTTCGTTGCCGTGCTCACGGCGGACTCGCTGCTGTCGGCCGGCGGTGAGTTGTACGCGGCCAGCCCGCTCTCGAAGGGTCGCCCCATCAAGGGCTACATCCAGGCGATCAAGATCGTCCTCTATCTGCTGGGTGCGATCATCGCGATCGCGGCGCTGACGGGTCAGTCGCCGCTCATCATGTTGAGCGGTTTCGCCGCTTTCAGTGCCGTGCTCTTGCTCGTCTTCCGCGATACGATTCTGTCTTTCGTTGCTAGTTCGCAGATCGCGACGTACGACATGATGCGCGTCGGCGACTGGATCGAGATGCCGGAGTACGGCGCCGACGGTGACGTAGTCGACATCGGTCTCCACACCATCCAGGTCCAGAACTGGGACAAGACGATTACGACCATCCCGACGCACAAGTTCCTCAGCGACTCGTTCAAGAACTGGCGGTCGATGTCCGAGTCGGGCGGGCGGCGCATCAAACGGTCGCTCTACATCGACATGAACTC
>JBDHAS010000470.1:0-3731 GCA_039588015.1 Gemmatimonadota bacterium | reverse complement strand
CATTGTGGGGCAATTCATGTCGTTGAACCTCCAGCTTCGACCTATCTACTCCGTCAGCGGCTCAGCAGTTCCGTCGTCAGGCGATTGTCCGGCAAAGGGTGCGCCAGGCGGCGGAGGCACTAGCCCCCTTCTGAATTCCTTGACGAAGCGTGGCATGAGGGCTCGACCGTCGCGCAGACGCGACACCGTTCGGACCTGGGCGGTACTGGCCTCTTTGGCTCCCAAAGAAGCTTGGCCGGGACGAAGCATGCTCTGCCGTCGACCACGGCTCACGCCAATAGGCTCGCCCCCAGCAGAAGGTCAACGGTGCGACCTCCGGTGACGATCTCTCCCACCCTCTGCACCCTACGCATCGGTTGCGAGCCCAACCAGGCCGGGTTCGGCCAGCACGCCGGGGACGTCTCCTACTGAACCGTGGCGGAGTCCGAGGTTTTCACATTCATCGCCGGATCATACAGGTATCCATCAAGGATGAGATCGGTCACGGTGAACGTGAAGACATCTCCGCTCGACGCCTTTATCTTGTCAGTAGAAAAGGTCACTACTCCGCTGCCGTTAGTGACTCCACTGCTCGGTCCGAGATCGGTTGAGTTCCAGGCCCAGAAGCCCTCGACCTCCACGCCCGATACGGGGGAACCGTCGTGATCGAGAACCAATACTGTCACCCTGCCACGATAGTTGCTACCCGTTCGATCTAGCGTCACGTCCAGGCCGCCCACATGAATCGTGTGCCAAGTCGCGACCGAAAGCGCATCGCTCAGAGTTGACTCGTTGCCGGCGGCATCCACGGCCGAGACCCGGAACTCGTACGACGTCGCGGGTGTCAAGCCGACGGCGGTGTGATTGGTGCTCGACTCGCTGGCGACTACTACGCCATCACGGTAGATGTTGTAATGCGTTACGCCGACGTTATCGGTCGAGGCGTCCCATACCAGATCGATCGTTGTTCCGGTTTGAGCAGGCGAACCGAGATTCTGAGGCCGGCTCGGAGGAATGATATCGGGTGGATCGGCGGACGTGAAGACGAAGACGTCAGAATAGTCCCCCGCGCCGAAACTGTTGTTGCCGCGTACGCGCCAGTAGTAGTCGGTCTCGTATTGCAGTGTACTCGCCGGCAGCGTGATCGCCTTTGAAGACGAGTTGGTGGCGAAGACCACATCGAGAAAGTCCGAGTCCGGCGCCACCTCGACGTCGAAGTCCTCGGCCGTGCCCGCCCATTTTAGCGTTGCCTCCACCGGGACGTCGACCGCCCCATCGGCCGGGGACAGCAGGAGCGGCGCGTCCGGCGGCCCGCTCGCGGCCGCGGTCGCGAAGCTCCAAACGGCGGAGAAGTCACTCGTCCCGTTGACATCCGAAGCACTGACGCGCCAGAAGTACGTCACCACGTGATCCAGCGCGCCTACGGCCACCGTGTGCGTTATCGTCGAGGCGAGCGTGGAATCGACTACGGTGACATACTCGGTATCGTTTACGATCCTTACCGTCACGACCACCGCGTACTTCGGCGTTGAGACGAAGGCGGCATCGACGATATTGGAAAACTCCGTATCGGTCGCGACTTGGACCGTGAAGTTGTCGCCGACTCCAGTCCACGTGAGGGTTGGCCTCAAACTGACATCAGGTGACCCGTCCTCCGGCGCTACCAGCTCCGGTGGGTCGGGCGGCGCACCGGTGCCGCTGCCAAATTCGAATGCCCCTATGTCGGGAGCCCCACCGGAGAATGCACCCGGTGGAAGATTCAGAACCACCGCTCCGTGCCAAACGTATAGCGCCGTACCGGCGTTGATCGCTGGACTCCCCGCAGGTAGCTCCAGGTCCGCGGTGAGCAAGGGATCCGCATACACACTGCTGCCCGCATCGACGTTCGACCCGCTGTTATCAGTGCCGTTGTTGAAGAACAGGTTGTAAGCCAACTCGGAGTTGCCGTCCACTTTCTTGACCGCGATCGCCGAGTGGCCGACGAAGATGTTCCGCCGCTGATGCCATGGCTGTTGTTGGCAAAGGTGTTGTTGAAGATGTTGATGCGCTCGGGAATGCTCGCGCCGCGAAAGTCCTCGACCGTCTCTCCCCCATCCATCATGCCGATGCCAGCATCGACGTTGTCGTAGATATTGTTGTACGTGATCTCGAAGAAGCGATCGGTCAGAGAACCGTAGTGAATGAGCTGAATCCCATCTTCTCCGTTACCGTAGATCTCGTTCCCTCTGATGATGACATTCAACGTCGGCCCGCTGTGGCCCTGCATTCGGATCTCGATACCGTCATCCCTGTTGTTGCGAATGATGTTGTCCTGGATGACGATGTCGACAGCGAAGTCGAGATCGATGCCGTCATCACGGTTGAGCTCGAACGTACAGAACTGGATCAGCCCACCGCTGCCGTTCTCGTAGTCGACGCCGTCCTGCGTATCCGTCACCACGGAGTTCAGCAGGTTGAACTTGGCACGCGGCAAGATGCCGTCGTCGGCATTCTGGATTGTGAAGCCCTGAATTGTAGGCCGGTCCCCGACGCTTATCGGGATCTGGATCACGAAGGCAGCGCCGTCGCCGTCGAGAATCGTGTTGCCTATGTAGCTCTCATCGCCGGTAGTGAGGTAGTGCGAGGCCAGGGTGATCGCCTTGGTGACGGTGATCTGACCGACGTAGGTTCCCGGCGCTACGAGGACGGTGTCACCGGCACTCGCAGCGTCATGGGCCGCCTGAATCGATGAAAAGTCTCCCGGCACGTTGAGCGTCGCGAGACGGGGCGACTGTTCTGGCGCCGTCAATTCCGGCTGTGTGGCGTCCTCACAAGCAGCGAGAACGAGCGTAGCCATCGCTAGCAGGGCGGCGCGTTTCATGGCGTTGAACCTCAGGCTTGGACCTACTTACCCCGCCAGCGCCTCAGCGGTCTTCGTCGTCAAACGTATGTTTAGCAAGCCGTGCGCCAAGCAGAAGGGCCGCCAGAATCGCTGATTAGCCCTTGGTGAAGGGCAGTACGAGGGCTCGAGCGTGGCGCTGACGCGACACCGTCTAACTTGGGTCCTCAACGCCCTACTCGTTGGTTGCGGGATGACCAAGCCGGGTTGCCCAGGATGCCGGAGGGTTGTGCGTGACCGGACGGCCGGCGGCCGAGCGGATCGACCTGGCTCAGGAGGCTACGGAACGGTGGCGGACTCCGAGGTCTTCACATTCCTCGCCAGATCATAGAAATAGCCACTGAGGATGAGATCGGTCACGGTGAACGTGAAGAAGTCTCCACTCGAAGCCTTCCTCTTGGGAGAGTCGAGGGTAACCACGCCGCTGCCGTCGGTGACGCCACTACTGGCATCGATTACCGCTGATTTCCATGTCCAGGAGCCCTCGACCTGCACGCCTGAAGCCGGGTTACCGCCCTGATCGAGAACCAGCACCGTCACTCTGCCGAAGTAGTTCTTTCCTTGCTTCCGTTACGCTGATGTCGCCCACGTGAATGGAGAGTTGGGGAAGCTCCGTCGGCGTCGCAGAGGCCTCGTTCGACGGCCCAGACTCGTTTCCGCTCGCGTCCATCGCCGTGACAACGTAGTAGTAGGTCGTTCCGACGCTGAGTCCGGTATCGGTGAACTGGCTGCCCGTCAGTCCCTCTGCGATCGGGACATACTCGCGTACTGGCGTTTCTTCCTATCTGGCTGCACTGTTCCACCGTTGATGGCAGCTGCGTCGTCGCTGGTTGGCCCCCATCTAGGAAAGCGAGTGACCGGTATGTTTAAGGCC
>JBDHAS010000469.1:0-3716 GCA_039588015.1 Gemmatimonadota bacterium | reverse complement strand
GACGTGAAGTTCCTCGACGCGATCGGACGCGAGTGGCAGGGCTCGACCATTCAGCTCGACTTCGTGCTGCCCGAGCGGTTCGACCTGTCATACGTGGGCGCCGACAATCAGCGGCATCGGCCGGTGATGATTCATCGAGCCATATACGGGACGCTAGAGCGTTTCGTCGGCGGCCTGATCGAGCACTTCGCCGGAGCGTTTCCGGTGTGGCTGGCGCCGGTCCAGGTGCGCGTGCTGCCCATCTCCGACGAACTGGTCGAGCCGGCACGAGCCGTTCAGGATGCGTTGCAGGAGGCGGGTCTGCGGTCGGAGTTGGACGACCGAACCGAGACCCTGTCGTACCGAATCCGGGACGGTGAGCTGCAGAAGGTGCCATACCTGGCGGTGATCGGGAACCGGGAGGCGGAGGCGGGTACCGTGGCCGTGCGCAGGCGGGGAGCGGAGAAGAAGCAGGTCGTGATGCCGGTAGCCGAGTTCGTGGCTCAGGTGTCCGACGAGGAGCAAGCCCGTACGCTCGATTGAGGTGGTCTGGCGGAGCCGACAGCCCCCGGCCGCCCCCGTTGACAAAGGGGGTGGATCCTTCAAGTTTTCCGAGCACAATGAGTGAAGTGGCGGCCTGATGGACACCGCCCACCTTTCGGCCCGCGAGTATCAGGCGGAGCCGCCGGGTCCGAGCGATAGCACCCGACGTCGGTCTTAGATGTGGCCGGCGGCCGGGCGCGTATTCGCTTGGGTCCATCGCTTTTGTTTTAGGTCGCCTGAACCCAGAGGAAGGGAGAGAGACTATCGATAAGAACGAGCCCCGCGTGAACAATCAGATCCGGATAAGCCCGGTCAGGTTGGTTGACGTAGGCGGCGAGCAAATTGGGATCGTCTCGATCGAAGATGCGCGTGCGGCGGCTGAGAAACGCGGCCTCGACCTGGTGGAAGTAGCAGCTGCTGCTCGACCTCCCGTGGTCAGAATCATGGACTATGGGAAATACAAGTACGAGCAGACGACTTCAATTTCAAAGCGGGGCACGCTCGCCGGTTCTTGGAGGAAGGCAACAAGGTGAAGGTGACGATGCGGTTCCGAGGACGCGAGATGACGCACACGGAACTCGGTGCCGTGGTACTCGAGCGCTTTTTAGAGCTCTTGTCCGACGTGGGCCAGGTCGAGGAAAAGGCGAGGATGGAAGGCCGGAACATGTCGATGGTCCTGGCTCCCAAGCGGTAGCCCGATCGTCACAGAGACATTGAAAGAGGTGAAGTACCGATGACGAAGATGAAGACACATCGGGCCGCCGCGAAACGGTTCCGAAAGACGGCCAGTGGGAAATTGAGGCGCCGGCGCGCGTACAAGAGCCACATCTTGGCCAAGAAATCGCGCAAGCGTAAGCGACGTCTTCGCCAGGGGACGCTGGTATCGGCAAACGACATGAAGCGGGTGAAGCGAATGCTCGGTCTGTGATCGCGAGCGATTTTCGAGCACAGCCGGTTGAGAAAGGAGTACATAGATGCCTCGGGTCAGGAATCGCGTCGCAAGGCACAAGAAGAAAAAGAAGATACGTGAGCTGGCGAAGGGCTACCGCGGCGCGCGGTCAAAGCTCTATCGCTCGGCCAAGAACGCAGTCGAGAGAGGTTGGAGCAATGCCTATCGCGACCGGCGTCGTCGCAAGAGGGACTTCAGGCGGCTCTGGATCACTCGGATCAATGCGGCGGCACGACAGCACGATATAAGCTACTCCAACTTCATCAGTGGTCTCCGCAACGCGGGTGTGGAGCTGAATCGCAAGACCCTGGCGGACCTGGCGGTTAGGGACCCGAACGTGTTCGGCAACCTGGCCGCGATCGCCAAGGAGTCTCTCGACAAGTAAGGCGGCCCGGCTGTTATGCAGGATTTTCTTGCCGATCTCCGCAAGCTCGAGGAGGCCGGGTCGGCGGCCATTGACGCCGCCACCGCGGTCGATGACCTCGAGCGCTTGCGGGTCGAGTACTTGGGGCGCAAGGCACCCCTGACCCTGCTGCTACGCAGCGTTGGGCAGCTTCCGCACGAAAAGAGGCGCGCCGCCGGTGCGGAGGCGAACCGGGTCAAGACCCGTTTGCAAGAGTTGCTGGAAGCCCGACTGACGCAGCTGGCGGATGAGCCGGCGCAGTCGGAGGCCCGCTTGGACCTCACACTCCCCGCTCGCGAGCGCTGGCGCGGCGCCCTGCACCCCTGCACGCTCGTGGCCGACGAGATCTGCGGGATCTTCAAGGAACTGGGGTTCGTGCGCGCTCGTGGCCCTGAGGCCGAGACGACCTGGTACAATTTCACGGCTCTCAACACTCCGCTCGACCACCCGGCTGCGGACGAGCAGGACACGTTCTATCTGAGTGAAGACACGGTTCTGCGCACGCACACGTCGCCGGTTCAGGCGCGAGTCATGGAGAAGTCGGAGCCGCCGGTCCGCATAGTCGTACCCGGGTTCTGCTATCGACGTGACCCGTTTGACGCTTCGCACGCCCCGGCATTCGAGCAGATCGAGGGACTGGCCGTGGACGAGGGAATCTCGTTCGTCGACTTTAAGGCGGCCATCAGCTACTTCGTCCGCAGGTTCTTCGGGGAGGACACGGCGACTCGCTTCCGGCCCTCGTTCTTCCCCTTCACGGAGCCGTCGGCGGAGGTCGACGTATCCTGCTTGCTATGTCATGGCGAGGGATGCTCCGCCTGCAAGGGCACCGGGTGGATCGAGATCATGGGCGCCGGTATGGTGGATCCGGCGGTCTTCGATAACGTCGGCTACGACTCCGAGCGCTACACCGGCTATGCTTTCGGTATGGGCGTTGGCCGGATCGCCATGCTGCGCTACCGGATTCCGGACATCAGGTTGCTGTACGAGAGCGATATGCGCTTTCTGCAGCAGTTCGAGCGTGCCTAGGTTTGGGCTCCGCTAAAGAAATCATCGAACCATGAACGTATCCTGGTCGCCGAACGACTGACCTACACTGCCGTCCCCGTGGACGATGTGGTCTGGCTGGGTGACGGTGTTGAAGATCTCGTCATAGCGCGGGTCGAGAGTGTCGCGAAGCATCCCAAGGCGGACCGCCTCGTGATCTGCAAGGTCGATGCGGGGCGCGACGGACCCGTTCAGGTCGTAACCGGCGCACCCGTCGTCGTCGAAGGCGGCTACTATCCCTTCGTCGGTGCCGGACAGACGCTCCCCGGCGGTGTCGAGATCAAGCGTGCCAAGCTGCGTGGTGAGTATTCCGAGGGCATGCTCTGCTCTGAGAAGGAACTGGGAGTCGGCCGCGACAGCGCGGGCATCATGCTTCTCAAGGGCGAGTTCGAGGTCGGACAGTCGGTGCTGGATGCGCTCGAACTAGACGATCACCAGCTCGACATCGACGTGACGGCGAACCGTCCGGACCTCTTGGGTCACTGGGGCGTCGCACGCGAGCTTGCGCCCGGCGGGGAAGCGGATCTGAGGCTGCCCGAATTCCCGAATCAAGTTGACGCCGACTACTCCACCGATGTCGCGCCGGTGGAAGGAGAGACGGGCGGCGTCGTGGTCAGGATCGAGGACGCCGAGGGTTGTCCGCGTTACATGGGCGCCGTGATACGCGGCGTGACGATCGGCCCCTCGCCCGAGTGGCTGGCCAATCGACTGCGAGCCATCGGGCAACAGCCCATAAACAACGTCGTCGATGCCACTAACTACGTCCTGCACGAGCTCAATCAGCCGCTACACGCGTTC
>JBDHAS010000468.1:0-2121 GCA_039588015.1 Gemmatimonadota bacterium | reverse complement strand
GAGCAGGCCCAGGACGGCATACCGCAACAGAATGTCGCCGTACCACAACAGCAGAGCGTGCGCCAGCCCGAAGGCCGCCAGCACCCCGAGCCGGCGCAGATACAGCGGTACGAAACGCCTTCCCTTCGCCTCCGCCCGGGTCATCTGCATGACCAGGCCCGCGCCGAAGAGTAGTGAGAACAGGGAAAGGAACTTGTAGGTGACGAGGGTCTCCACGATCGCCCAGGACATCTCCTCCATCGGCGGCGCGTCGGTCAGACCCTCGACCCCGGTTGCCAGCGCCAGCGGCATCGAGAAGAAGGGCATGTTGACGAACAGGATGCCTAGCACGGCGAAGCCGCGCAGGACATCCAGTGCGATGATCCGGTCCCTCTCGCGGATCGGCCCCAGCACTTCTGCGTCCCTGCGCGTGTCGCGTGTCACTGACCCGCCCCCGCGATTGGTGCCACCTTCCATGTTGACATCCTAATCCGAATCGACCGGCTGGTTTCCCGTGCGCGAGGGCGCGAGCCTGGCGCCGGACGACGGCGGGCCGACCGACGGGTTCGGCTTCGACTGACCTGACCTCGCGGAACCGGTCCAGATAGAGGGTGGTACGATCGAGGCTCCTCTGCCCCGCCGACCCATCACCAAGATGCTCCCGCACCGGGTCACGCGCTGTTAACCGCGGGTTCCTTTTTCCCAACGGCCCCCCGAATCGACCGGCTGGTGAACAGGTCGAGAGAGAGCGCGAGTCCGCTGATGACCGCGGCAACGGTCGGCCCGCGCGCCGGCCCTCGACCCCGGAGCGACCTAAGGCTGATCCATTGAACGGGTTAGCGTACCGGGTCTCTCGTCTCCGGCGCGCGAGTCGTTATGAAGAGGGTTCCGATCGGGGAGTTCCGTTCCGAGGGCAACGCTCTTCGAACTCTCGCGCCCGCTGGTTGACGCCTGCCCTGAGATTAGGGTACTGGTCCGGGTGCGCATCCCCCTTGACGGCGGCACCGCGGGGTGGGAAACTTGGCGCTATGGACAAGCGCAGTCGCCTCGCACAGCTCTACGGCTATTTGGTGTGCCTGGTCGCCGTGATCACCTTCCTCATCTGCATCGGCAACATCGTCGCCGCCGCCTTCGACCTGAGCGACCCGTTGCACGCGCGGGGGCATTTTGAGGAGCAGCGGATCCTTTCGTCGCTCGAGAACTACCGGATGCACGTGCTCAGCTCGCTGCCGGAGGGGCAACCGGTGCCGGAGGACGAGTCGATCCGCGCGATGTACGAAGCCGCCCGTGACGCTCAGATCCAGACGGTCCGGCTGGGGTCCATGCGTAGCATCACGGTGAGCGGCCTGCTTGTTGTGGTGTCCGTCGTGCTTTTCGTCGCTCATTGGATCTGGCTGAGACGTAGCGAGGCTCGCGGTACCTCCGAGGAGGCGGCGTAGGCCGCCGACGTTACGAAGAGGGTTGCTCTCGGGGCGTTCGCCCTGCCCCCGGGGCCGTCACGAGAACGCGACCTTTGATGTTCGTCACAGCGCGGCGGCCACGTCGTCACACGAGTCGGGTTTCGGTCCCGTCACTGTGCAGGAGCATGCTTCGAGCTGCCGATCACGTGCCCGCTGGCTTATGCGCCGCATCCACAAGTACGAGCCGAGGATGAGCAGCGTGCTGATGCCCGCCGCCAGCGGCTTGGCGAACGGCAGAAACGCGGCGCCAAACAGGCTGAGATAGACTCCCAGCATCGGCGAGCCGCAGCAACCGACGAGGAAGCAGCCGGCCACCGCCATGAACCCGGAGAAGGTCACCCCACCGATGGCGAAGTTGCGTGCGCGGCACGAACGGTCCTCGAGGTAGCGACGAACCGCTACGACCGCGAAGCCGAGCGAGAGTGCGAAAATATAGCCCATCCAATAGTGCTCACCGTCAATGTAGCGCGCGAGCCACGACGGTTGCGCTGCCGGCCCGACGCTCACCCACCGGTTCTGCGCCGGATTCTCCTCCGGAAATAGACCGATCCACGCGAAATGGAATCCCAGCACGATGACGAACGCCGCGGCGGGCAGTGCAGATCGGCGAATGAACACGGTTGCCATGCGCGACATCCTCAACCTTCAAGCCGATCGACTGATTCGGCGGCCAGGACGTACT
>JBDHAS010000467.1:0-3871 GCA_039588015.1 Gemmatimonadota bacterium | reverse complement strand
GTCGCAGAGGATGTCACTCAACTAGTATAGCGTAGACAACAGACTACAGACACTTGGCCAGGCTAACCAAACGTGTCCAGGAGGCCGGTGTCGACCTTCCTAGGGAGCTGGAGTGAACCGCCCAAGACTATCCACGGCGCAGGTGAGCCGGACGCTCTAACAGGGGCGCCCGCTTTGCGTCCGGGCGCTTGGCCGGCGCCACACTTTGTCTCCGCGATGTGCGCCGCCCGGCGAGAGCGAGGTCCTCTGTCCTCTGTGGTGAAACAATAGGCAGGGTCCAACAGTAGGAAGAGTGACGGAGCCTAGGTTTGCTCCCTGATCTTCGCGCTTGCGTTCCCATCGGGCTGCTTGTAGTATGGAAGCTCGCAGCAAAGCGAACAAAGGAGCTTTGAGGACTATTCAGACTATGACACGGCATTTCCCGAAGATCCCCGAGACGTCGGCGGCCCGGTTTTGGGCGGCGGCGCCGTTCGTGGGTACCGGTGTGCTCTGCCGGAGCCGCATCGGCACCGTGAACGACGCTGGCGACGCGCCGGCGCCAGGAGGAGTCACTTGATGTAGCGTAATCGGATTCCGTTGTCGTGATCCGGCCTACCGGGTGCTCCTCTGGGACACCTGGAAGGCCGTTTTGTTTTTGGACCTGAACCGATCACGACGATGGTAAGCCAGCATAATCAGCAGCGCGATCAGGAAGTCATCGCCCGCTACACGAATCAGCCGCAGCGGTTGCCCCCGGAACTGCGCCGTGTGTTCGAGGCCGCCTGGGGCGGGGACCCGGTGCAGCTGTACGCCCTGGCCGACCTGGATGAATCTCTGAAGCTGAGCGAGGTCTGGGTCACCCTTGGCCCCCGGCACTTGGGTCTAGCCCGTCGAATCGACGAGCGATGGGAGATCAGCAGCGTCCAGCGGGCCGAGATCCGGAACGTGCAGGAAGGGCTGGGACTCAGCAGCACGGCCCTGACGTTTCTCGGTGAGCCGGGCCGTCCGGCAATCGCCCGCGTGCGTTATACGCATCGCCAACGGCGAGCCATGGAGAACATCAAGTTCGTCGTCGAGGAGGCTCTGGCAGGCCGAGCCGTGGCGTCGGACGACGCCGACCGGGTCTATGCGGAGGGCGTCGCCGGGCCGATCAGAGAGGCTCAGGCGCTCGTAGCCGGCAACCGTATGGCCGTGATCTGGCGGTTGCTCTCCTATCTGCGGCCCTACCGGAGGCAGGTGTACGCCGGCATGGCGGCGGCGGCGCTGATCACGCTCGTCAGTCTGATTCCGCCGTTCCTGGCCGGATACCTGATCGACCGGATCGTGAGGCCGGTCCAGGACGGAGCCATGTCCCTGGGCGAGGGGAGCGCCATCGCGTGGTTGGCGGTGGCCGCGATGGGGCTCGTGTACCTGCTGAAGCAGGGCGCGGCGCTCGTGCGCCTGCGAAAGATGTCGGTGCTGGGTGAATTGGTCGCCCGCGACCTGCGCACGGAGCTATACGAGCACCTGCAGAAGCTCAGCTTGGGGTTCTACTCGCGGAACAAGACCGGAAGCCTGATCACGCGGATGAGCTCGGACACCGACCGCCTATGGGAGTTCTTGGCGTTCGGCGTCGTGGATGTCTCGCTGTCGCTGGTCATGCTGATCGGACTCGGCGCCGTGTTGATCAGCCTCGACTGGAGGCTCGGGTTGGTGATGGCGGCGCCGGTGCCTGTGTTCTGCTGGGCGATCTACCTGCACGGCGAGCGGATCAGCCGGCTGTTCCTGCGTGCCTGGCGCAAGTGGTCAGGGGTCAGCGATGTGCTATCCGACACGATCCCCGGAATGCGTGTGGTGAAGGCATTCAACCAGGAGGAGCGAGAGAAACGACGATTTGGAAAACGGAACTACGATGTGACCGAGGAATTCAATCGGATCCACCATCACTGGACCTTGTTCTGGCCGTCGCTGATGTTGGCGGTCCACGTGACGACGGTTGCCATGTGGGTGTTGGCCGTGCCGCGCCTGCTGGGCGGCGGTGAAGGAGTCGCGCCGACGTTGTCGGCCGGGACGTTCGTGTCGTTTCTGCTGTACACGACGATGTTCATCGCGCCCATCGAGACGATCGGGCAGATGGCGCGGATCCTGAATCGGGCGACGAGCTCGGCTCACCGGGTGTTCGAGGTTCTGGACACCGAGCCGGAGGTCGTCGACGTGTCCGAGCCCGTGAGGCTGGAGCCGGTTCGCGGCCTCGTCAGTTTCGAGAACGTGAGCTTCGGATACGACGGAGTGCGCCAGGTCATCCGCGGCGTGAGCTTCGAGGTGGCGCGATGATCGGCTTGGTAGGACCGTCGGGCGGTGGAAAGACCACGGTGGTCAATCTGATTGCCCGCTTCTACGACACGACCGGTGGTGTGATACGGATCGACGGTGTGGATATCCGCGAGCTCGATACGGGTCACTATCGCCGGCAGGTCGGAATGGTCCTTCAGGAGCCGTACCTGTTCCACGGGACGGTGCTGGAGAACATCCGCTATGGTCACCCAGAGGCTTTGCTGGAAGCTGTCATCGACGCGGCCAGGGCGGCGAACGCGCACGACTTCATCTGCCGACTGCCCCACGGCTACGACACGCTGGTTGGTGAGCGCGGGCAGATGCTGTCGGGCGGCGAGCGCCAGCGCGTTTCGATCGCGCGAGCGGTACTGCACGACCCGCGCATCCTGATCCTCGATGAGGCCACGAGCAGCGTCGACACCGAGACCGAGCGGAAGATCCAGCAAGCGCTCGACCGGTTGGTCGCGGGTCGGACGGTGTTCGCGATCGCGCACCGTCTCTCGACCTTGCACCGGGCCTCGCGGCTCTTCGTGTTGAAGGACGGAAGGTTGGTGGAGGCGGGCACGCACGCCGAGTTGCTTGCGAAGCCGGACGGCGTCTACCGGAAACTGTACCATCTGCAGAGTGAACTACGGTGAGGAGGTGAGGACGATGAGAACGACAGCATACGCGAGAGATCTCGTCAAGACGGCGGGCGTAGTCCTGACGCTGGAGCGGCGCGATGACGGCAGGCTCTGGGCGATCAGGGGGAACGAAGAGCGCTCGGTTTGGGTGCGTCGTTGCTTCCCCTGGTCGCAACCGACTCGCTTCATCTCGTTGCGCGACAGCGAAGAGCACGAGTTCGCGCTTGTACGTGAGCCCGGCGAGCTGTCCCACGAGTCACGTTCTGCCCTCGAGGGAGCGCTGGTGGAAGCGGGGTTCGTGTTGAAAGTCGTTCGTGTGCTGAGCGTGGACGAGGAAGTCGAGATCCGTAATTGGAAGGTCGAGACCGAACAGGGCTCACGGTCATTCCAAACGCGCCTGGACGACTGGCCTCGCCAGATGCCGGGCGGCGGCATCCTCATCCGCGACGTTGCCGGCGACCTTTACTACGTTGCGGAGCCCAGTGAACTCGATGCGAAGAGTCGAGGTCTTCTCTGGGCCTTCGTGGACTAACCGGCCGTCGACGCGCCGCCGCCTAGCTGCGCCCGTTCACTGAACACTCTCGGCTGTTCAGTGGACGGACCGGCAGTCTGAACGTGCCCCGGCGATCCCACCTTCGATGTGGTTGATTCGCGACGACTTACAGCCGTGCAGATAGCGACTTTCTGAGTGGCATGGAAGGTGCTTTCCCATTCCCACACTCGCAACCCATTACCGAACACCAAGCACCAAAGGAGGTACACGATGAGGTGGACGATCATGTTGATATGTGCTGCCGCACTGACGGCATGCACGGAACCGACGGCCACCGAGCCTGACCTGATGCTGACGCCGATGCTGGGAGGCGGACCGGGCTCGGGAGCGACGGTTGCGAACGGGTGGTACGAGGAGGAGGAGATCTACTACATCTTCGGTGGCGTCGAGGAAGGCGTCACGG
>JBDHAS010000466.1:0-2131 GCA_039588015.1 Gemmatimonadota bacterium | reverse complement strand
CTCCTCGCCCGCGAACAGCCGGTAGGCGCTGAAAAGGGACTCCTCGGATCCGACGGTCACTACCTCGGTTCGCATGATGTCCTTGACAGTCGTCACTGTAACTTCCTCCTCTACGAGCGTTCTAGCGTGCACCCTCATCCTTGAACGCTCCAGGCAGGCTTCTCCTGAAGCCGGACCATTCGCTGTTCTGGCAGCAGATATCGCAAGAGGCAGCCGACACCGCCGATATCGAATAGGACGTCGCTGTCGCGAACGATCTCTACCGTACAGCCGAACCGCTCGGCCAGTCTTACCATCTCTTCCATGAGACTGATTCCTCCGACGGTCTGCTCGCCGCATTGCGGGCACCCGATGGGAGCCGCGCCGATACCAACGGCCTTGCAGCTGTGGCATTTCCACCCGGCTGGCGCCGTGTACGACTCGGACAACACCAAGACGTCGACCTGCCTTCGGGCGAGCGCCTCGAGTGTCGCCTCGGTTCCTGACACCGCCAGTCCGGCCGTTCTCAGCTCATCCAGAAGAAGACCTGCCGTCTCCATCGACTCCATCTGTTCGTGCTCGGCGAAGGCTGACAGCGTTGCCGTGACAACGTCTTCGGTCAACGCGCCGTTCGGTACCGGAACAACGTCGACGAGCTTGTCTTGGAGCCGCTTGGGCAGGCGGGCGCGAACCCGCCTGACGGTGCGAGGGTTGCCCGCCAGGATCAGGTGAGTGTGCTCTTCCTTCGCGACCAGACGATCCAGGATCTCGATCTTTTCCTTGATGAACTTCTGTGTCCGATCCCGACGGTGGTTTTGGTAGTGTTCCGACGTCCACTCCCTACCCACGCGTTTACGCAGCTCGGGTTGCTTCGTCCACAGCTCCTTGGTGACATTGCCAACGCTCACCTCGACAATGCGAGCATGGGTGTCAGTCGAGATGAGCATGATGTAGCGATGATAGGTGTCCTTGAGTAGGACGAGCTCGTAGATGTGCGGGACAGAGTCCACCAGCATGAGGTTCGGAAGGGGCAGCCTGAACTGGAGCGCCAGGAAGAAGGGTGACCCGCCTCCGCGAGAGAAGAGAGCCACACCATTCGCCTCCGGGTTGATCTCCGAAGCGAGGAAGACCTCGACCCGTCCGAGCGCCTGCTCGAAATCATGGCGCTGATCAGGGGGAAGCGCTCTACGGATCTCCTTGATCCGCGCGTCGAGAGCGTCGCGGTAGCTGGCGCGACTGGCCTCGAAGTTGACATAGCAGCTGATCAAGGGGCTGGCTGTCTCGCTCAAGGTAATAAGATTTCGAACGTGCAGACCTAGTTGTTCAAGATCCATAACGATCTCCTTGCTGTGGTGGCTTTTCCCCGGAACGATGGGACCAGGCCAGGGGTCTTGGTCTGGACGAGCGAGCTCACGGTTGTTCCTTCCGGAGCCCGATGAGCTTGCCCTTGCCCTGCAACGAGTCGACCACCGGAGAGAGCCGTATGGCCACCGTGCGGCCGATGCGATCGGCGGCACGATCGATGGCGGCACGGACGTCGAAATCAGCCTGCTTCACGAACACGGTCGGGAGCCCGAGGAGTCGGACGCGGAAGCAGCAGGTCTTACGCATGCCGCCGTTTGGCCCGTCTTCGTCGGAGAGAACCACGCTGACTCGCTCCACCCGACTCGAGAAGCGGCCAAGCGCGAAGTGGATGCGGCGCTTGACGTAGGCGTCGAGCGCGCTGTCAACGTCAATCCCGCTTCCGATGGTGCGAATCTCCATGCCCGGGCTCCCTGCCTCGGTCATTTCTTGGGTATGAAGCTATCGCTCGGAGTTGATTCGGTCCTTTCGATGTTTTAGACTCTAATGTTCGATAAAATCGAACAATGAGGTCGCCTCATGTACAGGCTCAACTACCAGCATCTGCGCTACTTCTGGGCCGTCTCTCGGCATGGGAATCTCACCCGCGCGAGCGCCGAGCTCCACCTGACGCCCCAGACGGTTAGCTCTCAGATCCACGACTTGGAGGATGGTCTCGGAGAGAAGCTGTTTGCTCGACAAGGGCGGCGCCTCGTGCTCACCGATATCGGACACATGGTCTTCCGCTATGCCGACGAGATCTTCAGCCTCGGCCGGGAGCTTCAGGACGTGGTCCGGGGACTACCAGCTG
>JBDHAS010000465.1:0-4299 GCA_039588015.1 Gemmatimonadota bacterium | reverse complement strand
GGTCGATCCCCAAAACAGATCGCTCTTCAAGATGTAGTCGAGGCTGAGCATGGGAATGACACCCAGAACAAGCGCGGCGCCGCAAAAGAAGAGCACCGAAGTCCCGCGGTCCCAACCGTGCTCATCTACGGTCCCGGCGACCAACACTTCAAACCCCGCTACGTCTGACAGAAAAGCAGCGAAGAACAGCAGCCCGAAGAACAACGTAGCGAAGACGGCGCCACCCGTGATCTGTGCGAAAATGCTCGGCGCAGTGATGAAGGTGAACGGAGGCCCGCTGTTCATCTGGACACCAAGCGCGACGGCCGCCGGCAAGATCACGAGAGCGCGACGGCCGCCGGCAAGATCACGAGACCGGCGAGCAGCGCGGCCAATGTCTCCCCGACACCGATCCCCAGCGCGCTCTTCTTGAGGTCGACGTCGTCTGGCAGGTAGCTCGCGTACGTGACCAGGAATGTGCCGCCCAAGCTCATGGAGAAGAACACCTGTCCCATGGCGGCGGCGACGACGCTGGGGTCGATGCTGGAAAAATCAGGTGCCAAGTAGTAGCGCAGGCCGGCAGCGGCGCCCGGGAGCATCAGCGACCTGACGATCAACACCAACAGCAGGAGAAACAACAGCGGCATCCCGATGGTGCTGACCCGCTGAATCCCCTTCTGGATGCCGGACAGCAGCACGACAGCCACCAAGCCGAGGACGATGGCCGTCATTAGGAACTGGCCCCAAAAGCCGCCGAGCACGGATTCGAAGAAGGCCTCGGGCGCGATCCGCGAGATCTTTCCAGTCAGCGAGATGAGCGTGTAGCGCAGGACCCAAGCAACGACGACGGTATAGTAGCTCAGCGCGACCAGCACGGTGATGAACAGGACCCAGCCCACGCTCCTGCCGCCCGGCATCCCGATCCGGGTGAAGGCACCCATGGGGCCGCGCCTGGTCATCCGCCCAAGCGAAAGCTCCGCCATCAGCGCCGGTATGCCGAACGCGAATACGATGGCGATGTAGACGACTAGAAAAGCACCGCCACCGAAAGCACCTGCCATGTATGGAAACCGCCAGACATTGCCCAGCCCCACCGCCACGCCGATGAAGGCCATCAGTGCGCCGAAGAGCGACGTGAAGCGGGGCCGACTAGACCGAGAGCCGTCGTTGGAGGGCACGCAACAGGAGCGCGACCCCGGCACGGCGCTCGCCGCTGCCGGGGTGAGTCATCGCTACTCGAGCGTAGCCTCGAGCTCGAACTCCAAGTTACCCTTAAGCGCTTTCGAGACCGGGCAGCCGTCCTTCGCGGCCTCGGCAGCCGCTGCAAAACCATCCTGATCAATGCCGGGGACACGGCCCCGAACCTCTAGGCGCATCTTGGTGATACTGGCACCAGTGGGTAAGACCTCTAAGGTGCAATGCGCCGTGGTCGAGATCTCCTCCGATGGCGTACCGGCCTTTTCGAGCCCGACCGAGAGCGCCATGCTGAGACAAGCGGCATGCGCGGCGGCGATCAGTTCCTCCGGGTTCGTGCCGGCTGCACCCTCGAAGCGGGTCGGGAACGAGTACTCCCCGCTAAAGGCACCCGAACCCGCGCTGAACTCACCACGCCCGCTGCGCAGCACGCCCTGCCAAGTGGCGCCAGCTGTGCTTGTCGGCATCTCTCACTCCTCTCCGTGTCGTTGTGTTCGCCTGAACGGCGACGGTTTGAATCGGCGGTATTATTGAGGCAGAACGGCGGCAGCGCCAGTGCAGCGGCGAGCCGCCGATTGGTGGCAACACGTGCGGTACCAAGGCAACACCCCGTCTTTCGTACCGATCGGCCGTCTTGCCCGACAACCTCGCGGGGAATCGGTCACTAGTACCCACCAGGCCGAGAATTGTCTGCAAATACAGCCGCTAGGGCCGCTAAACAATGCTCAATTGGGTCTAATTCGCTTCTCGCCAGCGCGGCTTTGTTCTTGCGTTCGGCGGAACGCGAACGGCTGCCGCCAGGAGGCCGACACCACCAGTTTGGGAGGATCTGGATGCGAAGGGTGGAGTTGGCTTCCAAGTCTATCAAGAAATACGAAGGCATCGTCGGACGGGAGACTCTGAGCGAACTCGCGACGCTCGCGGCTCCGCTACGTGACGCTCGGGTACTCCACCTGAACGCTACCGACTACGGCGGCGGCGTGGCCGTTTCCCTCCAACGCGACCTCGGCCTGCAGGCCGAATGGCACGTCCTCTCGGGCAGCGACCCATTCTTCGAGCTGACCAAGAAACTGCACAACGGGCTCCAGGGCATGGAGGTCGATCTGTCACCGGACCAGCGGGGAATCTACCTCTCAACGCTCGAAGATAATACGGACCCGTTCCGGCAAGACTGGGACATCGTGGTCGTTCACGATCCTCAGCCAGCGGGCCTCACGGGCGTATTGGATGGCCGGCGGACGGGGCGTTGGATGTGGCGCTGCCACGTGGACACATCGACGCCCAACGCGGCAGCTGTGGACTTCCTCGCGCCGTACATGAGCTACTACGATGTGTCCGTGTTCACGCTAGCTGACTACAAGACCAAGCAGCTGTGCCCGAACCGGGCAGAGTTCATATATCCCTCGATCGATCCGTTGGCCGCAAAGAATCAGGCTCTATCGGCGGGACTCGCCCGCCAGATCCTGGCCAGCCGGTTCGACATCGACGTGTCACGCCCGATCATCTCGCAGATATCACGCTACGATCCCTGGAAGGATCCGCTGGGAGTCATCGACGCCTATCGCCTGGCTAAGCAGGAGCTGCCGACCATTCAACTGGCGCTGGTGGGCAATCTCGCGAGCGACGACCCCGAAGGCGTCGAATACCATCAGCGGACGAAGCAGTACGCCGGCGATGATCCGGACATCTACATTCTCAGCACGCTCGACCTCTTGAGTCGTGCGGAGATAACACACGCGCTCGAGGTGAACGCGTTCCAGACCGGCAGCGATGTCGTCCTGCAGAAGTCGACCCGCGAAGGCTTCGGTCTGGTAGTTGCGGAGGCGATGTGGAAGTGCGCACCCGTCATCGGCGGTCGCGTCGGCGGCATCACCCACCAGATCGAGGACGGAGTGAGCGGATTCCTGGTTTCGAGCGCTGAGGAATGCTCGGAACGTCTGGTGGAACTCATTCTGAACCCGAGGTTGCGCCGCGAGATGGGCATCAACGCTCGCCAGTCGGTCCGGGAGCGCTTCTTGACACCACGTCACGTGGCGGATTACCTCCGCGTCTTTCAGTCCCTCACCACCGTGTAGTTCTCCGGTCCGCCCGGGCCCGCCTCGTCCCGGCCTAGCCGGGACGAGGCGTTTTGGTTTCCGCTGTGACAATCGATTGCCGAGACACGCATGACCGTTAGTTTTCAGGCGTGTCGCCCGGTCGCGGCTATGGCCACGACCGGTGCTTTGCCCGATTCGCATTCTGTAACCCGAGAGTATAGAAATGGCAGCGCGCAGAAAGCCGCTGGTAATAGTGGCGAACCGCCTCCCAGTGGTCCGCGCCCGCGTGCAGGGCCGCCAGCAGTGGAAGAGAAGCCCCGGAGGCCTTGTCTCGGCGCTGACGCCGATCGTGCAGCGGGCCCGAGGCGCCTGGGTCGGCTGGACCGGGAGCACGGGTCCGGCCCCCGAGCCCTTCACGCTCGATCGTATTCGACACCTGCCCGTGCCGCTGTCTCGGGCACAGTACCGAAGCTTCTATAACGGCTTCTGCAACGAGACGATCTGGCCGCTGTACCACTACGCTGTGCGCGAGCCGGAGTATCACCGGCACTGGTGGCGCCCCTATGTGAACGTGAACAAGCGCTTCGCCGAGATCACCGCGAAGGCCGCGGCCAGGGGTGGAGCCGTCTGGATCCACGACTACCATCTTCAACTGGTTCCGGCGTTGCTCCGAGAACTGCGGCCGGATCTGCGGATCGGCTTCTTCTTGCATATACCGTTCCCGCCCGAGGAACTGTTCGGCCAACTGCCCTGGCGGCGGCACATCCTCGAAGGCTTGCTTGGGGCGGACGTCGTCGGTTTCCAGACACAGAACGGCGCCCAGAACTTCCTGCGTCTGGCGCAACGCTACGCAGACGCGCGCGTGGAAGGTGGGGTCGTCAAGATCCACGATCGGGAAGTCCGCGTCGGTGCCTTTCCCATCTCCACCGACTTCGAGCGCTACTCCAAACTGGCCGGTAAAACCGCGGTAATCGAGCGCTCGCTGGAGCTCCGGCAGCAGGTCGGAAAGGGACGCAAGATCATCCTGGGCGTCGACCGACTCGACTACACCAAGGGTATCGATGTCCGACTGCGGGCGTTTCGCGATTTG
>JBDHAS010000464.1:0-3035 GCA_039588015.1 Gemmatimonadota bacterium | reverse complement strand
CATTGGCGGTCATGGAGTCAGCTTGGCGTGCGAACCGCAAGAACATCAGGCACGCTAGAGACCTAGCGCGGTATGCGCGTGAGACACGAGACCGACTGGCAGCGGCCTAACAAGCGTTTGCAGCTGACGCTGCGCCCTACCGGGCGACTGCGTTTGTTCTGTGGTGAGTGCGGATTCCGTGGGTATGGCTACCCATGGGGTGATATCTCTTCTTCAGCTGCGCCGCTAGATCTTCGCGGCGCCGCTGAAACGCTGATCCGTTAGGACGCCTTCCGACATAAGGCGTTTGAGTTGAGCCCACCGCTCGTGCGGCTCCCCGGTTGGCCCGGAGACTGCTTATGCCACGCGCGAGGCCAGGTATCATCCGGAGTGCCCCGGTCGAAGATCGCTCTTCGATCTGGATGCTGATGCTCGGCGCACTGCTCAGCTTAGCCTGCTCTTCCGAGCAACGGATCGATAGAGGATGGTTCGCAACGCTGCCAAACCCTCCGACGTACGAGGCAGGATCCGGACCGACCGTCTGGATTGACGAAGGACACAACAACATTGTCGCCACAACTGGTCGGTACGAACCGTTCGTGGAGGCACTCAGGGCTGACGGCTACGTGGTGAAGGCTCTTCGGTCAGAGTTCACCCGTGATGCCTTGAGCCGCGTTCAGTTGCTCGTGATCGGAAACGCTCTCAGTGACCGCAACGTCGACGCCTGGCAAACCATTGAAGAGGGCGGTCGTCCAGCCGAGCCCACGCCGACGTATTCTGCCTTCACGAACCTGGAGATCGACGCGATCCACGAGTGGGTGCTCGAGGGGGGTGGGCTTTTATTGTTGACCGACCATATGCCGTTCGCGGGTGCCTCTGCCGACCTCGGACACCGCTTCGGTTTCACGTTTTTGGATGGTTTTGTTGAGGATTCGGAAACCGGAGGCCCCGTCGAATTCAGTCTATCCGACGGGACCCTCCTGAACCATCCGATCTCGAGAGGATTCGGTCAAGATACGGAAATCGAGTTTGTCGCGACCTTCGTTGGCCAAGCCTTCCAGGCTGAGCACGCCGACCCGCTCCTGATTCTTGGCCCGCCCGCCGTTGCGTTTCAGCCGGACATACCGTGGGACTACGACGAGCACAGCCCACGACTGTCGGTCGCTGGATGGCTCCAAGGCGCTGCCGAGCAAGTGGGTGCCGGGCGGGTGGCGGTTTTCGGGGATGCGACGATGTTCTCCGCACAACTAACGCGAGACGGACGGCGTATGGGGATGAACCACGATCGGGGGATTCACAACCTGCAGTTCTTGCTGAACGTCATGCAGTGGCTTGGTGGCTTCGATGGCCCAGAATGAACCATTGCGCTTGCCGACGAGCAGTTACTACCGAAGCGGGGACTCGGAGACTCGCGCCCTCGACGCGCGGTCGGCCAAGGAAAAGACTGCCTACTCGGAAACGGCGTCCTAACCAGCGTTTGCACCTGACGCGGACAGTGTTCGCAGTGTTTGCCTTAGATTGTTTCTAGTCGTGTTCAGTGGCCTGGCCGCGCCCGTGATTCTGCGCGGTCGTAGCCGCGCAGGTGAAACGCTGATCCGTTAGGCCGCAGAACAGGGCTTTCAAGGGAGACATCGGTCGCGAATGGTGATACGCGGTTATAGGTCGTCAGATCTGGATGGCTGCAGAGCTTTGTGGGCCGAGATGAATCAGCGTCACAGAGATATCTACGGTGATCCGACCATCGGCGGCGAGAATCCCGAATTGGAGTTTGACAGTCATCTCGCCCGAGTGGGTCCGGATCTCATCTGGGTCGCTGAATCCGATAGCCAAATCGTCGGCTTCGTGTCGCTGATTCACGAAGGTGAGGAGGCTGAGATCGAGCCGATCGTGGTCAGCTCTGAAGCCCGCAGTGCGGGGATCGGCCATCAGCTAATGGAACACGCTGTAGGGCAGGCGAGGGAGCTCGGTGTGCTGTGTCTTAGCGTGAAACCAGTCGCTAGAAACGAGGAGGCAATTGCGTTCTTCTACGACGCGGGTTTCCGCACGCTTGGGCACATACAGCTCTTTATGTGGCTTGGCGACTCTTTCCCGGGTCAATGGAAGAAGGGTCCAAAGCTGTTCGGCAGAGCTTTCGAGTATTAGGAAAGCGTGACGCGAGGTCGGGCGCGCTATGCATCGAGGGAGGCTCTTCAGTATGGATGTTCGTGCGGCGCCGCGAGTTCTTCACGGCGCCGCTGAAGCGCTGATCCGTTAGACCGCATTCGAGTCGGAGATCTTGATCGTGATTAGTCGGGTCTGGCATGGTTGGACGACAGCCGCGAACGCACCGGTTTACGAGCGGCTTCTGCAGACGGAGATTCTGCCTGGGATTGCTGCGAAAAACCTTCCGGGGTATCACGGGGCGCATCTGTTGCGGCGGGACCTCGATGGGGAAGTCGAGTTCGTGACTGTCTTGTGGTTCGAATCCCTGGACGGAGTACGTGCCTTGTCGGGTGAAAATTACGAGGTGGCCTATGTCCCGCCCCAGGCGCGAGCTGTGCTGTCGCGCTTCGATGAGAGGTCGCAGCACTATGATACGTTGTTGACACCCAGTCGCGATGCGGTCTAACAAGCGTTTGCAGCTGGCGCTGCTGCGTTGCCAGGCGACTGCCTTGTTCCCAGGTGAGTGCGGTGTTTGTGGGCGTAGCAGCCCACGAGCTAGGGTCCTTGGAGCAGCTGCGCCGCGAGTTCCTCACGGCGCAGCTGAGACGCTGATCCGTTAGGTGGCGCTTGAGCCGGATTGACATAGCATGATATCCGTGCTATTATGATATATGATCCGGTCATTCAAGGATCGAGGTACCGAGGACGTCTTCAACGGCCGTCAGACAAGAGGGGCGAGGCGATCCTGTCCCCCGAACCTTTGGCGTGTCGCTGCCCGTAGACTGGATCAACTTGACTCGGTGACCCGGTTAGAGGAGCTGAGAGTACCCCCTGGGAATCGCCTTGAGAGCCTCAAAGGTGATCGAGCTGGGCGGTGGAGCATTAGGATCAACGCGCAATATCGGATTTGCTTT
>JBDHAS010000463.1:0-2157 GCA_039588015.1 Gemmatimonadota bacterium | reverse complement strand
GCAGGCGAGCTGGTGACTGCCAGTCAGATGAACCAACACGTCCGCGATAACATGAACATCCTGATAACGCCGATGACGACCGTCGGGGCGCTGTTCACGACGGACGACATCACGATGACGGCGACGAAGAAGCTCTACCTGTCAACGGCGCAGAATACTTACTGGACCGAAGCGGCGACTAGCGTCGTCGATGCCTACGTTACAGGCACGCTCGTGTTCCGGGTAGCCAAAGACCCAAGCCGCGTAGAGGTGGCAGGGTTCGACAACAGCACGGGGGTCGGAAGCCAGGCCGCCATCGGGCCGAACACCAACGCGGGCACCCCGGCGCCGGGCTGTTTGGTGCTGTTCGACAAGAGCGCGACAGCGCGCTACCTATGGGCAACCACGGAGGGCCTGATCATGACCGGCGCGGCGGCGCCTGACGACGACAGCGATACCGGGGGGACGCAGCTATGATGGAAACGACTTTGAAGGAAGGGGCTTGCGCGGGGTCAGGGCCGCGAATTGATACGGGGACGAAGAGTAGGAGAAGTTTGATGGTCAGAAGGGCGCTGGAAAACGGTGGCGTCTACAAATGGGCGGCGGGGGCATTGTTGACGTTGAACGTCGTGCTGCTAACGTGGATCGTTAGCGGCGCGGTCGGTGTCGCTATACACGAACAGGAATTCGCACACCAAGGTCAACTCGAATGGGATGCCCGGGTCGAGGAGCGGCTTCGCTCGATCGAGGCTGCCGTCTCCGGTATCGCTGTCATTCGAACTGACCAAGGGCGGATCCGGGAGTCGCTTGCACGTATTGAGGCCGAGCTAGGGATCCGATAAGAGAACGGTAGGGAAAGATGGCACGGAACGACGGTAGGTACGAAGAGGTCAACACGCTTGCGTGGATTGAGCCCGTCGAGGTCTTTGGACCCGGGGCTCGAAACTTACACGAGGCGGACGGTCTCCCGAAGCGGCGGTGGATCAACCCCAACCCGAACGTCGAGAACGGCGATCTTTCCCTAGTCAACGATGGTGAGCACGTCTCGGGCCACTGGCACGGGCTCTCCGCTTGGGGGTTGGATCAGGCTGGGGATTATGGGTGGATCTATTTCATTTTCCCAGACGAGCACGGCGAACTGAAGGGCACTAACGTAGTGCCGCTCAAAGACGGCGACCGGGAGGGTGTCGAATTCTCTCCCCCGGGTGGGTTCTATCCGCTGGTGTTTGAGCGAGCTGCTGCCGTCGGGCTAATAGAGGATCCCAATTACCGCCCCGAGCGCGGCGCCCTTTGCGCCCTGGTCATTCTCGGCACGGTCTCGTACCGGCGCACTGATCTGATGGCATGGGACTACGACGGCGAGGAAGAGCCCGAGCCCGAGCCCGAGCCTGACCCCGTTCCCGACTGGCCGATGTGGGAGGACGGCGAGCCTCCGATCGCGGCGATGACCCCCATCGGGGAACTGGGTAGCGGCGAGATGCGGTACTGGCTCGACAACGTGTACCCGCAGACTCTCAGGTGGAGCAACGCTTCGCACTCTCCGGTGCAGGACGTATGGCTGCCCGAGTACCGCGAGCTAGCCGAGCTGAACGGATCGCTCTTGAAGAAGAGAGCCACGATGTTCTGGGCCGGCGATGAGCGCACGTCCCAGTCGAACGTTAAGGCGATGACTCGCCGGATCGTTGACGAGACGAAGGGCACGGAAGGCTGGAAGATCATCGGCCCCTGCTATGACGTGCAAGCCTATTGGTCGACCGAGGAAGTGAATCGGTGGGTCTCCGAGTCGCGCGCCTACGCGGAGAGCATCGGCGCCGAGCGGTTTTTGTTTGGCGCCCGTGCCCTTCCCGAGTACACCTATCACGGCGACTTCGCCGCGCACGAGGACCACATCCTGAGCGTCGGCGACGCCCGGCGAATCTTCCAGGAAGAGCGGGCACGGAGTGGTGGCCGGATGTATGCCAATACGGAGCGCCAGCGCGACCGCGAACCGTTCGGCCCAAACAGCAAGAACGTCCACCAGAGCAAGTGGCCCGAACTGTCGCGTGTCGCGCTCGAGGAGAAGTGCGGCATCATACTCGGCAGACAAGGGCCGCGCGGCTCGGTTAGCAGCTACGGCACGACACGGATCAACGAGCCAATAGCCGATGAGATGGAGGTACTGATACACGGCGAGACCCC
>JBDHAS010000462.1:0-2168 GCA_039588015.1 Gemmatimonadota bacterium | reverse complement strand
AAGCGCGTCGCCGCTGCGACGCACCGCAGCGAGCGCACGGTCCGTCAGCACGCCGTTGCGGTCTACCGCAAGGCCGGTGTATCGAATCGCGCCGAGTTGGCGGCCTTCTTCCTTGAAGACCTCATCCTGCCGGACTATCCAACGGGATGAGATGACCCCGCAGTGTTAGCCACACCGTCGGTCACAGCGTGAAAAGCAAGTACCAATTGCTTCAACTGCCGTCACTCCGCCCGCAGCGCGTTCATCGGGTCCGCCCCGGCCGCGCGGCGCGCCGGCAGATAGCTGGCCAAAAGTGCTACCGCGGTCAAACCCACCGCAACGCTCAGAAATGTGACCAGATCCACCGGGCTCACTCCGAAAAGCAGTCCGGCCATCAGGCGCGTCAGACCGAATGCCAGACCGAGACCGATCGCCACGCCGATTACGGAAAGGACCAGGCTCTGCCGCAGCACCATCCGTTTGACCTGCGCGGCCTGCGCGCCCAGCGCCATCCGTAGCCCCATTTCCTGACTTCTTTGGCTCACCGAGTAGGAGATCACTCCATACACGCCAACCAGCCCCAGTAGGAGGGCTACTCCCGCCGCGACGCCGAGCAGCACCAGCGTGAAGGACGTGCGCGCGATCGATTGAGCCATCAGTTCTTCGAGCGGGAGAAGACTACGCACGGGAAGGTTTGGGTTGACCTCCCAAATCGCTTCGCGGACTTGGTCGAGGAAGCCGGTCGTTCCTACACGCGGGCTCCGGATGGCGTAACCCATGCCGCGCCACGTTTGCACGTTGTCCAGCGTCGTACCTTCCCAGAACGCGAGCGTGACTTGCGGCCAATAGACCATCAGCGGGGGCGTCTGGCCCAGCCCGTCATCGAGCACATCGGCCACGACGCCGACGACTTCGTGCCAGCGAATCGGGTCGGGACGAACGGCCACGCGCTGGCCCAGCGCCGCCTCGGGTGAATCCCAGTAGGCGCGGGCCAGGCTTTCCGAGACCAGCACCACGGGAGCCCTGTCGTGAACGTCCTGCCAGGTCAGAGAGCGGCCCAACAGGAGCGGGATCTGCATGGTCTCCAGGTAGCCTTCACCGATCCACTTGTGGCGGCGTATGGTCGCGGTCTGGTCGCCGGTGTACTCCACCCCGTCCACGTACAACGGATTGACGTTGCCTCCCAACCCCATCGGAATGGATGTGGCGAGCCCGACGGAATTCACTCCGGGGATCTCCGCCAGACGGCGCGCGACCAGCTCGTGGGTCGCCGCTACCTCCGCTGGGTCCACGACCTCGCTCGACGGAATTGTCAGACGCAGGGTCAGAACGCTCTCGGGGTTGTCGAACCCCGGATCAACGCTCCGCAGCGACACGAAGCTGCGCACCAGCAGCCCCGAAGCAACCAGCAGTACCAAGGCCAGCGCCATCTGGCTGACCGCAAGCACAGCCTGTGTCCGATGCCGCTTCCTGCCGCCCGTTCCAGTGCGACCACCCTCCTTCAGGGCATCCACCAGCGCCGCGCGGGCCTGTCTAAGCACCGGAAACATGCCGAAGAAGGCACCCGCTCCGAGCGATACGGCCAGCGCGAAGAACAGAACGCCGCGGTTCACGGAGACCTCGTCCAAGCGCGGAAGGTTGTCGGGTCCGGCGGCCACGAGCGCCTCCAGCCCGACATAGGCCAGAGTCAGACCGCCAAGCCCTCCCACCACGCTCAGCACGAGGCTCTCTTTCAGGTACTCCCAACCGATCCGGCCGCGGTTCGCGCCCATGGCGCTGCGAACGGCCATCTCCGTTTCCTTACCGTCCGCCCGGACCAAGAACAGGTTCGCCACGTTGGCGCAGGCGATGAGCAGCACGACCCCCACCCCGGCCATGAGAATCCAGAGCAAGTTCGTCACGTTGCCAACTAGACGTTCCTTCAGTGGCTGGATGTTCGGAGCGAATTGCGCGCGTTCGGAGAAATCCGCCACCGGGCCACCCGGGAACTTCTCGAAGGCGAGCGGCAGAAGGCGGGCGGCATCCGCACTCGCCTGATCCAACGTGACCCCATCGCGTAACCGAGCTACGCCTCCAAACCCGATGTTCCCCACGAACAGGGTCGATCGGTCGAAACGGAACGGGAAGATCAGAGCCGGATCCGACCCGAGGCTCTGAAGGCTCGCGGGCATGACGCCGATGATCTCCCA
>JBDHAS010000461.1:0-2168 GCA_039588015.1 Gemmatimonadota bacterium | reverse complement strand
TGCCGATACCGGTGTTTGCCGTGGCCGGTCTAGCCGCCAGTCTACTCACCGGCTTCTATTTGGTCGTCCTGCCTCGCTTCTTTCTGTATCTCGTTCCCGCGTTCGCGTTCTGGGCAGCCCACGGAGTCGAGGCGCTGGCGACTCGTTTCACCCGTTCACCAGCGGTCGCGACGCGCTTCGCTGTTCTGCTGCTCGTTGCCGCGAGCCTGGCATCCGTGGGCGACCGAGCCCAGGGACCCGAGGCCATGCGCCTCAAGATCGTAGCCGAGGAGGACCGGAGAGTGGCGGAAGATCTAGCTGCGGCCCTCCCCGACGTCGAGCGGTTCATGCACTGGCACCCGCGGATCGCCTACTGGGCGGGCTGGGAATGGCGGCCGTTGCCCGTCTCCACGCTGGATGCCATCGCCCACTACTGCAGTCGAATCGGCGTCGAGCACTTCCTGCTCGCGTCGGTAGGCCACTCGCCGATACGGCTCAAGGTCTCTCACGTAGTCATCTCGATTGACCGGGAACTGCGGGACGCTCTCCGCAATATCGCGCCACGAACGGGCGGAGCGCATGAGCATCCGCCGATGGTGCTGAGCGAGGCGCCAAAGGTCGGCGGCTTCTCCGCCGGTACGCTCAGCCTTCAGGAGCCGCTGGAGTGATGAGAGCGCTGGGACGGCGTCTCGGCCCGATTTGTCTGGCGCTGACCGCCGCTCTGGTCGTGTTGCTCGCTTTCCTTCCATGGGCTGGATGGCTGGGTTACGCGCGGGAAAGCGAGACCATCTCGTACCATGAGACGGTATCGCAATGGCTCCTCCTGGGTGGGGCGATCGTCCTGCTCTCGTTGGCTCTGGCCGCGCTCGTGGGGCCGCGCGTCGATGCGAGATGGGATCGTATCGCGGGCAGGGCCCTCGGAATTCCGGCTTGGGTCTACGTGACGGTCGTGGTGCTCGTGTCCCTGGGTGCAGGCATCGTTCTGACGGAGTTGCTCTTCACGCGCAACCCTCACCTGGTGGACACGATGGCACAGCTGTTTCAGGCTCGCATCTTCCGCGCAGGTAGCCTGACAGCGCCCGCTCCCGTTCAGCACGAGTTCTTCAGCGGCCAGCACATGGTGATCAACGACGGCCGCTGGTTTTCCCAGTATCCGCCGGGGCACCCGGCGCTGCTAGCGCTGGGATTGCTGGTCGGGCTCCCCTGGTTGATAGGCCCTCTTTTCACGGCGGGAACCATCGTTCTGGTCTACTTGGTGGCTCGCCGACTCATGGGCGAGGGCCCTGCGAGGTTGGCGGCGGTTCTCTACCTGATTTCGCCGTTCGCTTTGTTCATGGGCGCTAGCCACATGAACCACGTGACAACGGGTTTGTTCCTGGCTCTGGCCCTCTACGCCGCCGTGTCAGCCGAGGACGCAAAGAGCGGCTACGGGTGGGTGGCGTTGATGGGACTGGCGCTCGCCTGCGCTGCCACGATCCGGCCATTGGAGGCCGCGGCCTGGACTGCCGTGCTGGGGAGTTGGCTTCTGTCTCGGCGCGGTTTGGGTGCTGCTCTCTTGGCAGCGGCTGCGTGCCTGTTGGGGATATTGCCACTTCTCGCGTACAATGCGGTGACTACCGGGCATCCGTTGCGGTTCGGCTACACGCTGCTATGGGGTGCGGGTCACGGACTGGGGTTCCATACCGACCCGTGGGGTTTCCCCTTCACGCCGCTGGAGGGCTTCGCCAACACGGCCCTCGATTTCCAGCGCTTGAACATCGTGTTGCTAAGCTGGCCCTTCCCTTCGCTGGTCTTCCTGATCGCGGCCTTGCTGCTGGCGGCCCGCGACTCTGGGCGGAGAAAGGGGATGGTCCTGCTGTCTGGCCTCTTCCTGGCCGCCCCTCTGGCGTACTTCTTCTACTGGCATCGGGATGATTTTCTCGGGCCGCGTTTTCTTTCCGCTTCGCTCGTTCCCGCCATCTTGCTCAGCGTCGCCGGCATCGTTGCGCTCGATAGAGTCCTCGGGCGCTGGCGGAGCGCCTTGAGGGTGGCGGTTCCGGTCGGAGTTCTGTGCTTCTTCGGTTTGACCCTGCCGATGCAGGCGGGCCTGCTGGCCGGTGTGTCGGTGGATATGAAGCTGCATCCCGAGCGCGAGGTGAAAGCTCTGGGACTCGAGAACCCTCTGGTGTTTGTCAAGGTGGGTTGGGGTA
>JBDHAS010000460.1:0-3850 GCA_039588015.1 Gemmatimonadota bacterium | reverse complement strand
GGAGTTCGCCGAGACGCTGAGGGAAATCCAGGCCGGCGGCGGGACCCCTCCCGGCGGTTTGGCAGCTGTCGCAAAGGCCGCACCGCCCAAGCAATCGATCGCCGTCGTCCCGCTCGCCAACATGAGCGCGGATCCCGAGAACGAGTATTTCAGCGACGGGATGACGGAAGAGATCCTCAACGCGCTGGCCAAGCTGCCCGGCGTGCATGTCGCTTCGCGCACGTCGTGTTTCGCGCTCAAAGGCAAGGACTTCGATGTTCAACAGGCAGGCGAGAAGCTCGGCGTGGCCAACGTGCTGGAAGGAAGCGTCCGCAAGGTCGGCAACCACATCCGCCTGAACGCTCAGCTGGTCGACGTGACCGACGGCTACCGCCTGTGGTCCGAGACATACGACCGTCAGCTCGAGGACGTCTTCGCGATCCAGGAGGAGGTCTCGCGGGCCATCGTCGACGCGCTCAAGGTGCGCTTGGTCGGCGACACCGAGCAGCTCGTGGTTCCGACGACCCAGAACATGCAGGCCTACACACTCTACTTGAAGGGACGCTTCTTCTTCAGCAAGTGGTCGGAACACGATCTCCGTAAGGGCATCGAGCACTTCGAACTGGCGCTGCAACAAGACCCCGACTACGCACTCGCGTACGCGGGCATCGCTGACATCTGGACCGCGCTGGCCGACGACTGGGTCGAGCCGAAGTCCGCCTACCCACTGGCGAAAGAGGCGGCGAACAAAGCGCTCGCGCTGGAACCCGACCTCACCGAAGCACTGACAACGCTCGGCAAAGTGCTCGGTTGGTACGAATGGGACTTCGCGGCGGCGGAGGGCGTGCTGCGAAAAGCGGTTGCGGTGGGCCCGAACAACGCCGAAGCACACTTCACGCTCGGCAGCGTGCTGCCCTGCGTCGGAAAACTCGCGGAGGCCATCGACGAGGTTCGCCAAGCCCAGGTGCTTGACCCGCTCGCTCGGCAGCATAGCCGCTGGATGGCCAGGCTACTGCTCTACTCGGGGCAGTACGACGAATCGATCGAGTGGAGCCACAAGACACTCGAGGTCAACCCGGGGTACTTTCTATCGCACCTCGAGATCGGGTCCGCCTATTTGGGCCAGGGCCACCCGGAGGAAGCGCTGAGGTGGTATCGCCAAGGCCAGTCGCTCGAGGTCAGCGTACGCGCCTATGACTCGTTGATCGTGCGGGCTCTGGCAGAGATGGGGGAGGTGGAAGAAGCGCGTGCGATTCTGGAGCGCCTGGAGGATGAAGCAAAACGCATGTACGTAAGAGCGGACATCCTCGCCATGGGCCACGCGGCCGTGGGCGAGCACGACCGAGCCATCGAGCACCTGGAGGAGGCTCTGGAGGCACGCTCGGCCGGACTCGTATACCTACACTTGGATCCCGGCTACGCGCCGCTTCGCTCCGACCCGCGATTCGCGACCCTAGTCGAGAAAGTGGGCGTCAAGTAGTGAACGAACTCGCTGAGCGCCTCGACCGCGGCCTAGCCGGCCGCTATACGGTCGAACGGGAACTTGGCCAGGGCGGCATGGCGATCGTGTATCTCGCACACGATCTGCGCCACGACCGGAAGGTCGCCGTAAAGGTCTTGAAGCCAGAGCTGGCTTCAGACATCGGACCCGACCGCTTTCTACGCGAGATCAAGCTCGCTGCGGGGCTCACGCATCCCCATATCCTCCCGCTCTACGATTCCGGGCAAGCCGACGGTCTGTTGTTCTACGTCATGCCGAGCATGGAAGGGCAGTCCTTACGCGAACACATGGACAGCAAAGGGCAACTCCCACTTGATGAAGCCTTGAGGATCACCCGGGAAGTAGCGTCGGCACTGGACTATGCACACCGACAAAACGTCGTGCATCGGGACATCAAGCCGGAGAATATTCTGCTGCATGACGACTCCGCGATGGTGGCCGACTTCGGCATCGGCAAGGCTCTGTCCGAAGCGGAAGGCGAGATCACTCAGACCGGGATGATGCTGGCTTGGGCTGCGTTTTGTACGAGATGCTCGCCGGCGAGCCGCCGTTCACCGGGCCGAATGCTCAGGCGATCATCACCAAGCGATTCGTATCTCCGATACCGAAGGTGTGCGCGGTGCGCGACATACCCGAGGCCGTCGACGAAGTCACGACTCGCGCGCTTGCCCGCACGCCCGTGGACCGCTTCCCGTCCGCGGCGGAGTTCGCCGAGACGCTGAGGGAAATCCAGGCCGGCGGCGGGACCCCTCCCGGCGGTTTGGCAGCCGTCACGAAGGCCGCACCGCCCAAGCAATCGATCGCCGTCGTGCCGCTGGCCAACATGAGCGCGGATCCCGAGAACGAGTACTTCAGCGACGGGATGACCGAGGAAGTCATCAACGCGCTGGCCAAGCTCCCCGGGGTCCAGGTGGCGTCTCGCACCTCCTCTTTCGCCTTCAAGGGGAAAGAAGTCGACGTCCGCCAGGTCGGCGAGAAGCTGGGCGTCGCCAACGTGCTCGAAGGCAGCGTCCGCAAGGTCGGCAACCGCATTCGTCTGACCGCTCAGCTGATCGACGTGGCGAACGGCTACCACCTATGGTCCGAGACCTACGACCGCCAACTCGAGGACGTTTTCGCGATCCAAGACGAGATCTCGAAGGCGATCGTCGACGCGCTCAAGGTCCGTCTAGTCGGCGAAACCGAGGAGATCGTCGCGCCCTCCACGGAGAACATCCAGGCCTACAATCTCTACCTCAAAGGACGGTTCTTCTTTCACAAATACTCCGAGTCGGAGTACTTCCGGAAGGCGCTCGACTTCTTCGAGCAGGCGCTCAATAAGGACCCCGATTTCGGGCGCGCCTATTCCGGCATAGCGGACGTCTGGACCGCGCTCGCCGACGATTGGGTGGCCCCCGGCGAAGCCTATCCCAAAGCCGAGGAGACGGCGCAGAAGGCCCTTCAGCTAGAGCCCACCCTAGCAGAGGCCTTCGCTGCACTGGGGAAGGTTCGGGGCTGGTACGAGTGGGATTTCGCCGCCGCGGAGCGAGACCTCCGCCAGGCGGTCAAGCTCAACCCCAACTACGCCGAGGCTCACTTCGCGCTCGGCAGCGTGCTGCCCTCCATCGGGCAACTTGACGAAGCGATCGAAGTTTTGCGAAAGGCACTCGTCCTCGATCCGCTGGCGCCCCACCATGGTCGCTGGCTGGCCCGCATGCTTCTCTACAGGGGGGACTATGATGCCGCGACCCAGCAGAGTCTGAGGACGCTGGAAATCGACCCGGCCTACTTCCAGTCACAACTCGACATAGGATCCGCGTACTTGGGGCAGGGTCAGCCCACGGAGGCTCTGGAGTGGTACCGCAAGAGCCAGTCGATGGAGTCGTCCGTTCGCGCCTATGACAGCTTCCTCGTCCGCGCCCTTGCAGCGATGGGCGAAGAGGAGGAAGCGCGGGCGATCATGGACCGGCTGGAGGAAGAGGCGAAGCAGAGCTACGTCAGGGCGGAGATCATGGCGATGGGCTTCGCCGCGCTCGGCGCCTCTGACAAGGCTTTCACCTGCCTCGACGAGGCGCTGCAAGCACGTTCCGCCGGACTCGTCTACCTACACCTGGACCCCGGCTTCGCGCCGCTTCGCTCCGACCCACGCTTCGCCACCCTCATCCAGAAAGTGGGCGTAAGGTAGTGGAAGACCTCGCGGAACGTCTTGAGCGCGGCTTGGCCGGCCGCTATTCGGTCGAACGGGAACTTGGGCAGGGCGGCATGGCGATCGTGTACCTCGCACACGATCTGCGCCATGACCGGAAAGTCGCCCTCAAGGTCCTGCGACCCGAGTTGGCTTCCGACATCGGCCCCGACCGCTTTCTGCGCGAGATCAAGCTCGCCGCCGGG
>JBDHAS010000459.1:0-2197 GCA_039588015.1 Gemmatimonadota bacterium | reverse complement strand
ATCGGCTAGCGGCTGTCGATTATTGAAAAGGACCAAAGCGCCAGCATCGGCATGGTACAACGCCAGCTGACTTCATGGGCGCCTCTCCTAGCGCGAGCCAACGCCAGGCCATACCCTTTGACGTAGATACACGCTCACCGACTTCGTTGCAGCAGCCTACAGCCCACGGGTTTCACAAGCGGAGGCAACGACAATGTTCAAGCGACGCGAATTCTTGAAGATGGCCGGCCTCGGTACTGGTGCGGCGATCGTGGCCGGACCTCGTTCAGCCTGGCCCGACGAGCGCGCGATGGCTCGAGCTGAGTCGATGGGAGACAGCTTCGCGCTACTGCGAAGAGAACAGCAAGCGAGACGAGCCGAGTTGCCCGATGCTGCGAAGCTCAACCGTCTGCCGCTCGAGTGGTACAAGGCCAAGTGCCGGCAGATCAAGGCCGAGGCACGCCGCCGGGGCGTTGACGGCGGCGTCCTGCTCACCACGCGTTGGAACATCATCTACGCGACCGGCTTGCTTCACTCGACTACAGAGCGGCCCTTTGCCTGCTTCCTCCCAATGGATGACGATGAGGGCCTCATCTGGCTGCATCCATACCTGGACTATCAACTGGTGACGGATTGGTGGAAGACCGACTCGTATTCCTACTTCGACTATCACCACGGCATGGGCGGGGAGCCGTACGCCGAGCGCGTCGAGCAAGGTGCCACCATGAACATCTACAAGTGGTGGGGCGAAACGCTAGCGGGGCTCGGCTATGGCGACAAGACGATCGGGATCGAAGCTGGAGCGGCTGCGGAGATCGGGTTGCTGCCCGGGCAGGAGGACGCCGACCACCTCGACCTATTCGGGGATATCGAGACGCCCAAGAAGTATCGGCCGAGCGGTGGCAAGTTCGCGATCATGGCCGGCGAGATGCCCGGCGCCGAGTTCGTTGACGTCTACGATATCCTGATTCGCCAGCGGGTCGTGAAGGATGAGATGGAGAACCAGCTGACCCAGCGGGCAATGGACTATTTCTCAGAGCTCCACGCCTTCGTGCGCAACTACCTCATCGAACGTGGGACAGGGACGCTGGACTGGGAGGTGGAGAACGCGGCCAGCCTTTGGGGCATGCACCGGATCATGCAGGACATTCCGCACGCCGGCGAGCCGCACAACGCAGTCGGCATCGAGGTCAGGGTGGGGTGTCGCACCGGCCGCAAGACCGCATACCCGCACCCCAACCAGGTTTCTTGGGCGCGGATAGAGCCGGGCCACGCGCTGCAGTTCGCCGGCATTGTACGTGTCGGTGGGTATGGCGGCGAGCAGTACCGCTCTTTCCTGATCGCGCCTTGGACCGATTGGCAGAAGCACGTTTGGGATGTTCACACCGCTTCTTACTACATACAGGCGGAGGAGTCGCGCGACGGCAATACGTGCTCCAATGTCGCCAAGGCCGTGCACGACTATCAGGTTGGCAACCGCTGCGCCGATCTGATCTATCACAGACCGGGACACGGCGAGGGAATGGAGGGTCACCAGCCACCGTATCAGGCACTGGGCGACTACACGGTCATGAGAAAGGGGATGCACTTCTCCAACGAGCCGGGTCTGTACGATCCCGACAACGGGTTCGGATACAACCACTCCAACAACGTGCTCGTGGCTCAGGAGAAGGGGCTGCAGATGGGAACGGCGCCGTGCGACGAAGAGTGGTGCCTGCTCGTTCTGTAGCGGCTTCATCAGGGAGATGGCTGAACGCTAACTATGGACACGGCTCGACACGTCGTCGCGGTGATCATTATCGTCAGCTTTCCACCCGCGTTCGGGTTCTGGCTGCTGGCTCATCCATTCATGCGATTCTGGAGGAGTCTTGGCCCTGGGCTGAGCTACGCCATCATCCTCTGCGCCTGCATAGCGGGCGGTGTGGTTACGTATAGGCTCCGCGACTCGCTGCTCACGGTCGATTACGGCACCGTCCCAGCTTTCTGGCCGTTGGCGGTGTTGCTGTACGGACTCGCGATCTACATCGAGATCAGGGTCCGTAGACACCTGAAGAGGAAGATACTGTTGGGGGTTCCCGAGTTCTGGAGTGATACAAAACCGGGTCGGCTTCTCACGGAAGGGCCCTATGCCCGCGTCAGGCATCCGAGATACGTGGCAGTCATGCTCGCTTTCGTCGCTTGGTCACTCTTCGCGAACTATCAGGCCGTCTACGCGCTT
>JBDHAS010000458.1:0-2198 GCA_039588015.1 Gemmatimonadota bacterium | reverse complement strand
TCCAAGGCAGGCGGTAGAGTTGCTTGTGATCGAGTTCGGTCCCCATACGCGGTCAGCTCCCCTTACAGTGTCGTCGAGGCGCGGCGACAGCCGTTGCCCGTATGTGCGTAACAAACAGGCACAAAGCAGCCCTGTCGATACACAATTTGCGTTGGTCCCATGGACATCGATATACCCGGGGGCAGAAGCGCGCTATTCCACCTTAGTGTTATGGCGGCATATCTCACCTCACGGGTAACTTTGATGTTGATCTTGCCATTTAGCTTTATCGGGTGGAACATGGGGTTGAATGCTCGTCCGCGGTGATACTGACGCTGGACTTTGTCCGAATCTGCTTTGCCGCCGATTGGGTAGGAGTTTTGGCATGTTCGCTCGAAGAAACAGTCTAGTGAGCGTTTGTCTTGTTTTCACCGCCTCGCTCTGGCTTGTCGCTGTTCCCGGTCTGGCGCAGCAAGAGGCGGATACGCTAGCCCATAGCGCCGAGGACGAGCCGTGGACGCGCCGGTCGCGCTACACACTCTGGGGCGGCGTCTTCATTCCGGTACACAGTACGGCCGCCCGCTTAACCTCTGTTCGAACGGAGGCCGGGACGGAGGTCGGCTTCGAATCCGATCTCGGTCTGGCAGAGAGGACGGTGACGTTCCGGATCGATGGCGCCGTCCGTTTGGGTCGACGGCACAAGATTGTAGCCAGCTACTACAGGCTGAAGCGCGAAGCCACCCAGCGTCTGGGGCGTGATCTGGTTTGGGGACCCGACACGCTGTTCGTCGGCCGCACCGTCGAGTCCGTGTGGGACCTAACGACGCTGAACATCACGTACGAGTTCTCGCTCCTTCAAAAACGCACGTGGGAGGTCGGCCTCATCGCTGGCGCATATCTGGCCGCGGTAAAGGGCGGGGTCCAGGCCCGGGAATCGGGCCGCGGAAGCATCGAAGAGTACACGTTTCCGCTTCCACTGCTCGGCGCTGACCTACGATTCTATCCTATGCCCCGACTGGCCTTGTCTGGAATCTTCGAGTACTTCGCTCTCAGCATCGATGAGTTCAAAGGTAGGATAACGCAGGTGCGGGCGTTGGTCAGCTATAACCTCTGGCGCCACCTCGCTATAGGCGTGGCCTACAACTTGTTCGACATCACGCTGGAAGACAAAGAGTGGTTGAGCCTCGGGGACGCCAGGCCCGAAGTGCGATGGGGCGTTAGGTACAAATACAGCGGACCTGGGCTCATGGTCAGCCTGACCTTTTGAACCATCCCTCAACACGCCATCAACCGCCCCGCAGCCCGAAGTGAAGGCCGTCACCCGCCGCGTAGATCGACTTTGCGTTAGACGCGCGAAGACGCAGGAAGTTAAATGCGGGCTATGGTGCACTTGAAGTGGGGTTCTTCGATATTCGATACTCGACAGCCGATGGCCGAGTTTCGGAGTTCTTAGTCGGTGAACAACTCTCGATATTCGACCTTCGATCTTCGATTTTCGGCGTTCGAAATCAGCACACAGAGGTTGATGAGACGATCCTGCAAATCGCAGACCCGAGCCGGGCGTTCCGGTTGCGATGCCATTGCAGGACGGGTTCGCGATACTGCTCGGTGGGCCTCGGGCTGCTTGGGCGGTGTCTTCTTGGGGACCGATCGCATGAACCCACCATACTGCCGAAGGTTCCTCCAACCGGCATGACCTGGCCAGGCGACCGTTCCACACCGTCATGTCCGGGCAGCCGTCGCACATGTTCGGACGTTCGTCGCGCAGGACGTCGACGGGCTGAATGATCATCACCGATTGGAAGTGGAGCTTTCGAAGCGTAGTCGGGGCGCCCGGATTCGCGTTGAGGCGCCGTCAGGCGCCTTCATACCGAACACCACGCTTCATTCGCGCGGTGTGAGCCTCGCACCGGGGACCTCCTGCTCCCAAAGCCGAAGACCAGCGCTCACCAGCGCTGACTGTCACGCCACCACACTTGTCACCGCGACTGCCCGACTGGTGCTACTTCTCCATGGTCCCGCACAGCGGTCAGACCTAGCGGCCTCCGGTCCCTGGCGGACGCAACTCGTTCCAGCGCTGGATGAATCCGACCGCCGCAGCGACCATTGACTCGGTCGCGGCCCGGCCTCGCTCCGCTGTCGATTCCCTCGGGTCGCGCTCCCCCCCTACGCCGGTGCTCGACATCTCGGCTGCCGACGTCCCTTTGCCGGTCGCCTCG
>JBDHAS010000457.1:0-2215 GCA_039588015.1 Gemmatimonadota bacterium | reverse complement strand
GCGAAGGGGACGCGCAGGGCGCCTTCAAACCCGGTGAACAGAGTTCCCCGCCAGGGTCCTGCCGAGCCGTGCACCGCCGTTTCCACGGTCAGCGAGGTGCCGCCGGCCTCGAGGGCTTCGGGACCGTTGTCCGCCGTGAATATGAAGATCGTGTTCTTGGCAATGCCAAGATCATCAACCGTATCGAGTAGTTCGCCGACATAGCCGTCGATCTGCATCAACATGTCTCCCCATAGACCATTGCCGGACTTCCCTTGGAAATCGGGGTGGGGAAGGGTCGGGAAATGAGTTGCCGTGTAGGCGAGATAGATGAAGAACGGCTTCTCGGATCTTGTTTGGCGTTTCATGAAGGCGATCGCCCTGTCCGTGAGGTCGCGGTCGATCAGCGGCCGGTAGTCCAGGTCGTAAGGCCGCGCCTTCTCGGGGGCCCCTCCCTGCTTGCTGTCCATTACGAAGGTCTGGGGCAGACCGCTCGCGGCGAAACCCGGCAGCGAGGAGTAGACCGACTCGTCGGTGGTGTTGGGAATCCCGTACCATTCGTCAAAGCCCTGGTCGGTCGGGAAGCGCCCTTTGGTCCGGCCGAGGTGCCATTTCCCGTACATACCCGTTGCATAACCTGCCTCCGAGAGCATCTCGGCCATGGTGACTTCCCACTGAACCAGACCGTAGACCCCCTCTCCAAGGGGAACAGTTCCATTGCCGCTGCGGATCGCGTAGCGGCCCGTCATGATGGCCGAGCGTGAAGGAGTACATTGCACCTCCACGTTGAAGTTCGTCAGGCGCAGACCCTCGCTTGCCAACTTGTCCAGCCGTGGAGTCGCCGCGCCTCGAATGATCCCGCCACCGTTGAAGCCCGGCTCGCCCCAGCCAAAGTTGTCCATGAAGACGACGACGATGTTGGGCTTGTCCTGAGCCATCACTTGGGAGGGGAGACCAGCCAGAGCACAAAACATCAGTAGGCACACTAGTTGGTGATTCAGTCTGTTCATTGGAGACCCTCCGCGGATTGTCTGTCAGTTAACTAGCTTGTGGGCTGCAAGCCTTCGACAGAGAACGCTTTATCGCTTGCAGGATAGTAGCAGCGTCGCGCCACCCACCACGCGCCGACTCTTCAAGGTGAATCAGCGCGTTGCCCCGATTGGGAGCCGTCGCGAGAATGTAGAAATGCTGCGAGTCGTGCAGCCTATCCGACGGTTTGCTCGATGTGGACTCTGCCTTCGGCTCCACGTCAGGCGGCATTTCGCCTTTCCGGCGGAACGCCGTCGCTGAAGAGAAGCCCAGCCCGCACAAGTGGGATGAGATGTGCACCGTTGATTCTCCGCCAGCGCCGCTCGGCCATCGCCAGGAGCTGGAAGGCCATGAGAAGGCCCTTCTGACGCGAACCTGCGCCCTTGGTGGCCCGTTGCCGCAGTCGCACCGTGGCGAAGGGCGACTCGATCACATTCCCCTTCCGCAGGTGCAGCCAGTGCTCCGCCGGGAAGTCGAAGAACGTGAGCAGCTCCGACTCGTCCCGCCGCAGCGAGGCCACGGCCTTCGTGTACTTGGCGCTGTAGTCGGCCTCGAATCGCCCGATGACCTGCCGAGCCGCCTTCCGAGTGTCGGCACGCATGATCTCGTGGAGCGCCGCCTTGGCCTTCGCGTGGAGACGCTTCGGGAGCTTGTCGAGGACGTTTGCGATGCGGTGCACCCAGCAGCGTTGCTCGCGCGTCTCGGGCCACACGTCCCACAGTGCCTTCCAAGAGCCGAGCGCGCCGTTGCCCACTGCCAGGACCGGAGCCCGCATTCCGCGACGCTTCAGACCGCGCAGCAGGGTGGGCTTGAAGACCCCATCGAATACGGGCAATAATCCGCCCTTTCGCCCCAAGGATCGCCGCGCAGCGCCGCTCGCGTCGAATCCCACTACCTAGGAGTCATCATGGCCTCGTCCCGCTTGTCCGTCGTTATCCTCGTCGCCCTCACTCTCGTTCTCGCCGCCGGTTGCCGGAGCCCCAAGGGCACGACACCCCAGGAGAAACGCAACTACACCGAGAACATGAGGAAGGAAGCGCTCGCTGAGCTGTACAAGGAGCACCCAGAGGCCCGGTCGCAGCTGAGCAACGCTCCCGGCTACGCCGTATTCAGCAACGTCGGGAGCAAGATCTTTATGCTGGCGACGGGCAGCGGCTTCGGCGTCGCCGTGAACAACCGGACCGGCAAGAAGACCTACATGAAGATG
>JBDHAS010000456.1:0-4204 GCA_039588015.1 Gemmatimonadota bacterium | reverse complement strand
GAGATCATCGTAGAGCGTGGTCGGCAGGTTCGACCCGAACCGCGCCCAGCGCTGGCCCGCATCCGTCGAGGCGAACAACGCGTGCTCCGTACCGAGGAATAGCAGGTTCGCGTTTCGAGGATGCTCGACGATGACGTTCACCGAACCCTCGACCGGCAGGCCCTCAATCGCCATCTCCCAGTTGCGCCCGAAGTCCTCCGTCCTGGCCACAAATGGGGCGAAGTCACCGTCACGGTGTCCGTCGAAGGCTCGACATTGGCCGACACCTCGGTCCAGCTTCTGCCGCCATCCCGCGAGACTTGCAGGTTGCCGTCGTCGGTCCCTACCCAGAGGATCTCCGCGTCGAGCGGTGACTCGGCGATGGTGACGATCTCGCCGAACGATGACGTACCGTCGTTCTTCGACAGCATCGAATCGGCGCCGAGCACGCCCATGAGCTGCAGCGTATCGCGGTCGATGCCGCGCGTCACCGCGGTCCCGGGAGATGAACAGGCGGTTGCCGCCCAGATAGACGACGCTCGGATCGTGTCGCGACACGATTACGGGCGTGACCCAGTCGAAGCGGTAGGACGGCTCGCCATTCGGAGGCGTCGGCCGGATGTCGAGATGGTCACCGGTGCGCGGGTCGAGTCGGACGATCGTACCGTTCTGGGCGGCCCCATACACGTAGCGGTGGTCCGTATGGTCGGCCTGATGGTACATGCCGTCGCCGAAGCCGATCTGCCGCCACTCGTCGTTGATGATGCCGATCCAGCTGCGGGTGCGGCTCGGGCCGACCCAGGAGTGGTTGTCCTGCATGCCGCCGTAGACATAGTACGGCTCGCGCATGTCGACGCCGATGGCGTAGAACTGGCCGATCGGGATGTTGTTGATTCGGATGAACGTCTCGCCGCGGTCCCACGTCTCGTGCAAGCCTGCGTCGCCCGCCAAGTAGAAGTGCCTCGAGTCGCTCGGGTCGATCCACATCGTGTGGAAGTCGCTGTGCACTCCGACGTCGTAGGTCGGCCGCGTGGGCATCGTCCGGAAGTCACGGCCGCCGTTTTCGCTCTTGTAGAAGGACGTCGCCAGCGAGTAGACGCGGTCTTCATTTGTGGGATCGATGTAGATGTGGCTGTAGTACATGGGCCTCTGATTTAGTCGATTGACTCGCTCCCATGTTTCGCCGCCATCCTCACTGCGGTAGGTGCCACGTTCGCTCGCGTGCTCGATCAACGCGCTCAGAACCATCGGGTTGGTCTCAGCGATGGCCAACCCGATCCGCCCTTTGTCGCCCTCGGGGATTCCGTCCGTCAACTTTCGCCAGGTGCGGCCACCATCAGTGGTTTTGTAGATGCCGCTTCCCGGGCCACCACCGTTGAACCCCCAGGTCCGGCGCAGCCGCTGGTACGCCGCCGCGTACAGAGTGTTCGGATCTCTGGGATCCATGACCAGATCGACTACGCCGGTGAACGTGTCGACGAACAGCACCTGCTCCCAGGTACGGCCACCGTCGGAGGTCCTGTAGACGCCCCGCTCGCGGCTCGAAGACCACAGGCTGCCAAGAGCCGCTACGTAGGCGACATCCGGGTCGTTGGGATGCACTCGAATTCGTCCGATATGCCGCGTCTCGTCGAGACCCAAATGGGTCCAGGTCGCGCCGGCATCTAGAGACCGGTAGACGCCGTTACCCCACGAAGTGCTCTGACGGTTCTGCTCGCCGGTCCCGGCCCAGACCACGTTCGGATCCGATGGAGCGATGGCCAGATCCCCAAACGTGCTCACCGGTTTGTCGTCGAAGATCGGAGTCCAGGTCGTCCCCTTGTTAGAGGACTTCCAGATGCCGCCGGACGCAGTCGCTACATAGATCACCGATGGATCGTGGGGCAACGCCTCGACGTCGTGGATACGTCCACCGGTTACAGCCGGTCCAATCTCGCGAAAGCGCAGCTCCGCGACCTGGTCGGAGGAGATCGACTGGCTTTGCGCGTATACCTCCGGCGCCAGCGTTGCGAGGGCAGATAGAACCAGCGCGACGGACGTGCGGTGGAAGTAAACCATTCGGGCTCGCCTCTCAGTAGGAAGGTGGAAAGTTCTGCAACTGTCAGCGTGCAGTGCGGGGAGGCCACCTCGACCGGGCACAACGGAAATGGCAGCGATCTACCGCCTTAATATCTCAGTTCGTGAACAGATCGAAGATGTTGCCGAGCGTAGAGCTGTCGGCCTTGTAGATCTCCGTGTACTTGCACCGTTCACATGTCACCGAGGTGAACTTCTTGTGTTGTACGTCAAAGATCTTGCTCCAAAAGCCACCCGCCGTGCTTATGGTGCCGATCTCGCAACTGGAGTTCGAGCACTTCGGGCATTTGAAGTTGAACTGAGTCGGCTGGTGCGAACGCATCGTATCTCTCCTGCGGCTATTGGCCCCAAGAACCCAGAACCAGGTATCGCTGCGGCTCACTCACGCTACGCTGATAGAACCCGGAGTGCCCAGCCTGCTAGCACGCGAAAGGCGGTGGGCTCACAGTGTTTGGGCGGTTCTGCGATTAGTAGTATGCGTGCCTAATCCGGGGCCAGCAAGGCACGAAACAGCTGAGGGGACAGCGCGGGCTATCGCGTCCCACAAGCACTTTCGGGCCTCTCGTCAATCGGCGCCCTGGTTACTAAGTTGCCCACAGCCCTCAACCTGGCTGACCCTACGAAGCAGTGTGCAGTGGCCGCTTCGCCTTGGGGGCAAGAGCGCCAGCAGGGCTCTTGTCGGCCGGGTACTTGTACGAGTCAGCCTCGAGATGATGTCGGCCTGCGAGCGGGAGTCACCGATGCTGAGACGGACACCGTTCCACTCCAGAACAAGCCCACTGTGTCAAGCTCAGAACTGGCGTCGTTGGGCGGGATACGTCGCGGCCAGTTCATACGAACTCACCCACGAGCACGAGTACTACGCGATCCGCAGCGCCGCGGCGTTGCTCGACGTCTCGCCACTCTACAAGTACCTGATCCGGGGCTCCGATGCGGAGGCTTTCCTGAACCGCGTCCTCACCCGCGACATCGAGGGTTGTGAAGAAGGCCAGGTGATGTACGGGCCGTGGTGCGACGAGAAGGGAAAGGTCTTGGACGATGGTACGTTGCAGCGCCTAGGGCCGGACGCCTTTCGGCTGACTTCCGGCGAGCCGAACCTGCGCTGGCTGTGCGACAACGCGATCGGCCTGAAGGTGAGCATCGAGGACGACTCCGACCGCACCGCCGCTCTAGCGCTGCAAGGTCCGACCTCGCGCGAGATACTGAAGAGCGCGTGCGACGCCGACCTGGACTCGCTGAAGTTCTTCCGCCTGACTTTCGCCAACATCGGCGACATTCCGGTGACGATATCACGCACGGGCTACACAGGCGATCTGGGCTATGAGATCTGGGTCGAGGCGCAGCACGCGATCGGTCTCTGGGACCGGCTGATGGAAGCGGGGAAATCGTACGGCATCACGCCGACCGGGATACTCGCACTGGACATGGCTCGCATCGAAGCGGGGCTGCTGCTGATCGACGTCGATTACATACCGGCCAACAGAGCTCTGGTCGAATCGCGCAAGTCGTCACCGTTCGAGCTGAGCCTGGGCTGGGCGGTGCGATTGGAGAAGAACTTCGTCGGCCGTAAGTCCCTGCTCGAGGAGTGGCGCCGCGGTCCCGAGTGGGTGGTGAAGGGCCTCGAGCTGAGTTGGGAGTCGCTCGAGAAGGTCTACGGCGAGTTCGGTCTGCCGCCGCAGCTCCCCGCCACAGCCTGGCGCACCAGCGGCTGCTGGTCGCCGATCCTCAAGAAGTACATCGCGCTGGCTCACCTCAAGTCGACCCACGCGAAGCGCGGCACGCGAGTCGAGATGGAGGTCACGGCGGAGCATCAGCGGAAGAGAGCGGCGGCCATAGTTGTTGACACTCCGTTCTTCAACCCGGAAAGAAAACGGGCCTGAGGATGAACAAGAAGCAGAAATACGATGCCGTGATCATCGGTGGCGGGCACAATGGGCTCGTCACCGCGGCCTACCTGGCGCGTGCCGGGAAGCGGGTCCTGGTGCTCGAGCGACGCCCACAGGTGGGCGGCTCCGCGGTAACCGAAGAGGTGTTTCCCGGCTACAAGTTCTCGGTCCTGTCCTACGTGGTCAGCCTGCTGCGCCCGGAGATCATCCGCGAGCTCGATCTTGCCGGCCACGGCCTGGAGATCCTGCCGCTGGAAAGCACG
>JBDHAS010000455.1:0-2257 GCA_039588015.1 Gemmatimonadota bacterium | reverse complement strand
GAGAGAAGCGCCGCGAGCCCGGCGGTTTCAGCCGGAGCCGCCATCGGGCGATGAACCTCGAACGATGCGATTGGCTGATCGCCGCGGTTCTGCTGTTGTCTGGGGCTCGCGAAAACGCAGCTTGAATGCCCTTCCATAGGGTCGGAGCGCAAGACGCACCTCCCCCATCGCCGCAGATTCTTCGATCCGGGCGTCTGCTCCCGTTCTGGCTGGGCGGTCTCGAGTTGAGACTTCGTGCTCGTGGTTCCGCCTGAGCAGCGGCGGAGACGTACCGAGCGGATCGGTCTGAGGATTCAGTTCGAGGGCAATCTCATCGCATCGCGATTCGTTGGCGTGTGTGCGTGGGCGGACTGGCTCGTCCGGGGTCGTACTCTTCCTCGTCCTTCCACATCCGTAGCACCATCGCTGCAATCATGCGCGCCAAGCTCAGCTTTGCGAGCATCGGCTTCGTGCCTCCGTCGAGAAGCCGCTTGTAGCGCGCATAGATGGGATCCTTGTTGCGCTGCGTGATCAACGTCGTCGCGGCGCCCTTGAAGATGCTCTTCAAGACGCGATCGTGCTGGCGGGAGAGGCCTCTCGTCTGGGGAACACGTGTCTTGATCCAGGTTCCATCGGCCGTCTGCGGGCACTTCGTCCTCACGAACCTGGAGCGGTCTGCGGTAGGCGTCACCACCGGCCCACTTGGCGTAGTGACGGGCAGTGACGCTCACGTCCGCGTGGCCGAGCTGCCGGCTCACGTAGCCGTATGCCTCAACCTCCTTGGAGAGGTCCCGAGACCGTGCGGCGTGGTCGAGAACCACGCGGGCGGCGCTGATTCGGGCCCGCGGTGGGGCCTCGGAGTCCCGAAGGAGTTCGCGTAGCACCCCTACGGCCTCGGGTATCAACTCCCAAAGCGCAGAGAGCGGTTTCGCGAAGGCCGCTCGGTGTAAGCGTTCTCTCCCGATAGGTGTTTCTCGGTTCCGGGGAAGCACAGCCATTCGCGCCCTCGATCTTCCCAAGATCTACTCCGAATCTTGCCTTATGGCTCGGGCGCGCCATCTCGCGGTGGACCCCTGAGATACGTTCTAGTCGTCTGCATCCGTATCCACACCAAGGGGCGACGTCGAGTGCGGCTCGGTCGGCGCCCTTCTGCCCCCCGGACACGATCCTCTTCACCACCGGCGGGCCGCTGAGCGGGTGTGCCAGAGGCCGACTGCCAGCATCGCGGTGCAGAGGACCAGCAGCGCTTGCGGCCCGAGGACGGGGACCCGCGCAACCTGGACCTCGAAGCTCTGCTCGTAGGTATCGCCCTCGTAGACGATCTCGAAGAGCCACGTGCCCTTGGGTGCGTCGGTCGGGAGCGCGATCGACCAATACCAATACGATGCCGCGTAGTAGGGCTCGGGGGACGAGTGATTCCAGGCGCTGAAGACGCTGTCGTCCGGCCGGTGCACTGTGTAGGTGCTGGACTGGCCGCTCAGCTGGTCGCGGTAGTAGGCGGTGAGGTAGATCGTCTCGCCGGGCGCGAAGACGGTCTTGATCATCGGCTCCTCGGGCCCGTCACACAGGGAGATCGTCGGTGTGGCAGACCCGGTGGAGAGCTTGTTGATGGCCGAGTCGTAGTAGGGTCGCTGGCTGGCCCACCACGACGTGATGACGTTGCAGGCACCGGAGTAGGGATCGACCAGGTTGCTTCCAGAGTCGTAGAGCTCGAAGTGGAGATGTGGGCCGGAGGAGTTGCCGGAGCTGCCGACCAGTCCCAGGACCTCGCCTTGCGCCACCGACGATCCGACGGACTTCGCCGTGACCGAGTCCTTCTTCATGTGGCCGTACCACGCGATCGAACCGTCGGCGTGCTGGACGTAGACCGCATTCCAGGGATTGGAGTTGGAGCTGCAGCTGCGGTCGAACTCCCCGTCGTGCTTGTTGATGATGGTGCCGGCGGCGCCCGCAACGATCTGCACGACACCGGCGTCCATGTTGTTCCACGTGAGAGGCCAGAGAAAGAAGTCGACTCCGGCGTGATTGTAGCCTCCTGCCGTGTCGTAGGTCCGCGTACCGCACTCGTAGTCCTCGAGGGAGTCCGGGTAGGCGGTGTCGTGATCCACGAATCCCGAGATGCCGTGGTATCCGTAGTCTGTATAGCCGGCGACGGCCTCGAGGGGATAGGCCGCATCCTTTTGGGTCGTGCGTCGGGTTTCCACGGCTACGCCTCTACCTGCGGTGCGACATAATCGGGGTCGCCTGGGCGCGGGGGATAGAGATCAGTAAATGTGAG
>JBDHAS010000454.1:0-2788 GCA_039588015.1 Gemmatimonadota bacterium | reverse complement strand
GAGTCGAGGATCCGGCGCACGTCGGGCGCGAACCCCATGTCGAGCATCCGGTCCGCCTCGTCGAGGACCAGCACCTCGAGCTTGGAGCTATCGACGTGTCCCCGACGCATGTGGTCGAGCAGCCGCCCCGGGGTGGCGATCACGATATCGACGCCGCGCTTGAGCGCACGAGTCTGCGGCTCCATGCCGACCCCACCGTAGACCGCCACGGACTTCACGCCCGCGTGACGACCGTACGCCCGGGCGCTGTCCAGCACCTGCTCGGCGAGCTCCCGGGTGGGCACGAGGACGAGGGCCCTGGTGTTTCCCGGCGTGCCGCTCTTGAGTCGCTGCAGAATCGGCAGCAGGAACGCCGCCGTCTTGCCGGTTCCGGTCTGCGCCGAGCCGACCAGATCACGGCCCTCCAGCCCCAACGGAATCGCCTCCCGTTGGACCGGAGTGGGTTCGGTGTAGCCCCGCTCCTCGACAGCCCGCAACAATTCGGGCGCGAGGCCCATCGCTGATTGTCTGAACCTGGGGGATGAAGCGACGTCTTCGGCGTCGGTACCCATCCTGAGCGGGGACCATTCTACCGAAGTGAGAAGATGCCAGCTCGCGGTTCGACCTACAAACCTAGAAGCTAATAGGGAATCTAACCATGCGCCAGACCACTGATTGTGTTAGTTTTCTTGTGGCCTTCAGGGAATGGAGAGTGGTTCATGGCACGACCCGGTCCAGCGAGGCAGGCGAAACGGCAGCGCGAGCTCGCCAAGAGGGAGAAGCGCAAGGCCAAAGAGGAGCGTCGTGCCCAGAGGAAGGCGGAGAAGGCTGAGAAGTCGGGCCAATCTCACGACCCTGATGTGGACCCCGATATCATCGGGATCGTCCCGGGTCCCCAAGAACCGATCATCTGATCCTACACACCAGGCTGGCTGGTTCTCCCTGGCGCCCGGGATCGTCTCCGCGCCAGAGGGCGAACACGTGCTGAGCGCGTAGAGAGCAAGAGTCGAGGCAGTCGTTGAGAGGAGGAGCTGTTTGAAGTCATCGGTCCCGTTGAAGAAACCCATGCCCGTGGGAAAGCTGCTCCGCCAACGGCTCCGGGAAACGGAGCGCTCAGCGGAAGATCTGGCCGAAGCCGTCCAGCTTCCCAAGGAGTACATCGACGACTTGATCGCCGGCCGGCGGAGGCCACCACGGCCCGGCCAGACGGACCTCTACGAGCGCATGACGTCGTTCCTGCGCCTCAGCCGCAACGACCTCACGCTCTGCGCCACCGCCGAGCGGGAGGCCACAGAGCCGAAGCGCCGCTCGGTCCTGAAGCCGACGGTCCGACGCCAGCTGCTCGAGCTGTGCGAGCCGAAGACCGCCGAGGAGCTCGAGGCGCGCCGCGCCGAGCATGGGGGTGCCGAGCAGATGGACTTCATCGAGCGCCTGCTGGAAGTCACCCAGGGAGCGGTGCGGCGGATGCTGGACGACCAGATCGGACTGCGGGTCGCGGCCGAGCGATACGGCGGGACCTACGCTGCGATGCGCCTTCGGGTGTTGGAGTTCCTCGAATCCACGCCCGAGACCCTCACGACGGATGACCTGGCCAGGTTCCTCCAGCCACGGGTGACGCTGTGGGACGTCGACCTCGAGACGGGCGTGTTGCGCGTCGTGCTACGGTCGCAGGAGCCGCGGCAGCGCCACCGGCGGCGGCCAAACGCGGGATCGGCGTTCTAGCGGCGAGAGACGTCCGCGAGCTACCAAGCTCGCTCTGAGGGCCAGACAGCCTCATGGGCTGTCTGGCCCTCTTTCATGCAAGCTGGGCGCCTGCAGATCAGGAAGTCGCTGGGCTATGCAACAGGATAGCGTGGCGTCAACCGGTGACCAGGGGCTCGATCAGCTGCATCGCAGACACGGCCTCGACGTCTGTGAAGTGGCGGATCTGCTGGCGGCATGAGAACCCCGGGGCAACGACTGCCGTGTCCGGCCCCTGCTCGCGGACAGCGGGGAACAGTTTGCGCTCGCCCACCGCCTCGGAGATCGGGTAGTGCTCCCGTTCGTAGCCGAAGGAGCCCGCCATCCCACAGCAGCCGCTGTCTGCATCGATGACCTCGCATCCCGGGATCCGCGACAACAGCCTCGCCGCGGGATCGCTGCCGACCAGCGCCTTCTGGTGGCAGTGACCATGCAGCAAGACCTTCCGCGGACCACGGCGGACCAGTTCACCGGACGCATCGCTCGCTGACGCCAGCGTAGACTCCGCCCACTCCTCGAAAGTCAGACAGGCGGCGGACACCAACTCGGCCTTCTCCTGCAACTCGTCGCGCAGCAGGAGTGGATGGTCGTCGCGCACCGCCGAGTAGCAGCCCGGCTCGCAGAAGACGATGGGTGCCCCGACCTCAGCGAGCGGCGACAGCGCTTGCACGGTCGCCGCAGCTTGCCGACGAGCTCGGTCGAGGAATCCCTTCGAGATCAGAGGCCGGCCGCAGCAAACCCGCGGCGGCACCACCACCTGGACACCGAGTTTCTCCGCCAGCCGGACCGTGGCGATGCCGTGCTGTGGCTCGTAGTAGTTGGTGAACGTGTCGGCGAAGACGGCGACCGGTGGCTGACCTTGCCCCCCCCGTTCATGGCGGACTGCTTCCCGCCGGCTCCACCAGGCCGCAAAGGTCGTGCGCGCAAACTCGGGCAGCTCTCGCCGGCGGTCGATCCCCAGGATCATCTCGTTGAACCGCCGCGCCAGTCGGTTCCGGAGGATCCAGTTCGACCCAGGGGCGAATCGGCTGCCCCAGATAGCGACCCGCTCCGCCGCGGCCAGCACTCG
>JBDHAS010000453.1:0-2317 GCA_039588015.1 Gemmatimonadota bacterium | reverse complement strand
ATTGCCTGTATTGATATTGCTCGGCTTGCGTCAACCCTTCATGGCAGTATTCACTGAGCGCAGTGCTGAGCATCCCTCCCACAAGAACACCACCAACAAGCACAATAATCGAGGTGAAGAAGTACCCCTTGAAGCCCGTGTTCTCCTTGTTGTGGTGGCGACCGGCAGCGTACACCAACAACATCGCCACACAGGCTATGACTATCGCGATTACCTTAGCGCCCACGCCTTCAAAGGTCACTTCCATTCGTCACCGCCACCCTTCTGCAGGATTCCCTTCGGTCCGTGGCGTTGGGCCTAATGTGCACCTCGATGTCAGGTCGGCGTAAGAGCGGCCCAGAAACGACAGCGCCCGGCGCAGCGCTCCTCAACACTTGCCCGCCTCCTCGCAGTGGCCCAATATGTCGGAGTTCGCACTGATGCGCCGTGACGGTTTGCACCGACTACTGATATGAAGCGGGTCCTGGCCAGGCTTGATAGATCGGACGGACTTTGGTTTCCGCAGTTGAGGCGCGGCCTCGAGGGCTTGTCCCGCATCAGCCCGGGGTACTGGCTCAACAGCTTGCGACGAGGAAGTCGATGCACAGCCCCTGCGTGGGTGTCGGAGGCTTACCAGGGCGCGAGCGTCGCCATCGGCCTGGCCTGGTTGGCTCTCATCGACGTTCACGTTCTATCCATCCTCACGCACGGTATCGCGGTGGTGGTTGGCGCGACGATCGCTGCCCTGCGGATCGCTGACATACTCGTGTTTAGCCTCCATTGGATGTTCGTGGCTGAACGGCCACTCAAGGGTTATCGGCGTTCACTTGCCGGGTTCGTGTTGAACCTCTTTGAAGTAGCAGTCTACACCACCATCGCTATGGTCCTTGCGGGAGCCGACTCCAGCTTGAGTGCTCGGTGGGGACTCCTGAAGGCAAATATCGGACGGGCCTTCCGCCTCGATGGCTCGGCCTTCGACGGAGCCTCGGGGTGGATTGCGATCTTCGCTGGCTTCGAGCTAGTGGTAGCGTGGTTCTTGATCATCGTGATTATTGCCAACGTAGTCGGCGGGGTCTTCCGGGGAGAGCAGAGAAGCGGAATTTGATGTCGTGATGGAAGGCGCCCCGCCGGCTCCCGGAGCGTTTGCTGATTCGCCGTTCATGAATTGGAACAACCGGAACAGGAATCACCCGTCATTCCTGCAATGTTCCGGTTGTTCCACTTGTTCCATTAGGAAGGTGGGTGGGGGACGCGGGCTACCGGGCGCTCGATCCTGTCAGCCTTGTGCTTACCGCGTTCGACCTCGAATCCCAGTTCGACTAGAGCGGGGCTCAACTCTGGCAACACGCCGTCACTCGTAAGCCCTTTGTCGAGCTTCTCGGTGCTGATAGCCGACTCGCAGGATCGAAAAGCGGTGATCAGCCTGGGTACGAAGTCGGGCGGTGGCTCGGTGCGCGGGAATGACGTGAATCGGATTGTGGACTTAGGCATTGGCGTGCTCCAGCGATTGCCTGACAGCCGCTGAGACGACTGGCGTTAGATGTCCCGCGACAAGATGCGAGTATTTCAGCGTTGTGGCGAGGTCGGAGTGCCCCACGTACCGCATCACGAGCTGCGCAGGCACTCCTTCCGCCAGCTTCCGGGTCACGAAACAATGCCGCAGATCGTGGGGCCTAACGTTCGGCAAAGCCACTGCTGCGGATGCCCGCTTGAATGCCCGATAGAGGCTCTCCAGCCGGTCGCCAGGCCTTGCGCTGCGGTTTGACCGCAGGTGCTTGAACACATACGGCGATGGTGGTGCGAGGAGTCGGAAACGCGCCGCGTGATCCCGCAAGGCAGCGACTGCAACCTCGGAGAGTGACACCGTGCGTGAGCGCCGACCCTTGGTCTGCCGCCCCCGTCGTGGATCGTTGGCGAACGTCACGTGCTGCTGCGCGAGATTCACGTCGGGCCATTCGAGTTGTAGCAGTTCGCCGCTACGTGCGCCCGTTTCCCATGCCAATGTCACGAATAGGTGCAGCATCCGGTTGTCGACGCAGGAGGCGCGAAGCGCTTCATACTCGGTCCGCGTCAGCAGGCGCGGCTCACGAGGCTCCTCACGCAGTGGCTCCGTGACGGCTACTGGATTGGTCGGAATCAAGAGCCACGGCCGCACACACAGCCGGAAGACGCGGTGCAGCGTGGCGCGATAGAGATTGACTGTCCGCTGCGAAACGCCTTCCGCTCGCTTGATCTCCGGCTCGGAATCATAATCCGCGTGTCGGGGGTTCGAGTCCCTCCTCCGCTACTACACACAATCGGTTGCAGCGTAAGGGGTTCTCGTTTCGGCGGGGACCCC
>JBDHAS010000452.1:0-2327 GCA_039588015.1 Gemmatimonadota bacterium | reverse complement strand
TATGGAAGCTCTCGAGACGTAAGCCAACGGAGCGGACAAGACGACAAAGATGAAGACCTTGGCCATGCCTTGCTCCGAACCTGCCGTGAACCTGGCGGGGCGACGGTTGAATGACAGCCCCGTTCAGTGCGGCGCAGCGCGGCCTTCTATGTAGACCCGAGAGTCAAGCTCTCACTGGTGGGATTCTACCTCATCGCGTGACGACTCCAACGGGGAGAGTGAACCGCCTCCGGATTGCTGGACACGGGGCACATGGTAATCACGCCGCCACCTTGGCGGGCGCGGATGCAAGCTTTTCCTGCCGGACCTGGGCCGGCGTTCGATGTCCGTGGCGTTCGATGAGCCACTGTTCGTTGTAGGTCCTCTTGAACTCGATGAGCGCCTCACGCAGCTCGTCGACCGTTCGGAAGGTCCTGACCCACAAGAGGTTCTCCTTGAGCGTTCGGATGAACCGCTCGGCGCAGCCGTTGCCTTCGGGCTCGCGGACGAACGACGGCGAACTCTCGATTCCGAGGAACGCCAGCTCGTTCTGGAAGTCGTCGCTCATGTACTGGCTGCCGTGGTCGTGGCGGAGTTCGAGACCGGTCGCGATGTCGGCGGCGAAGCAGCCGAAGTGCTCGCGGGCGCCCTGACGGATCGGTTCAAGCGCCTCGAACCGGTTCGCCGACTTCGCCGCATGGAGACCGACGCATTCGCAGGTGCAGTGATCCACGGCCACGAACACGGTCGCCGTGCCTTCCGTCAGTGTGACCGTACTGGTGAGATCCGTTCCCCACCGCGTGTCCGGCGTGTCGGTGGTGATCGTACCGTCGTGTGCCCGCGGTCCTCGGGGGTTGCCGACGCGGTGAGGGGCCTGGAGACCGTGTTCACGCATGAGGCGTCGGACACGCTCCTTGCTCGTGCGGACACCGCGATGGCGGAGGCGTGCCCAGACCTTGCGGTATCCCTCGCCGTGGAATGGCGAATCCGCCAGGACCGCGCGGATGTGCTCGACGAGCTGTTCATCCGGGCAGGCGCCGATGGGACCTCGTCGGCGCGGCCGAGGTCGATCGGCTTCGGACGTCGACTCGAAAGCGCGTTGCGCGTAGACCGTCGAGCGACAGACGCAGCACAGGCGGCAGATCCGTTGTAGGCCATAGCGCTTCCGTGCGGAGATCGAGCTGGCCTGGCTCATCGCTTCGACCTCCTGTCGGCGAAAGGGGGCTTCATGCCGGTGACGGACTGGTAGCGTTCGATGACCAGGTCGGCGACTTCGAGGTCCATGGTGAGATCCCCGATCTTGGTCTTCAGCCGTCGGATCTCGTCGTCGCGGTGATCGGCCGCCCGGCTCTTCAGCGCCGCCTGGCCGGCGGCGAGGAACTCGTCACGCCACGCGGCGAGGCGTGCTGCGGTGACCCTCAGCTCGCGTGAGAGGCTTTCGAGATCCTCGCCCCTCAGGATCCTCAGAGCGACCTCGGTCTTGCGGGCGCTGGTCCAGCGACCGCGCTCGGCTGCAGCTCCGGTCGCCCTCCGGGCTCCCTCCGCCGCAGCCGCGTTGCCTTCCTGCTTCCTGCTCGGCATGGGACAGACTCCTTTCTGCGTCGCACATCATGACGCAGTGGAGTGTCCAGCGAAACCCCGGGGCGGAGGAGTTTATAGCTTCAGTGACAGTGGTGCCACAGTATGGAACTGCGTCGTATGGGGAAACACGGCCCCGCAGATTTCGTTCACAAACACAACGGTGGTGAGCTACAGCGACATACAAGGTGGGTGGCTTGGATCTGGTTCTCAGAACATCGACGCTGATCCGCTGTTCGTCGATCCGGACAGCGCCGACTTCCGCTTGCAGGCAGGCTCACCCTGCATCGACGCCGGACACAACTGGCTGGTCTCGCCGGACACGGCAGACCTCGACGACGACGGCGACACGACGGAGCTGACGCCCCTCGATCTCGACGGCAACCCGCGTTTCGCCGACGACGCGGCGACGGCGGACACCGGCTGCGGCGTCCCTGCTCCTGTGGACATGGGGGCGTACGAGTATCAAGGCGACCCGGCTCCGGTTGAGCTTGTGCTCGGCGATCTCAACGGCGACGCTGTCGTTGGCATCAACGACCTGCTGATCTTGCTGTCCGCCTGGGGTCTGTGCTCCGAGGACTGCTGCCTCGCCGACCTGAACCTCGATGGGAACATCGGGATCAACGATCTGCTCACGCTCCTGGCGGGCTGGAGTTAGTCCACGAGGACGCGGCTCAGAAGCGCGGCAGGGCGACTCGCGTTCGCCGTGGCCAAGGTGGCCCGCCTGCGGTCGGTGCTGCTGACGGGCGTCACCGAAGAGGACATGCGCC
>JBDHAS010000451.1:0-2339 GCA_039588015.1 Gemmatimonadota bacterium | reverse complement strand
TTCCAAGGCCGTGCAAGGCGATTGGCTCCCTGCGCGCACTTGTCCATGGTGGCCCGGAGCATAGCGTGCTCCATTTCGAGGCCGAAGATACGTTTGCAGTCAGTACCGCCCCGCACTCCATGTGCGAATTGCTCTTGCGGGAGGAGTCCAGATACGCTGGTTATACGGGCCCAGTCGTGTTTGCAATCTCAAACGCGTCTTTAAGAATGATCCGTTTCAGCGTTGAGTCAAGTCGTAGCAAGGCCGTCTGAGACAGACCTTCTGAGGGGGTGGTCGACGGTGCCTAGCAGCGATAAGCCGGGCAAAGCACTCGAAGAACCGTAACGCAAACCCTTGAGAAGCCTCCCCTGCAAGGGCTCGAGGTCATCAGCTTGGGAAGACTTTGGAGACCGCGTCGGTCCCCAGAGAGCGGACAGGCGCCGTTGCAGAAGCGAAGGATCTGCGGTCTCAGCACGAGCTGCTTCACCCAACAGCGATCACGTCACCCCTAGGCGAGAGCGACGATGAGGGTGCGCCTAACTCGGTGCGATGTCGTTCAGCCAAGAGCTGTGCCTCAGCGCGGGCCGCCTGAACGACGGACGCCGACTGCTGAGGCCAGCACCAATTGCGAGACGCGGGACTGCGACGATGACGGTCGAAACCCAGGTCTATCCGTAAGAGCGCCTTCAAGTGAGGAAGAAGCGAAGGCCGTGTTGACGTGCACGACCGTTCAGCCAACGGAGCGCCAGAAAAAGAATCTGTCCCTGAAAGCGAAACGCAGAGGTGCTATCCGTATAACGATTATGGCAATCACCTGCGGCCGCGCCCGTGGCCAGCCAGGTCGTGAACGCGGCCGGCCGCGAGGTGCATTGCGGGGTTAGGCTGCTTCGGTGCGTCTTCTCCGCTTGATCCTCTTCAGTTCGCGCGCTTCACTCTTCTCTGTTTCGTAGAGATCCCAACGCACCTGAAGATTCATCCAAAAATCAGGGGACGTTCCGAAATACTTCGAGAGACGCAATGCCGTACTTGGCGTAACACCCCTGCGCCTGTTCACGAGTTCATTGATGCGCTGGTACGGAACGTGGATACCATCGGCCAAGTCACGTTGAGTCAGCCCCATTGGATTGAGAAACTCCTCGAGGAGCATCTCGCCCGGGTGGGTCGGCTCTCTGTTGGTAGGCACGCGGACCATCGTCTCTCCTCATGTCTCTAGTGGTAGTCCACGATCTCGACGTCGTCGGGTCCCGAGGCTGTCCACACAAAACAGATCCGATACTGATCGTTGATGCGGACACTGTACTGGCCTCAACGATCCCCCGACAGAGCTTCCAGTCGGTTGCCTGGCGGCACGCGCAGATCTTCGAGCGTCGCCGCCGAATCCAACTGATCGAGTTTGCGGACCGCGACCCTCCAGAGACGCTGGGGACACGTACGACGAGCCGCCTTGGTTCGGCGACCGTTGAAGATGTCGGCAGTCCCAGCGTCCCGAAAGGACCGAATCATGATAACCCGATAGCACGGATATCATGCTACGTCAAGTCTTTGCTGGGGGCGCTGTCAGCCTAACGAATATGCCATTCAGCTGCGGCTGCGAGATTCCTACATGCAGCGCATGACTCTACTCAATCTACCGCCCGACTGAACCAGCTGCCAGCTGCAATGGCTGGTTAGGCCGCTCCACCGCGAAGCAACCAGAAGACGAACCCATCATTGTTTCTCGAGTCGGATGCACGCCACAAACGTTCGAAGGAACTCGCGACAGACCTCCTCCGACTGTGGATTGTCGAGAATCTTGTGAATCTGCTGGGTAGGCTGGTTCAGCTCCAGCTCGATCTCATTGACCAATTCCGTCACCTCCTGAGCGGCGTGCTGTCTGACAAAGTGGCCGGCGACGTCACGCGCATGGGTCACCGGGTCTCGTTCGAAAAGCACGGCGTACAACGGAAGCGATACTGGATGGAGCCAGCGGTAAGTGAGGGCGCCGTCGGGATGTCTTGCGTAGTTTCGCTTACACGACGGACACTCGAAGAACTCGATGTCCTTGCCGTGGTCCGACTGCGAAACCAGAAGTTCGCCTTCGCATCTCAGGCAAGATGGGACCGGCATCTGAGCACCTCCGAGTGTCCGTCGGCCTGACGAATAGGCTTCAGCTGCGGCTGCGAGAGTCCCACATGCAGCGCAGTACCTACTCAATCTACCGCCCGACCGACCCAGCCGCCAGCTGCAATGGCTGGTTAGGGCCTGTAACGAAATAACTGATTGACTAGCCGATCGATCCGTGCTTTCTGGGTGCATGGATCTGAAGACCCTTCGCAGGAAGTACGTTGGCCTGGAACCCGTCTTGACCGAACGGTCGAGGC
>JBDHAS010000450.1:0-4419 GCA_039588015.1 Gemmatimonadota bacterium | reverse complement strand
GAATCGGACGCCGATTCCTCTTCCCGGCCAAGAAGGTGTCGCCACGCCGCGTCTTCCGTCAGAAGGACTGATCCCACAGACAGAACGCCGGCTCCGTCGCGGGGTCGCCCAAGTACGTGAGGCCCGCCCTGCCGAGAAGCCGGTGGACCGGCCGTTCCACTGCGCATGGCAAAAAGAGCCGGTATTCGTGTAAATTGGAGACAAACCTCCCAGATGTCTCCACCAGGAGCGCTTCCGATGAAGGAGTTGTCGAGAAGAAGGTTCATCGGATCGGCCTTCTCTATGGCAGCGGCCGCCGGTCTCACTTCTACCTTCCCCTGCCTCAGCGCCGCATGCCGGAAACAGTCAAAGCCGGATCCCGATTTTGAGCCTCCGTACCTACGGCTGCACCGAAGCGGTGAACTCAAACGGAGGGGAGAAGAACTGTGGCAGCTGATGAAAAGCTGCTCGCTCTGCCCCCGGCAATGCGGTGCCGCACGGCTCGATGAGCAGGCAGGGTTCTGTCAGGGCACTTCGCAACTGGTCATCGCCGCCCATCACCCGCATCACGGTGAGGAGCGGCCCCTGGCCGGACGGGGCGGCTCAGGCACGATCTTCTTCAGCAACTGCAACCTGCGCTGCGTGTTCTGCATCAACTGGGAGATCAGCCAAGGGGGAGTGGGCGAGCCCGAGAGCCTAGCCGACCTGGCCGACATGATGCTGCACCTGCAGGGAATAGGTTGCCACAACATCAATATCGTCACGCCCACCCACTACTCGCCTCACATCGTGCTGGGGCTCGATATAGCGGCGGCTAAGGGCTTGCGATTGCCGTTGGTCTACAACACCTGCGGCTGGGAGCGACCGGAGATCCTGCGGAAGTTCGACGGCATCGTGGACATCTATCTGCCCGACTTCAAGTACGCGGAGGGCGCGATGGCGTCGAAGTACTCTTCGGGTGCCGACACCTATCCCAAGATCACCAAGGCGGCTCTGCTGGAGATGCACCGTCAGGTCGGCGTGGCGAAGCCGGCCGCGGATGGCCTGATGTACCGCGGCCTGATGATCCGTCACCTGGTAATGCCCAACCAGGTCGGCGGGACGCGTCAAGTAATCGACTGGATCGCGGAGAACCTGCCGAAGGACACTTACCTCAACATCATGTCCCAGTACCGGCCGATGTACAAAGCCTACGACCATCCGAAGATCTCGCGGCGATTGACCCGCGCCGAATACGTCGAGGTCGTCGAATACGCCAGAGAGGCCGGGCTGACGAATCTCGATATCCAAGGGGTGCCTCGGTCATAGCCGCAACACAGTACCGCCTTCCCATTGCCCCGATCGGAGCGTATTGTCGCCCCGCGGCGCGGACAGGCACCGCGACCGATCAATGAAACGTCTCGCGCCTCTTTTCGTCAGGTAGAATGAGAGACTCGCCAACTGATCCCCGTCGACAATGGGGAACAAAGGTGGCGCACCGGGAATACTCTGTGGCATGAAAGGCTACTCCTCAGTCAAGAACCTCTGGCTCTGCGGCCTTACGCTGCTGCTCGGAATCGCCGGGTGCAGCAAGGAGAAGCTGCGCGAACTCCTCGGTCACTACACCCCGAACTCCTCGGTCACTACACCCCGCACGAGCGTTACGAGCAGGCCCTACTGGCGGCCGGGCTCGATCAGACCGCTCTCGGCCGCGACTGGATCACCGCAGCCGGCGAGGCGTTGAACGGCGCCGTAGAGGTTGCTGCGCCGTACCACGAAGAGAGCTACCTCGATCCGCGAGAGGCTGTGGCGACGGCTTACCGTATAGCCTTGCGGCGCGGCCAGCGGCTGGAGATAGCGTTCGAGAGCGAGCCCGACAGCAGCTACCAGGTCTTCATCGACCTGTTCGTGATGCGTAGGAACTCAGAGGCCGCGCCGCGGCACCTGGCCAACGCCGACAGTCTCGAGCGCCGGCTGGACTACCTGGTGCGGCGCGACGCCGACTACCTAATTCGCATTCAGCCGGAACTGCTGCGCGGCGGCAGATACTCGATCAGCATCATAATCACGCCTTCGCTCTCACATTTTCCGGTCTCGGGGCGCGACAGCACGGCGATCGGCAGCTGGTATGGTGATTCCCGCGACGGAGGACGCCGTAGGCACGAGGGGTTGGACATCTTCGCTCCGAGAGGGACGCCCGTGCTTGCAGCGGCGGACGGCGTTGTGCGCAGCACGCGGCGTAACAGGCTTGGGGGCAATGTCGTCTGGCTCCGCGACGTCTTCGGCCGCTCGCACTATTACGCGCATCTCGACAGCCAGGCGGTCCGCCGTGGCCAGCGGGTACAGGCCGGCGACACGGTCGGATTCGTCGGGAACTCGGGCAACGCTCGGACGACTCCGCCCCACCTGCACTTCGGCATGTACTCATCCGGTTCCTTCGATCCGTACCCGGCGCTGCAACGGCTTACTACGACCCCCGCGCTCTTCACAGGTAATCAGGACCTGATTGGCAGGCTCGTTCGCGTGAACCGCGATGGGTCTCGCATCCGGTCGCTGCCGACGACCAGATCGAGCATTCTTGCTGAGCTATCGCTTCACACGCCCGTGCGTGTGGAGGCAGGGACCGGGGCGTGGTATCGCGTGACCTTGCCCGACGGCACGGTTGGCTTCGTCGCCGAGTCGCTCACGGAGCCGCTCGACAGCCCGATTCGAAACGAGATGGTGGCGAGCGCAGCCACGCTGTTGACTGACCCGGCCTCCACCGCTGTGGCGGTGGACAGCATCGCTGCGGGAGCGGAGGTGCCGGTACTGGCCGAGTCCGACGAATTCCTGGTCGTTAAGGGGCCGAGCGGCAGGGTGGGTTGGCTACCGCTGTATTAGTCGAGCGTCGAAAAGGGAGCACCCACAATGGCGGTCTATCTCGTAGCAGGCGCGAACGGAACTGTAGGAAAGCAGGTCATAGCGAAGCTCCGCGAGTCCGGCGAGTCTGTGCGCGCCGGCGTCCGTAGCCCCGAGACGGTGAATTCTGACGGGAGTCGCCTCGGCGATTCCCGTCGCCCAGCAGGCCGCTACCGCACTTTTTCCCAACGCAGTTCCAGACCCTGTACCTGAAGAACGAGCCCGGTCACTTCACCTTCTTCATTCTGCTGGAACGCGAAACGAATATCATCTCCTTCGATGAAGAATCGCGCCTCCGTCTCCGGGAACGCCTCTTCCCAATTGTCTCCATCTTGGGAGAAGAGCAGCCGATCCCCCTCGAGCTTGAACGAAAGCACCTCGCCGGTCGCGTACCGGTACTCTCCGGTATACGCAGACAGGATGGACGGATCGACCACTGTCGCCACCGGTTCGGGCGGGGGCTCCCTGCGTCGCGATGGGTCGAAGCGAGGATAGCCAAGCCAATCGAACGGACTGCGGTCGTCACCCAGCGCCGCCGCTACAACCTCGCGGGCGACGCTCTCGAAATTGTCGCTGTTGCCCAGTAACACGATACCGACGCCTGCGTCGGGATAGGTGACGGTGTAGTTTTGGAAGCCGAAATCGTGTCCGGTGTGGAAGAATGCCCTCCCGTACTCGGTGTCGAACCTTCCCCACCCAAGCGACCAGGCCAGACTGATATCCGCGTATTCACCGGTATCGTTCCACGAGCCAGGACCGAACATGCGCTCTGACTGAATGGCGATCTGCGGTTCCAACATCTCCTGTACGCCCGCTTCCCAGGTGCCATCTGCGTTCATGATCGCCACTAGGAAGCGAGCGTAATCCGCCGCCGTGGTCTGCATCGAGCCGGCAGCCTCGGCGTCGCGACTTCGACTCGTACATCTCCTGCCAAACGTAGCTCGTTCGCTCCATGCCTAGCGGGGCAAAGATTCTCGTCCGTGCCAGCTCCTCCAGGCCCCGGCCTGTGACTCCTTCCACCACCTTCTGAAGCAGGGTGAAACCTTCCCCCGAATAGGAGAAGCGCGAGCCGGGATCGAACATGATGCGCAAACGGCCGTCGTCCGTGAGGAACCGCCAATTCGGAAACCCGGTGGTATGGCTGAGCACCATGCGCGCCGTGATCTGGCCGGCGCGCTCGTCCCCGTCCAAGTCGGCATAGGCCGGATCCTCGTGCAGAGGTCTGCCGAGATAGACCTGCAGAGGTTCATCGAGGTCGAGCGCTCCCTCCCCCACAAGCGTCATCACCAGGAACGCGAAGACGGTCTTGCTGAAGGATGCGGCAGCGAAGTTGGTCTCCTCGTCGTTCTGATCGCCCGTGCTCGCGTCCTTTTGCCCGAACGCTTTCAGATACACGATCGCCGAGTCATTGATCACGGCACAGGAAAGGCCTGCTACCCCCGCCTTCTCCAGAATCTCCGACACCGAGGCTTCGAATTCCGCTACCGAGACACTGGCGCCGTCGAGCGTCGTGAACGAGTCCTGAGAGCTTGCAGGTTGGGCGCTGCAGGACAGAACGATCGC
>JBDHAS010000449.1:0-2361 GCA_039588015.1 Gemmatimonadota bacterium | reverse complement strand
TGCACGTTAAAGTGACTGTAGACAACGGGGTGGATGGAAACGATACGCTGAGCTGAACCAGGTGCCTTGAAGCCCTGCATTCTCCGTTCTCGTCGTCGCACAGGTTGGTGTGAGTCTTCCGCTCGGTTGTTCTTCCGGCCGCCAGTATCGTGGTGCTTGCTCAGGCCGAGGTCCCGCAGCGCAGCGCTGTATGATCTGAGTTTATCGGTGACGATCGTACAAGGAACGAAGCCCTGTTTCTTGAGCAGCTTGCGCATCAGCTTGAGGGCGGCTTTCCTATCTCGCCGCATCTGAACGAAGCTATCGAGAACTTCACTCTCGCTGTCTACAGCCCGCCACAGGTACATCTGCTTGCCATTGATCGAGATGAACATTTCGTCCAGATGCCACCGGCTGTCAGGTCGAGGCCGCAGGCCTCTCAGCATACGGGCAAAGGCTGTTCCGAACTTCAACGCCCAGCGCCGCACAGTCTCGTAGGATACATCGATGCCTCGCTCGGCCAGGAGATCCTCGACGTCGCGATAGCTGAGTGGGAAACGGAAGTAGAGCCAGATCGCGTGTTGGATAATGGCGCCTGGAAACCGGTGGCGGCGATAAGTGGTCTTGTCCATCACAGGACGCTATTGCCAACGGTCCCCCAGGCCAACGAGTTTCCGTGACAGTGCCGTCAGCCGGTCTCTCCCCGACCAGGCGCGCACCGTGCGCATCCCGAGCCACATGATCGAGAGGGTCAACAAGCTGGCGCGCACCAGCCAGCAGATGCAGCAGGGGCTAGGCCGCGAGCCGAGCCCGCAGGAGCTGACGGAGAAGCTCGGCATGTCGCTCGAAAAAATGCGCGATGCTCTCGAGATCGCCAAGGAGCCCATCAGCCTGGAGACCCCGATCGGTGACGAAGAGGACAGCCGTCTGGGCGATTTGATCGAGGACAAGAACGCGGTGCAGCCGCTCGATGCCGCGATCCAGGCGAACCTGCGCGAGACCTTGACCCGGATGTTCGAGACCCTCAGGCCGCGCGAGGAGCGGATCCTGCGCATGCGCTTCGGGATCGGCGTGAGCACCGATCACACACTGGAGCAGGTGGCCCGGCAGTTTTCGTTGACGCGCGAGCGCATAAGGCAGATCGAGGCCAATGCACTCCGCAAGCTCAAGCACCCGACCCGATCGCGCAAGCTCAGGAGCTTCCTGGACACATGAAGGACGGGGCGGCCATGACAAGCGTTCGGTAGAAGAAATGCGGCTTCAAGAAACTCGGCCGAGCTAAGATATAAGATCACCCGCCGCGACAACCCGGAAGATAAGCTACGTGCCGACCGGCAGCCCTTCGATCGCCCTCGTCAAAGGACATGCCGTCGTCATCCCGTTCCAGGCCGCAATTTCTGCTATGGTTGCCGGAATCAGGCAGCCGATTTCAATCTGATGGGTGTTGGATGAGCGATCTGGTCCCGATAGTGGTTGACGAAACCGGCCGCGGCGAGCGGGCCTACGACATTTTTTCCCGGCTACTCAAGGACCGCATCATCTTCTTGACCGGCCCGTTCGACGACACCGTCGCCAGCTTGATCTCCGCCCAGCTGCTCTATCTCGAGTCCGAGAACCCGAAGAAGGACATCGCCTTCTACATCAACTCGCCGGGTGGCCTCGTCTCGGCGGGGCTCGCGATCTACGACACCATGCAGTACATCCGACCCGATGTTTCCACGGTCTGCATCGGCCAGGCCGCCTCGGCGGCTTCCTTGTTGCTGATGGCCGGGGCGAAAGACAAGCGCAACGCCCTGCCCAACGCCAAGATCATGGTCCACCAACCCTATGGCGGCTTCGAGGGACAGGCGACCGACATCGAGATCCATGCCAGGGAAATCCTCGCGACCCGGGCGCGCCTCAACGAGATCTACGCCGGACACACGGGCCAAGCACTCGATGTCATCGAGGAGGCCATGGAGCGCGACAGGTTCATGACGCCGGAAGAAGCCAAGGAGTTCGGCCTCATCGACCACGTGGTCGAGCACCGCCGGCCGAGCGACGCGGCCGGGGATGAGGGTAATGATACGGATGAGGGCTCCTGAGCCCGGCGCAGGGGCGTCAAGAAAGTGTTGATCGCTGTTTCATCGCGTCTATGGCGGTCAAAGAAACCAGCGGGGGCGCACCGGCCGCGCAAAGTCCAGCCCTGGGTTCTCAAATCCCCATAGACCGAGAAGACCGCACAACCGAGCCTAAGCCCCCCGCGGTTTCCTCCCCTGAGGCTTCTCCGACACCCGCCGCCCCTGCCAGCGGCACCAGCCTTCAGCGGCGGGTGTCCGAGAACCCTTCACAAGACTCACCGTCCAGGGCAGGACAGACACAGTTCCGCTTTCTGCTCGATAC
>JBDHAS010000448.1:0-2364 GCA_039588015.1 Gemmatimonadota bacterium | reverse complement strand
CATTTTCGTTGACTCGCCGCGACGCGATGCTCGCGAAGAAACGCGTATTCAACGTTCATCGCTCCCCACTCTCGCAGCCTAACCCACCGGCGAATACCAGACCCAGCAACGTGCAATTAATGCGGACCTCGTGGCACGGTCTTAGCCCTTTGACTAGGGCGGAGGCGGCAGAAGCATCCGCCCGTCAGCCTAGAGAGCAAGAAGGAAATACCGCAAGAAGCCTGAACTTTCAACCGATCCGCTCAGCGAAGGACCTGATGTCAGTCACCCGGCAGCACGGAAACTTACAGTCAACATGCCCGACACGTTCGGGAAATATGACCGCACTACCCGTGTCGCTCGGGTGTCCGACTCAGGACCAGTTTGACCTCACCATCGATCGTCACTCGTATTACCGGTATTCAAACGAGGCCACTGCTCCCGGCCTCGTCTGCCGGCCGTCATCGATTGCGCCGGCGTCCAGCCTTCTACCGGACCTACCTCGATTTCTGACCTTGGGCAGCGGTGTTGCGGTCGGTGGTAGCCCCGAAGGCGCGGGTCCTGTGGCCCGCGCCTTTACCCTTTTACAATCCGGGGAGCGCTCGTTGGAGATCTGTCCGATCCCCCGAACTACGATTACATTTCCGCCGGGAGGTATGGGATGAGGTCCTTGTGGAGGTCTGCACTGTTTTTCTCGGTCGTCTTCGTCGCTTTCCTTGGCATCTTCGGTCGTGACCAGCGCTCGTCGGACGAGGTCGCGGAAGCGCAGACGCCTCAACCGGCCGAGGACGAACCGACTCTTTTCGTAGGCTAGGCGGATACGGGATCAAAGGGTCGGGTTTTGAATAGCCAATACTGAACATCGACTGTCGAACGTCCAAGAACTGTTCTTCATTATTCCTTGATCGATGTTCGGTGTTCGACATTCAAAGGGTTATGTCTTCCCTTTCATGAAATCCAACCGCACCACATCCTGTACGGTCATCCGCCACGTGGAGATCGAGGATCTGGGCTATCTGGGTGAAGGCCTGACCCGAAACGGCATCCGCTTCGAGTACGTCGACGGCGAGTCGGTGGACGACGCGCCCGACTCCGAGGCGCTGATCGTGCTCGGCGGCCCCATGGGCGCTTACGAGACGGAGCGGTTCCCACACCTGACCGGCGTGATCGAGATGATCCAGCGGCAGCTAGCGGAAGAGCGGCCGGTGCTCGGCATCTGTCTTGGGGCTCAGCTGCTCGCCGCCGCGGCGGGAGCGCGGGTCTTTCCGGGGGCGAGTGGGAAGGAGATCGGTTGGGCCGATGTGGAGCTGAGCGAAGCCGGCGTCTCGGACCCGCTCTGGGAGGGGTTCCCGCGCCGCTTCACCACGTTTCATTGGCACGGCGACACGTTCGACCTACCCGATGGCGCCGAACTGTTGGCGCGGACGGAGAAGTACGTACAGTCGTTCCGTTTGGGCACCGCTGCCTACGGCGTCCAGTTCCATCCCGAGGTCGTCCCGAAGGAGCTAGAGAGCTGGATCCGCGCCTACCGGCTGGAGCTGGAGCGCGAACGTCTCACCTCGCAGGACGTCCTAAACGTGCCCGACGAGGCGGCCCATCGAGACTCCGCCTTCAAGTTCGGCGCGAACATCGCTCGTTGGTTGAAGGAGGCGACGTGGGGCGGGTTTTGAATTGCCAATACTGAACATCGAATGTCGAATTTCCAAGAACAGTTCTTCTACATTCGCCATTCGATATTCAGTCTTCGATATTCAGGAGGGGCTTGCCGTGGTCCTGTACTAGCCGCTCCCGCGCCGCTCAATCCTCCGTAACGACCTCGCGAACGATCTTGAACCCCTTCTCGTCGTCGTTCTCTTCGTAGATATAGAGCTGCCCTTCCTCTTCGCGTAACGTCGCCTTGTGCGAGCCGTCGCAGTACGGCTGGTTGGACGACAGACCGCACGCACAAATCCAGGCCGGCTTCTCGGCGCCCTCCAGTTCAACCTTGAAGGGGCCGGTCGCCTCGCGTCTGATCAAACGCGCCATCGGGTCCTCGCTTCCTCGTCTATTCGATGGTCGTGCCGTACGCGCCAAAGCGGGTGTCGCGTCGCGCGGCAGTGAACCCTATCTTATTGCCCCGTCAACCTCAACCCATACGGAATCGCAATGCTAGCCGAATTGCGTCTACTCGCCGTCGCAGCGGCGGTCACGTCTTTCGGCCTGGCACTCCGTAACATCAAACGAGTGCTTCAGTAGGAGAATCGCCGGGGAAGGAACGCCGGCTCAGGCGCGCTTGGTGAATATTCGGGAGAGATCGATCTGACCGACGACAGAGTCGCCGACATGTACCGCCAGCCGATCGGTGGCGAGTCGCCGTTCGGCTGACCCCGCCGCGAAGCTCCACAC
>JBDHAS010000447.1:0-2751 GCA_039588015.1 Gemmatimonadota bacterium | reverse complement strand
TGACGGCTCCTAGCGCGCCGCGGATATCTCTGATAAAGCCTTGCATTCGAGGTCTCCATCCTTGCCGGCTCTGCGGGCTAGATTGAGTGACCGACCCGGCCACAAGCTAGAATGCTCGCTGAGCTGGAGAAGCCAGAATAGCCGTCTACAGGAAACCTGTTAAATGGCATGGGCAACAATGAAGGTCGAAGTCCAGGTGATTACCTCCGATACTCTAACGTTCATCGCTTGGGAATCTGCCGTCTTTGAGAAACTCGACGGCAGGTGGCGGCTCGTGCAGGTCCACATGTCGACCCCGGCTTCCTGAGCATCTGTGATCAAGTACCGCGAGCCGGTCACCTGCAGCTCGAGCGCTGACCGTTAGGCAGCACCAATGAAGCTGATTCGTGAGCCGAGCTTACCCCAAGGAAGTGGCGAGCCGATTCGATCTATCGGAGGCGTCGGACCAACTCAGCAATCGGTGGAGGTGGCTGATTCCGGAGAAAGGTCTCCACACCTTGGATGAGACCGTTCCGCACGCGCGTCACCTCTTCGAGGACTTCCTTGGGACTTCGTGTGAGAGAGAAGTCGCACGCCGACTCACGCATCTCGGTGCCGACTAGGCTGACGAGAACCGCTTCTGCGTTTACGCCGCCGTCGACCTCTTTTCCGAGCGCGATGAGCCTGGGGACATCCAGCTGCTCGTCCTGGGCGAAGAACCACGCGAGGTCGTAGAGATCCTTCTCGCTCGCGCGACTGACCAACGTTGCGGCTTTCATCTTCAGAAGAGTTTCCGCAGTGGCTACAACGACACCATCGTCCGCGTCGATGCTCGCGCCGATCGTGAACAGGTTTCTGTCCAAAACGACTTGGGCCGTGAAGTAATGCGCATCGAGGCGACAGGTCGCGTGGTAGAAATACGCCGAGCTTCTCTCGTCCACGAACGTGGTTCCGAGCTCGTCCAACGATTTCACGGCGAGGACGGCTTCCCTTTGTGCCAGCGCATCTTGAGTGAACAAGTCCAGATCGTCGGAGCGTCGATGCCCCGCATAGTATCCAGCGAGTCCGGTTCCGCCGACCAGCATCACGCCCTGCAACCGTTGGACGAACGCGTGCGTGAGTGCCCGGTACAAAGGGGCAGGGAGTACGCGGGCGGCTAGGCGGCTTTCCGCCCTTGGTGCCACGACCATAGCGTTTCGAGCTGGCGGCGTCGCGCGGGGTGGATGAATCGCCTGTAATCAGGGAACGCGCCCCAGATGAAAGGGCCGAGCGTAGCCTCGGCAGCAAAAAGACCGTAGAGTTCCACGAATCGGCCTAGAGCTCTCGGGTCTCTCGCGTTCAAGGCCACGGCGAAATCGTCGAGATCGGGAAAGAGGCGATCCCACAGCAACGTCGCGCGGAGCTGAGCACGAGTCTCGGGATCGAGACAAGGAAGGGGCTTAGAGAGCTCCTCGACCGGGACGCCCAGCACTTCGCTCAACCGGACGAGGTGACGCCCGTGGAGGTTTGCCTCGTTTCCGCGAAACCACAGTGAAACCGCCTGCCGGCTCACGCCGACTCGACGGGCGAGCTCCGACCGGCTCCAACCGCGGGCCTTCAGGAGCGCATCCAGAGTGCCAACATTCAACATTGCAACAAGTTAGCTCTGGAGGTTCAGGCTTGTCAAGTACACTTGACAAGCTTCTGGTTCGCCGTGCTGGCCACGAACCCCAAGGTTGTCGCTCTTGCGGTCGGCGATGGCGAGGTTAGGGCTGTCGGCGCGTTCTTACCATCGCGTGCTGAAGATCGCGCGCACGATCGCGGACCTGGAGGAAAGCGAGACGATCCGGTCTGCCCCACGCTCTTCTCTCGTGGCGGCCTCGGAAAACCAGCTGTAGTTTGAAAGAAGACCCCAGCACATCTAATCGAAGTCTTCGGAGTCATTGATCAAGACCTTACCACCCAATGTGGAGCGTCTGATGACGGAGATAGTGTCACGATGAGGGGTGCCGACGCGTTTGTGCGGATGCTCGAGGAGTTCGGTGTGGAGGTTGTTTTCGGTCTTTGCGGGGATACTTCACTCCCGCTGTACGAAGCGCTGTCCGACTCGGCAAAGATCCGGCACGTGCTGACCCGCGACGAGCGCAGCGCCTCGTTCATGGCGGATGCGTACGCCCGGCTAAGTGGCAGGGTCGGGGTGTGCGAGGGCCCGAGCGGAGGTGGGGCGACGTACATTCTGCCGGGCGTCGCTGAGGCGAACGACTCATCGGTGCCTGTCGTCTGCGTGACGTCCGATATCTCGGTAATTGACCGCGGCAAGGGGACGCTGACCGAGCTCGACCAGCAAGCGCTATTCGCGCCGATCACCAAGGGGACGTTCGGACTAGAGGCCGCCGCCGAACTACCCGAGATGGTGCGAGACGCGTTTAGGGAGGCAACCACCGGTAGCTTGGGCGCATGCCACTTGAGCCTGCCCCTTGACGTGCAGAGTCAGGATGTCGGGGCGCGTGAGGTGCATGGGGACGCACTATATGGCTCCTATCCCCAGGATCGACAGGAGGCTGACCGCGGAGAGGTCAGGGCCGCGGCCCGCCATTTGGCCAACAGCCACCGCCCGCTGATCGTGGCGGGAGCGGGCGTGATCCGGTCCGGCGCGTGGGACGAGGTCAAGACGCTGTCTCGGGTGCTTGGAGCCGCGGTGGCAACCTCGATTTGCGGCAAAGGGAGCATCGCCGAGACCGACCCGTTCTCGCTTGGTGTGATCGGGAGCAATGGGGGCCTGCCATGGCGCCA
>JBDHAS010000446.1:0-2386 GCA_039588015.1 Gemmatimonadota bacterium | reverse complement strand
AGGACCTGGTTGCTGGCCGCGTCGGCCATACGCAGAGAGGGCACGCACAACGACATCTACCGGCACTTGGTGCGCCCTGTTCGGGCACCGGACGGCTCCATCATCGCCCTTGTCGGGGTTGCCTACCATTTCAGGGAGCGGGCGACCGGCCCGGGATGGATCATCGCCATGTCCGTGGCGCTCGCATGCCTCATCGTCTACTGGGTGTCGTTGCCGCTGTGGGTCCTGCTGGACGCGCGGCAGCGCGGCGAGCGAGCCCTGGCCTGGGCGACGTTCGTTCTCATCGGCAATCTCGTCGCTCTCGTGGCCTACATCCTGGCACACGCCCCTCCGCCAGATGTCACTCCATCGAGGTGATGGCGATGCTTCTCAATCACCGGCGTTGGGAGCGAATCATGTCGCGGACCGGTCTGGCCTTTGCCCTGATTCTGATTGCCTCGTCTGCGGGCGCAGTGCTCGCCCAAGAATCAGCCTTGAACCGGGACGGGACACTCCTCGAGGAAGCGACAGGCTTCCCGTTCGACACGTATGACCAGTGGGTTCAAGATCGCAGCGCGCGATACTCGTTTGACGAAACCGGCTTTCGCAAGAAGTACCCTCCCGAGGACTTTGCGAGCTATAAGGACGAGATACATTGTCCGTTTGACACCTATGAAGAATGGATCCGGACTCTGAGAAAACGATTTGGCCGTTCGAGATTCACCGAGGCAGCCTTCAGGGCAAAGTACCCACCCGAGCACTTTGGCAGGTACAGGCAGGAGATTGACTACACGAAGATCAAATACCTCAGTGACGGTCTGAGCGTGGGAGGCTATATCGTCAAGCCCAAGAACAGCCACGGGAAGAGGCTTCCGGTCATTATCTACAATCGCGGCGGCAACAGAGACATCGGCCTCGTCGACTTCGAGACCCTCTATGGCCTCTTTGACTTGGTGTCGAGAGGTTATGTTGTGGCGGCCAGTCAGTATCGCGGTTGCAGCGAGAGCGAAGGTCGCGACGAGTTCGGTGGTTCCGACGTGAATGATGTGTTGAATCTGGTTGCCTTGATCGAATCACTTCCCTACGTGGACCCGTCGCGGATTGGCATGTTCGGCTGGAGCCGTGGCGGGATGATGACGTACATCGTGCTGAGCAGAACCGACAGCATTGGGGCGGCGGTCATCGGCGCCGGCCCAACCGACCTCTTGAATCGCGCGCACAGAGGAGCCAGCGCCGAGAACATGCTCTCCGCACTCATTCCGGGCTACGAGCAGAATCGGGAGAGAGAGCTGAAATCGCGATCGGCGATCTATTGGCCTGAAAGATTGTCCAAGAAGACACCGGTCCTTTTGCTCCAGGGCAGCGCGGACTGGCGAAATGATCCGGCGGATGTCCTGAGAATGGCATGTGGCTTGTATGAGTCGAAGCACCCTTTTCGATTGGTGTTCTTCGAAGGTGGCGACCATGGCCTGAATGAATACGAAGGAGAGGTTCGGGATTTGGTCCTTGCCTGGTTCGACAGGTACGTCCGCGATCTTGAATCGTGGCCCAGCCTGGAACCGCATGGCGATTGAGGCGGCCTGATCTCGACGGCTCATCATTGGCCGCCGCGAAACCTCGCTGGCGCGTCGACCCGCCAACGCGACCCGTCAACTCCCTCCAGGCTCTCTCGCCTGGCGTTCTGCCGAACCCGGATCCGCGATTCATGCCCGGACCCGCCGTCCGCGACGGGCGGACCCAAAATACGCGAATCGGTCACTCCAGCCGCTCGGCCGACTCCCGGATCAGGGCCCACGCCTGCTCAACGTGGCGTTGCTGCGTGTTGGTCTGGCCCACGGCCAAGCGCAGCGTCAGCTTCTCGCCGAGGCGGGTGTGGGTCAGGTACAGCCGCCCCGACCGGTTCAGCTCGTCCATGAGCCGCTGGTTGACCTCGTCGCCGCCGCGATGACGAAAGCACACGAGGTTCAGCGGAGGATCGACGGCCAGCTCGAAGCGCTCGTCAGCGGCGACCCATGACGCGAACTCCTGGGCCAGGCGCACGTGCTCGCGGACATGGTGCCGGAGCCCCTCGATCCCGTAGTGACGGATCACGAACCAGAGCTTCAGGGCCCGGAACCGCCGGCCCAGGGGGATCTGCCAGTCGCGGTAGTCGAAGACCGCGCCCGACTCCGTCGCCTTGTTCTTCAGGTATTCCGGCAGCACGCTCAGGGTCCTGATGAGCGCCGCCCGGTCGGCGACCCAGAAGCAGTCGCAGTCGAAGTTCGTGAACATCCACTTGTGCGGGTTGAAGCAGTAGCTGTCGGCACCCTCCAGCCCGTCGTGGATGAAACGGTACTCGGGGCAGATCGCCGCCGTGCCGCTCATGGCCGCGTCCACGTGCAGCCACAGGCCGCGGGCCCGGCAGATC
>JBDHAS010000445.1:0-4812 GCA_039588015.1 Gemmatimonadota bacterium | reverse complement strand
CTGCAGCGACGTGATCGGGTTCAGGCCGACCGACGGGTTCGACGTCTGGCACGATCGGGCCGTATTCCATTTTCTCACCGACGAAGACGAGCGAGCGGGCTACCTGCAGACGTTGAGGGAGGCGGTGAAGCGGGGCGGCCACGTGATCATTGCGACCTTCGCCATGGATGCGCCACCGAAGTGCAGCGGCCTGGACGTCGTGCGCTACAGCTCGGATTCGTTGTCGGCAGAACTCGCTCCCGACTTCCGGCTGGTGGAGACGGCCGAGGAGGTGCACACCACGCCGGCGGGCAAGCATCAGCCCTTCCTATACTGCCGGTTCTCGGGTTAGTTACTCGTGCAAGAGTGCTCACGACCTAAGAGGCCTTGATGGCAAAGCGTAGATTGACCCGCCGGGACTTCGTTAGAGCGGGCGCAAGCTGTGCCGCCGCACTCTTCTTGGGCTGTCGGGATGCGGTGACGGCACCGCTGGACGACTCGCCGCCTTTGCCCGATGTAATGCCCGAGCGCCCGCTGGGACTTACGGGTCACAACGTGAGGCTCTTCAGCCTCGGCGGACAGGCGACGCTCGAGCGATCGGGCATGCATGACGAATCGATCGCGATCATCAATCGGGCAATCGACCTCGGAGTGAACTACATCGATACGGCTGCCTCGTACGGCGGTGGACTCAGCCAGACCTACATCGGCGAGGTCATGGCGACCCGTCGCGATGAGGTCTTCCTGGCCACCAAAACGCACGATCGCACTCGTGACGGCTCGCTTCACCTTTTGGACAACAGCCTGGAGTTGCTGCAGACCGATCACATCGACCTCTGGCAGCTGCACAACGTCCGGAGCGAAGGAGACCTCGACGCGATCTTTGGTGTGGGCGGTGCGATCGAGGCTTTGCAGCAGGCACAGGAGGAGGGGACGGTAGGCTTCCTAGGCATAACCGGCCACTACGATCCAGCGGTATTGGTCAGAGCCATCACCCGTTTCGACTTCGACGCGGTGCTGATGGCGTTGAATCCAGCTGATCCTCATTTCCTTCCCTTCGCTGCCGTGCTTCTACCGCTGGCAGTCGGAAAGCAGATGGCGATTATCGCCATGAAGGTGCCGGCCCGCGGCCGTCTCTTTCGCGAAGGTGGAATTACTTCTATGAGCGATGCGTTGTCTTATGTGCTCACACACCCCGTGAGCACAGCCATTATCGGATGTGACAACATAGAGGAGGTCGAGGAGAACGTCTCCATCGCCACCAACTTCGAACCGCTCTCTGAAGAGGAAATGGCGCGGCTAGAAGACCTGACGGCCAGCTACGCGACTGAGGCCGCGTACTTCAAGAAGGGCGCGCGCTAAGCTTAACGCTAACCAGGCAGATCTTGCAGCCGCTCGCAGCGTTCTTCAGTAGCCCTGCCCCGCCTCCTCCGGAGGCTGTCCGAGCGGGCCCTCGTGCAGAAGGGGGGCGAACTCGACGATGCGGGCGAGCGCTTGCGGGAACGTGTATCCGGCCCGCTCGGCGGAATCCATGAACGAGACGCCTTCGGTCAGGTCCGGATTCGGGTTCACCTCGAGCACGTACGGCCTGTTCCCTTGCAGGCGAATATCGAGGCGAGCGTAGTCGCAGCATTCGGTGGCTTCGTAGGCGGCGATCGCCACCTGCTCGACCCTCCGCAACACGCGTTTCGAGAGCGGCGCCGGACAGACCGTGTGGACCTGGTGGTAGACTTCGTCGAGCGGATTCCACTTGACCGCAAAGCTGATGATGGGTGGGTAGTCGGGAGGTAGCTTCGAGAAATCGAACTCGACGGGTGGGAGCATCTCCGGCCTGTCGTTGCCCCACACCGCTACGTGCAGTTCCCTGCCCTCGATGAACTCCTCGATCAAAACGGCCTCGTATTCCCGGAACATGAACTCCACACGCCCCGCCAAGAGTTCCGGGTCCCGTATCACGGAGTCGCGGTGCACGCCGGTGCTGGCGTCCTCCCACTCCGGCTTCACGATGACCGGGAACCGCAGGCCGAGCCGTTCCGGCAGGCCTGGCTCGTACAAGACCTTGAAGCGCGGCGTCGGGACTCCGTGGTCCTGCAGCACGCGCTTGGTCAGCGCCTTCCGCATGCAGAGCCCGAGAGCGAACGGCGGCGAACCCGTGTAAGGGATGCGGTAGAGGTCGAAGACCGCCGCGACCGCGGTCTCTAGCTCCGCATCGTCGTGGAAGAACTCGACCAGGAGCAGCCGCTCGAGCTTCTTGAGGTCGTTCTCCAGATTGACTGCGCGCGCCCGGTACCCGGCACGCCGCAGCGCCTTGGCGACCGCCTCGTATTCTTCCTTCACCGAAGCGACGTGGATCGGATACTGCGGCTTGAACCCCAGCTTCTCGGGGTCGACCGCCTTCAACTTCTCGTACGGATCCTCGCCCACGTGGTTGTAGAGGACCACGACGGACTTCTTTCGCGGTCTCTGCGCCGCAGCCTTGCTCGCCGGTTCTCTCTCTTCGGGCGGATTCGGCCGCTCGTGCGGGGAGACTGTTGGCTGTTCCTGGTCGCGGTGATCGCGTTGCATACCGAAAGATACTCAGGGAACGCGGCTACACGCGAGCGGAGAGGCGATGAAGGTGCTATCGCGCCCGGCGGAACAGCCAGAGGCCCAACAATCCCGGCGCGATGCCCCAGACCGCCAGCGAAGCGGCGGTCATCGCGAGCGTGCCCGCTCTACCGAACTTGGCGATGATCTCGCCCCCGACCGGGCCCAGCAGGCTGAGGTCGGCGTCGAGCACGCTGATCACCCCAACGCGAAACGCTTCCACGGGATTCGCGACCGCCCAAACGGCGAGTACCTGTTCGGGCAGGCCCCAGCGAATGAAGGCGACGATGATTCCCAGCGTTCCCAATGCGACGAGCAGAAGCCAGGTGATGAAGCCGAAGGTGAGCGCGTGTTCCTCAACCGGACTGTCGAATAGGGTTGCTAGTGTAGATTATACATATTATCATGTGGTTATGATCATAATCACCCATCCTTTTGCCCTCAACCCCTCGGGTTTGCCCGGCTGACGGTGCTTTCCGGAACCGCTGTCTACGCTCTGCGGGCCGTAACCCACTTGGCGGCTCAACCGCCGGGCCAGCCGATGCGCACCAGCGAGCTGGCTGGCGCCGTAGACGTGCCCTACAACTATCTAGGAAAGGTCCTTCACCAGCTGGTCCGCGCGGGGATTCTCAAATCCTTCCGTGGCAAGCGCGGCGGCTTCCAGTTGGCGGTCCCCGCCGATGAGGTCACACTGCACGAAATCGCGTCCCTGTTCGGCCAAATCGAGCGGCCTCACTGCCTGCTGGGTCGGCCGGAGTGCACGGAAGAGGATCCGTGTCCGCTGCATGCGCGCTGGACGGCGGCCAGCCTCGAGATCGATAGGATTCTCCGCGAGACGAAGGTCGCCGACTTGACGCGCGGCTAGCCGGTCGCGCTACGCCTTGCGGCCGAGAGCGATCAGGCGAGCGGCATCGGGCCCGTACGGGCTTCCTTCCAGGTCGCCGTACAGTTCGACCTCCGCGAAGCCGGCTGACATCAGAAGCTGCTTGAACTCGCGGCCGGAGTAGATCCAGTGGCGGAGACGGAACGAGCGCGTCTGCCCGTCCTTGATCAGCAGCCAGTGATTCTCCATCTGACTCCAATCGTTGATCACCGATCGCCGCTGAACGATCAGCTCTCCACCAGGAAGCTCCTTCGAGTTCGTCTCCAGGAAGATCTTCGCGATGATCTCCTTACCGTACGTGTCGAACACGAAGACGCCGCCGGGCTTGAGGCTCTCGAAGATGTTGCGCGCGACGCCCAGGTTCTCATCGTCGTCATCGAAGTAGCCGAACGAGGTCAGCATGCTGATCGCGAGATCGAACGCTCCAGGCCGGACGAAGTCATGCATATCCTCGGTCACGAACTCGACCTCAACGCCCTCCGTGGCGGCGTAGGCGCGCGCTTTGTCCAAAAGGAACGGCGTCAGATCGACGCCCGTGACCGTGAAACCGCTCTTGGCGAACGGGATGGAGTATCGCCCCGGCCCACATCCGAGGTCCAGCATCGCACCCTCGCGGCAGCCGGTCAGTTCGATGATCTGGGGAACTTGCTCGATCGCGGCGTCGAAGCTGCTGTCCGGGAACATGAATGCGAACGTCTCGGCCCAGAACGATTCGTCCGAGTACCAGTCGCTGGATGCACCATCCACGATTTCGCCTCCTGCTCGTGTTGCTGAATGAGGGCGGGAATGTGCCCGACTAGGGCGTTTGCTGTCAATTGTCTGTTCGATCGAGGTGACCGCGTGGCAGTCGTTGAAGCCGCGGGCGCGGGGCGTGGGTGCGTCGCCGTCTTCAAGACCGCGGGCGCGGGCGTGGGCGCGGGCGATGACGGGACGTTGACGACGACGCAGATTTCGGTGGAGTGCTTAAGGGGCAGCCGGTGGGCCGTCCGGCCACGAGCTCGCCTTCCTGGCGTGGCGCTCGAAGCGCGGTTACCGCGCCGGTATCGTCCACATCGAACCGGATGCGGTTCTCGCGCGCGAACTCGAAGTTGAATGTGGCGAATTCCCGCTCCGTCAGCGGTACGAACCGGTGAACCGCCGGCAGAACGCTGGGCGGCAGTGCATCGAGGTAGAACCCGCTGGCGGGCCCCTCGGCGGCCTGCCTGAACGAGATCAACCTGGCTCCGCTTTCGAACCGGGCTACGACATAAGTATCGAGGGTCGGGCCGAAGTCGCTGGAGCCCGGCGCTGACCCCAGGACCTTCGAATGCGTGAGGGGCCCATAGCGCTCGGTCCAGATCTCGAACGCGCCCGTCCAGAACTCG
>JBDHAS010000444.1:0-2418 GCA_039588015.1 Gemmatimonadota bacterium | reverse complement strand
TACCGCCGGCTGAAAGAGGCGTTCGCCTACCTGGAGACTCAGGTTGCGGAGGGCAGGATCGCCGGCTACGGCGTCTCATCCAACACCGCGGCGTCGCCGGCTTCGGACGTCGACTCAACATCGCTGGCACGGATGATCGCCGCCGCGAAGGAGGCGGGCAGCACGGGCCACCACTTCCGCGTCCTGCAGCTACCGCTCAATCTGCTCGAGGCGGAAGCCGCTATCGAGCGAAAGGACGGCGTGGATGGCGAGCAGACTGTGCTGGAAGTGGCGCTCGAGCAAGACATCGCGGTCTTCGTCAACCGCCCGCTAAACGCGTTCGTACGCAACACTCTCGTGCGAGTCGCCGATGTTGAAGTAGACGAGGCGGCATCGCAGTTCGAGGAGCAGCTGGACCGACTGGCGGACCTCGAGTTCACGTTCCACAGCGAAATCGCGCCAGAGTTGTCGGGCCCCGAAAATTCCGCGCCGCTGAACGACGTCTTCAGAATGGCGGACAGTCTAAAACAGCTTCACCAGGCGGGGGTCGGTTTGGCTCACTGGTCACAGACCGAGGCGCAGATCAGGTACAGCGTGCGGACCATCGCATCGGCGATCGATCTCCGCGCGGAGGGCGAAACGGCGGACCGCTGGGCCGAGTGGCGCGAGAGCTACCTGGCTGACGCCGATGACCTGCTACTCGAGCTACGACGCCAGGCGGCGCGGACATCAGAAGCCTACGCCGCGAGCCTGACCGCGGCCATCGATCCGACCTTGCCGCAGGATCGGCGGACGGAAAGCCTCTCGAGAAAGGCGCTCTGGACCGTGATGAGCACGCCGGGAGTGACCTGCGTACTGAACGGGATGCGGACGGCCGCTTATGTCGATGACTCGCTGGCAGTGCTGGGTTGGGAAAAGCTGGACTCCCCGGAGCGGGTCTACGAGGCTGCCAAGGCAGCTCTCGATTCTATCGGGGCGTAGCGCTCCCTGCCGGTTCGCGCCCGGCCCTTATCGACGACCGACTTCGACGCCCGCCGGCCGCTCAGCGGCGGACGGCGGTGAGCTCCTTGATCCGTTCGCGAACCGCGTCGGCCTTGCCCTCGCGCTCGAGCGCCCCCCACAACAGCTGCACCGTCTCCGCATCGACCAGGCCCGGCGGTGAACCGAAAGAAGGAGTGGAGAGCCCCTCGGCCTCGCGGAAGTCGTTCACCGCCTCGACGATCTCCTGCGAAAAGACGAACGCGTCGTCGTCTCTCTGCAGCTCGTCCTGCCCCGGCCGGAAGTATCCGAGCTCGTGCAAGATGATCTTGAGTTGCCACACATCGCGCCCGGCGAACTGCTGGAGCGTGCGGAAGCCCAGGGTCTGGGAGATGCCGTCGTAGATTCGCCGCAGCTCTCCCACCGGTGTCGGATGCTCGCAGACGTTGATATTCACGGTGATGCCGTCGGGACGGCGCGAGCGTCCCGGCCTGGGATCGGCCACGACCACGGCCGCCGACTGCAGGCGCCCCTTGCGAGCATCGCCTCCCGCGCGCTGCCCTGCACCCAAGGCCTCGATCAGACGGTCGGCGAGATGGCGCGAGGTACCTTCGGTCTTCTCGAACGACTTCGCCACCGCCTCCAGGACCTCGGGCCCCACGAGGATGTTGCCCTGGGTCACGTAGTTGGGCCCCGAGCGGTGCCCAGCCCACGGCCAGGCCTGGTCGCCGGTGAACGCCGCGCTGCCGCCCTCGAGACCGATCACACCGACCTGGCGACGTGCCGAGAGCGTGTCCGCGGCTACCGCCATTTGCAGAGCTTCTTCGGCGTTGACCCCTTCCGCCAGCATTTCGAGCAGCTCCGGCCCATACTCGACCCGGGTCCAGGACTGCGTCGCCACGGCCCCCACGCCCGCGCGAACCCAGGGCACCCCGTTCCCGACGCAAGCGACACGGGTGGTCACCGCGACGCCCGATTCTCCAGTGGCGGGGTCGACGGCGGCGATGGAAAAGGTGTGGAACACCAGGTCATCGCCCCAATCGGCGGGCTCCTGGCCGGCCGCCCGTTCGGGTGCCAGCGCCACCACGAATACAGCAGCGGCCATTACTACCGCTCGGAGCATGTACATGGAGCGCTCTCCGTTTTCACTTGATGAGCCAGAGGGCCGGCGTTCGACCGCTCGTGGTCGAAACCTACGTCCTCAGTCTTTTGATCCACCCCGCAGCGCCGCCTCGAAGTCGCGCCCCGACGGGGTCTGGAACACGCGGAGCCCGAACTCCGGTATGATCGCGATGATATGGTCGAAGATGTCCGACTGGATGCCTTCGTACCGCACCCAGTCCACGTCGTTCGAGAATACGTAGATCTGCAGCGGCAGGCCCTCCGGAGTGGGATCGAGCTGCCGCACCATCAGCGTCATTCCCTTGTGCACCTTTGGGTGGTCGCGAAGATAGCGGACGA
>JBDHAS010000443.1:0-2445 GCA_039588015.1 Gemmatimonadota bacterium | reverse complement strand
CCGTGTCGCGTACTCGAGTTGGAGGTTCTGGCGGAACGTGTTGACGTTGCCTCGCGCGTCCGCCGCGAAGATCGCTCCAGTGAGATCACCCATCATTTCGGCCAGCGTATAGCCGTTCCCGTAGAGCCGCGCATCGCTCATCCGCGTCAGCACCGTCTGGTGGAGCAGGTGGTTCAGCACGTTCTTCTGAATGGCGAGCGCGCGGGCGTGGATCTTGGGGTCTTCGGTAATGCCGCGGAAACCGAAGCCCCGTCGCTGCATCTGCAGATAGTTGTATAGCCCCTCAGGCGCATCGAATGCGTTCGGCGCAAACAGGTAATCGCGCAGCATCCCCATGGCGCGGCGTTGTTCCGCCTCCGGCACCGGTGTAAAGGGCTGTGTAGCGCCGGGCTGTCCCACCATGCCGCGGTCGACGTACACCCCGCCGATGTAGCGCGACATCACGGTGGTCGCCGTGGCATACTGGCCGGTGAGGATCAAGTAGGCGTTTCTGAGCTCGTGATAGGACTTGCCGGGCGTCGAGTACTTCTCCTTGATCCCGCTCATCACGTCCCGCACGATGTGGATCCGGTCCTCCATGTATCCGAGCGCGTCGCTGGACATGTCGCTCACCATCACCCGCGGATCAATACCGCGGCCGGGGGCACGCATGTCGTCCGCGTCGTTCCCGAACGCCAACGCGGGCTCGGTCGAACGTGCCAGAATCGCGTCCAGCCGCTTCCGTTCGGCGGCCCAGTCATCGGCGGCTTCGGAGTAGCCGTACTCGATGGCCCAGAGATCGTAGGGACCGGGCGTCGTCGTGTAGTACTCGCCCTGGGTTTGGCCCTGCTTGGCCAGGTTGATGTTCTCGTAGTCCATGACCGAGCCGGTGAGCCCCATTTGGGTGGTCATGGCCTTGTCGTGCATCTCCTCCGGAGTATGAAGCTGGCTGGCCTTCATGTTGTGGTTGAGCCCCAGAGTGTGACCCACCTCGTGGAGCACCAGCGAAATCAACCCGTCGCGCATGAGTTGCTTCATCTCGACCTCGCCCGCGCCATAGGCCCTGAGCGCCTGGAGGCCGAACAGGGTCGAGTAGTGCAACTCGTGTCCCAACGAGCAGTAGAACCGATCGTCCACGATCTCCCTCGGTTCCGAGCTGAGCGCCACCGCCTCGTACAGCTTCTCGTAGCGGACCCTATTGGTCATGTAGATCCACTCGAGCATGATATCCGCCCCCAGCACTTGCCCGGTCCTCGGGTTGACGAAGTTCGGGCCATAGCCGCCGAACGGCGGGTTGGGCGAGGAGGTCCAACGCAGCACGTTGTAGCGGACATCTCCGGCGTCCCAGTCGGCATCGTCCGGTTGGATCTTGACCTGCACGGCGTTCTTGAAGCCTGCCCTCTCGTAGGCCCGGTTCCAGCGCAAGACACCTTCGCGGATGGTCTCACGAAACTCTACCGGCGTCGTGTTCTCGATCCACCACACGATCGGCTCGACCGGCTCGGACAGCTGAGTGCCAGGATCCTTCTTCTTCAGATGCCACCGGTCGATCATGTCGCGGTACGGTGTCGCGCTGGTTGACGTGAGGTCGGTGAGCCGGGTGAAGAAGTACCCAACGCGAGGGTCGTCGTAACGCGGCTTGTAGTCGTTCTCGGGCATCTCGATCAGGCTATGCTGAACCACGATGCTCACGTAGCGCGCGTTGGTCACGGCCGAGCTTCCCCGCACGATCGGACTGGAGTTGTCGTAGACGTACTCCACGATGACGTCGGTGTTGAGCGGATAATTCTTGATGGTCCGAATGGTGGTCTTGTCCTTGCTCAGAGTGCCCAGGGCAAACCGGGTACCCGGCTTGACGTTGGGCCTGGGCGAGGGTTTGACCTGGGAGAAGACCTCCTTCAGGAAGAGGCCATCCGCCTTGATCAGGACCGTGCCGGCCGAGTCCTTTGCGACGATCTTCTCGGTCGCGAGAAGGGCGGGGCTGATGTTCGCCTTCGCAGCGCGATGCAGCGCGTTGTTCTTGTCGAAATAGTAGGACGAGTTGACTTGAACGAACTCGATCTTGTCGAAGTGGCGGCGGATGGCAAACACGTTGTTCCCGCGGAAGGCCCCTCGGAAATGCCCGGCCTCGGTCACTCCCTCCACCGTGTGCATGAAGTAGATGTACTCCTTGCCCAACTGCTTTTCGGTCACGGCCAGCTGGATGGAGCCGGTCGCCGTGTCTTGGTATACCGTGAAGAGCCCGTCGATCTTTCGGCTGGACTTGGTCGCCTCGGCAATGGTCTTGATGTCTCCATTCGTCTTTTCGCTCGCCGCCTGCTTCGGGGCCGGAGTCTGGGACGCGGACGGACGCGCACAAGAGGCGACCAGGGGCGCGAGGGAGAGCGTAAGCACAGCCAGGGTTCGACGAGTCGACATGAAGCGGTCCTCATGGGCGGCCAGGGCCGCGCGAGAATATCGTGGATA
>JBDHAS010000442.1:0-4376 GCA_039588015.1 Gemmatimonadota bacterium | reverse complement strand
GGAGGCGTTCCGTGACACGACCGCGCCACAGCATCCGTCGGGCCACCCTCATTCTGCTGGCCCTCGTCCTCAGCGCGCCGGCGACCGGCCACGCGCAGGAGAAGCGCCCACTCACCTTCGTCGAGCTCATGCAGTTCAGGCAGATCGAGAACCTGGTGCTGTCACGCGACGGCGGCTGGGTCGCCTTCACCGCCGCGCCGGACCGCGGAGACCCCGAGGTGATCGTCCGCTCGACCGACGGCGCGACGCGCTACGTGCTGCCACTGGGCAGCCACCCGGCGATCTCCGCCGAGGGCCGCTGGGTCGCCGCACGGCGTAACCCGAGCTTCGAGGAAACGGAGACCGCGAAGCCCGACGAGAGATCTAAGACCGGGCTATTGATCCTCGATACGAGATCGGGTGAGACGACCGAGCTGGACGACGTCCGCGCCTTCGAGTTCTCGGACGACGGGCGCTGGCTGGCCATCCATCGGTTCGAGCAAGAGGACAGCGCCGCCGAGGAATCCGGCGCGAGCGGAAACAATAACGGCCGCGAACCAGGGACCACGCTGCTGGTGCGCCGCACCTCCGGCGACGCCGAGATCGAGATCGATGATGTGCGCAGCTTCGCCTTCGATTCCACCGGCCGTTACATCGCCTACGCATTGGCCGACACGGCGAACGAGCGCGACGGCCTCTACGTCCGCGACCTGACGGCCGGCGACTTCACGGAAACCAGCGTGGAACAGCTGCCTTTCGGCCACTACGCCAACTTCGCCTGGAGCCCGGACGACGCGCGCCTGGCATACACCGCCGCACTCGAGGACGAGGATGGGGAGCCCGGCGCGGCGGCACTCCGCATCTGGGACGGCGACGGTGCCTGGTCGGCCGTCGATTCCACCGCGACGCCGGAAGGCTGGCAGATCCCGACGCGGAACCGGCTGACCTGGTCGGAGGACGGGGAGCGGTTGTTCTTTGGGTACCGGCCTCAGAGCGACGACGATAACGACAACGACAACGACAACGACAACGATAACGATGTAGGTGAAGAGGGGGAGGAGTTCGATCCTTACGATATAGAGGCGATACTCGAGGGGAGAGGCGTCGATGTTTGGCACTGGAACGACCCACTCATCAATCCGAATCAGAAGGAGAGTTGGGAGGACGAGCAGAGTCGCACGTCGTTGGCCGTCTTCCATATAGGCGAGCGCCGGGCCGTTCAGCTCGGAAACGACGAGCTGAGGGTTAGCGTGCCGGATAACCCGAGAGTGGCGGGCGCCTCCGACCCCACACCTTATATGAAGGAGAGAACCTGGGCGGGCGACTTTTCCGATGGCTACGTGGTGAACCTCGAGGACGGCTCGGCAAGCCTAATTGCCGAACGGATGACGGGCGGAAGCTCCGCCGCGAGAGGCTGGACCGGCCGCCGCGAGGTGCGGCAGAGCGCGTCACCCGAGGGACGCTACCTCGTCTACTTCCACGACGAGGACTGGCACCTCTACGACACGGAAAGCGGCGCTACACGCAACCTGACCCGCGATATGTCCGTCTCGTTCGCCGACGAGGATCACGACTATCCCAACGCGAGAGCCGGTTACGGCATGGGCGGATGGGTGGACGGCGAGCGGGCGGTCCTCATCCACGACAAGTACGACGTCTGGCAGTTCCCCACCGGCGGCGGTGAGCCGATCAATCTGACCCGCGCCGATGGTCGGGCGACCCGCAAGATCTACCGGGTTCTGCGCGTCGACGAGGAGCAGAAAAGTTTCCCGCGCAATTCCACCGTCTACCTCACCTCGTTCGATGAGGCGCGGAAGAACTTCGGCTTCTATAGCACGCGCGTCGATCGCGGTGGCCTCGAGCGGCTGCTGGAAGAGGACAAGAAGTTCACCTTCCTGACCAAAGCGGAAGGACAAGAAGTTCACCTTCCTGACCAAAGCGGAAGACGCCGACGTCTACCTGTTCACTCGCGAAGACTACGACGAGTTCGCCGACCTCTGGGTCAGCCGGACCGGGTTCGAGGAAGCCCGCAGGCTCACCGACGTGAATCCGCAGATCGCAGGTTTCGCCTGGGGCGAAGAGATGCTCATCGAGTACGAGAGCCTGGACGGCGTCAAGCTGCACAGCGCCGTGATCCTGCCGGGGGACTACCAGGAGGGCGTGCGCTACCCGGTGCTGACGTATTTCTACCGCTTCTTCTCGCAGCGGCTGCACGAGTTCAACGAGCCGGTGATCAACCATCGGCCCAGCTTCCCCATGTATGCCTCGAACGGCTACATAGTCTTTCTACCCGACGTGCGCTTCGAGGTGGGGCGGCCCGGCTATTCCGCGCTGAAGAGCGTCGTACCCGGCGTACAGGAGCTGGTGGACATGGGGCTGGCTGACCCCGACCGTCTCGGGCTGCACGGACACTCGTGGAGCGGCTACACGACGGCGTTCATCGTCACTCAGACCGACATCTTCGCCGCCGCCGTAGCCGGCGCGCCCGTTTCCAACATGACCAGCGCCTACGGCGGTATCCGCTGGGGCAGCGGCCGGGCGCGGCAATTTCAGTACGAGGCTACCCAGAGCCGTCTATCGGGCAGCCTCTGGGAGGCGCGGGAAGACTATATCGAGAACTCGCCGCTCTTCTACGCCGACAAAGTCGATACGCCGCTGCTCATCATGCACGGCGACGAGGACGAAGCGGTGCCGTGGTACCAGAGCATCGAGTACTACCTGGCGCTACGGCGCAACGGCAAGAACGCCATCTTCCTCCAGTACCGGGGCGAGCCGCACCATCCGCGCAGGTACGCCAACAAGCTGGACTACTCGATCCGGATGATGGAGTTCTTTGACCATTACCTGAAGGAAGCGCCGGCTCCCAGCTGGATTACTGAGGGGGTGCCCTACAACGGTCGGTGATGGGCGCGTCAGGCGAAAAAGTCCTGCTGCGCGGTGCTCTACACCGAAGATCTCCAGCACGGCCAGCGCATCGACGGGCTGGAGATCGTGAACCCGTTCGGTTCGTCCGAGTAGGTCGCCCCTACTGCACGAGCAGGTCAGAACGCCCGGCCATGTCGGTTTGACCGAAATCCCGAAGGGCCCTCACCCCACAGAATACTCGATCTTGGCGCTGTAACTCTATATTTATCAATGGATTACGTCACATTTTCTGGACGGGTACGTCGCTTGCTCACTGGTTCGGCGCCCGCGGGAGGATCAACCCGCAGCGGCCAGACCCGAGCCGTGGTCCCCTACCCCCTTACCACTCCGAGGAGTCCGACCGAATCGATGATCGTTGAAAGCTGCCTGGCAGCCTTGATGCTCTCCACGCTGAACGGCGCGACCGACCCAGCTGCGGACTCGACGCAGAACGCTATGGCACTCACGGTCTCCGCGCCGTTGGCGGATAGACCGGTCTGGGATATTCCCATCGAATACAATCGGGCGGTCGACCGCTGGCTCTCATATTACCAGGGCCGCGGGCGCAGGACCATCCAGATCCATCTCGCCCGAGCAGGTCGCTACGAGGAGACGTTGCGGGCGATCTTGCGCGAGCACGGGTTGCCGCAGGATCTGGTTTATCTCTCGATGATCGAGAGCGGCTACAACCCCAACGCGTACAGCAGGGCGCACGCCGTGGGACTCTGGCAATTCCTCGCCAGCACCGCTCGGCGCTACGGCCTACGCGTCACCTACTGGGTCGACGAGCGGCGCGACCCGGTGCTGGCCACGCACGCAGCTGCCGCTTATCTGAAAGACCTTTACGAGGAGTTCGGCTCTTGGTACTTGGCGGCGGCCGCCTACAACGGTGGTGCGAGCCGTGTGCGGCGCGCCATCCGTCGAACAGGCAGTCGCGACTTTTGGACCCTCGTGCGTCGCGGATATTTTCCGTCTGAGACGCGGAACTACGTTCCCAAATTCATCGCCGCCGCGCTGATCGCGAAGCAGCCGGAGAGGTACGGGCTCAGCGTCGCGGTAGTTCCCCCTCTGAGCTATGACCTGGGCCAAGTGCCGGACGCGACTAGCCTGGAAGTCATCGCCGAGGCCGCCGGTGTAAGTGTCGCCGATGTCAAGGCGCTCAACCCCCAACTGATCCGTGGCGTTACGCCTCCCGGCGAGCGCTATTACGTGCGCCTGCCGCCGCGAAGCGGCGACACGTTCGCTGCAAATTATGCGCGGATCCAGGCGCAGGCGCGAGCCGGCTCGATCCAACACACCATAAGGTCCGGAGATACCCTCAGCCGGCTTGCCATGGCCTACGGCTCAGACCTCTCCGCGATCCGTTCGGCCAACCCGAGCGTTCGCCCCGAGCGGCTCGAGGTGGGACAGCGGCTCTACATCCCCGTCAGGCAAGAGCCCTAAAGGGTCACCATCCTCTCGCGAACTCGGCCCAGAAGAAGTCGCCCAGCTCC
>JBDHAS010000441.1:0-3138 GCA_039588015.1 Gemmatimonadota bacterium | reverse complement strand
CGACGTGATGCCGACCGGCTCCACGTCTCCATATTCACGGGCCTGGTTCACGAAGCCCATGATGTATCCACCCGACTCCAGTACGTCGTCGCCCTCTAGCGGCGGCTGGATCTGTGTCCAGTGCTCGACCTCGGTATCGCCGCCGGGGCAGAAGGTGCACGTCTCGTGCTGGTAGCGGATGACAGCCACACGAAACATATCCCCTCCACTCGAACTCTCGGCCGTGCAGCCTGCAATGACGAGCAGCGAAGGAAAGAGCATGCTCGAGAGGAGACTACGCTGAGAACGGAATCGATCTGAATCGAGACGAGCCATGGACAGGGTCTCCCAGTACAGATGAAGTATTCTGCTTCGGACTATGACGACGAGCGTGCCTCTGCATCGCTTCGAGGCCGGGCCGTGGCAGCCCGATGCCCGCCCCATACCACCAAAGCGGCCACCGCGGCAGTGCCCGCGCGCCGTGGCAGCCCGATGCCCGCCCCATACCACCAAAGCGGCCACCGCGGCAGTGCCCGCGCCGGCAGCGGCTGCTGGACCCAACCCTCCGCCACCCCACACCACGACCGCCAAACCGGCGGTCGCCGTCACAGAGACCGCCCAGACTGCAAGAACCCAGACGGCCCACCTCCACTTCGCGACTATGGCGATAAACGCTATGATGCCGGATACGCTGTGGAGTGGTTGTACGACGACGAAGAGCTTGCGGAGGGCCGTATCCGCAATGCTGATGAGCTCCAGCGAATCGAACAGGCCCGATATAGACGAGACCAACAGGACGATCGAAACGACGGCCAGCCGTACCGCGGGAATCGCTTTCAACCAGTCCTCGCCACTATTGCGCAGCTCCTTCCTTCAGCTATGACCATCAGAGCTTCGTGGTGATGCTCCCCAATATCGCGAGGGTGGCCTCGGACTCGGACTCGACATCCTCGAGGCCACAATTGTACGTCACACAGAATAGGAACGGCCCGCTGCGTAGATACCACGTGTGCCAGGCCGTATCATCCTCGACCCAGGAACGCTGCACCCCTTCCAGCGCACCGATCGTGACGGCCTCGAACGCTTCTCCATCTCCGTACTGTTCCGCGAGAAAGGCCTGCAGATCTGGTTCGGTAACATCTCCCGAATCTTTGCGAACCACAGACACCTGTAAGGCACCGACGCCGGCAGGTTGATAGAAGCTGGTGGAGACAGGGTCTTCCTCGATAATCCAACCATCGGGCAACTCGGCGGACCACCACTTACTCTCGTATCGATTCATCGATTGCTCTTTCCCCTTGGAACCTGACGCTTGACGTATCAGCCGCAAGATAACACCGGCGGCGGATCCGGGCCTCAGCGGATATCACAGCCTGCCCGCGAAGCTCGCAAGCACGTTCTTACCGCTGCGGCGTAGGCTGCTCGATCACCACGCTCGCCAACTCGCCGGCGATGGCGCCTAGTGGCCTCCCCAGCGAGGCCGGGACGCTCGTGTTCACCTGGACCGCGACGGCGATCTCCTGCTTCGGGTAGTACCTCATCTCGGTGAGGTATCCCGGAAAGAACCCGCTGTGCCCGTACGTGGTCCCGAGAGGCGTCTCGTGAACGATCACGCCGAGCCCGTAGGCGCTGCCCGGCCCCAGGCGGGCCGGGACACCATCCAGCACTTCGGCCAGCAACTCTGGCTCGAACGCGCGTCCCTCGTAGACCGCCTTCGCCCACCGCGCCAGGTCTTCGGTCGTGGAGGCATATCCCCCGCCGGCCCACTCGAACTGCGGGTTGATGACGAAGCGCCCGTCCGGCAACAGGACCTCGTCATTGCCGAGGAACGGATTCCCGGCTCCCGCGTACCCCTGCACCAGGCCAGGGATAACGCGTCCGTCGGAGGGGACGGTATTGTTCAGGCCCAGCGGTTCCAGCAGGCGGTTCTCCACCTCGTCATAGAGGCGCCGACCCGTGATCGACTCGATGATCAGGCCCAGCAGTATGTAGTTCGTATCAGAGTATTCCCATCCCTGCCCCGCGGCGAACTGCGGCTGTTCATCCAGTATGTAGGCCACCAGTTCTTCGGGCTCCCAGCGCTTGTCCGGATCCGCCTTCAGGTCGACCAGGAACTCCTGCTTGAACTCGTAGCGCATCACGCCGCTGGTGTGGTTCATGAGATTCCGGACCGTGATGTTCGAAGCGTTAGGCACTCGGTCGAACCACGAGCGGTCGCCCAGATAGTCCGAGACGGCGGCATCGAGGTCGAGCCGCCCTTCGGCCACCAGCTGCATCGCCGCCGCGGCGTAGTAGGTCTTGCCGACGCTGCCCTGGAGCATCCGGTCGTCGCTTCGCATCGGGACGCGGCGCGTCGAATCGGAATAGCCAACGGCCAGCGCCAGCGACGTTCCGTCCGGCAGAACGACGGCCGCCGTCGCCCCAGGGAAGTTTCCGGTCTTGTAGATCGCCTGGAAGGTCGAGTCGAGTCGCGCTTGCAGCGCGGCTACGTCTACCGCAGCCTGCGTCTGCGCCGATAGCGGCGTCGCCAGCGCCAACGACAACGCGACAGTCTCAACCACACGAGTCATGTTTTTGACCATTGTTACCGCCAAGGATCTCTGCGCTAGTCTTATTATCAGTCTTTGCACCCGATACGGTACCATTCGCGCTGCTCTTGCGCGAGTCGGGAGCGCCCCGAACAGTCCGGCGGGGCCGGCGAAGGCGAGCATTGACACCGACCGGCAGGGACCCGATCTTATTTTCGCTGAGAACAACAGCGACACCGTTTAGGGGCCTGGTTTGCGCGCCGGTCCCCTTTTTGGTGTTCTCACGGGAGCAGCCACAGCGGACGCACCGGCCGCGCAAAATGTAGTCGGTAAGTGCGGCAGTGCCGGACTCCGACCACAAGAACAGAGAGGGAGCACGGCAGATGCGTACTACCGGGACAGTCAAGTGGTTCAACGACAGCAAGGGCTTTGGCTTCATTACGCCCGAGGACGGACAGCAGGATTGCTTCGTCCACCACACAGCGATCCAGGCGGAAGGGTTCAAGACCCTGACGGAAGGTGAGCGCGTGGAGTTCGACATCGTCCAGGGCGACAAGGGCCCCGCGGCGCAGAACGTGGTCAGGCTCGGCAGCTGAAGCCAGACTCGGCTACGGCCAAATAGAGGGGCCGC
>JBDHAS010000440.1:0-2499 GCA_039588015.1 Gemmatimonadota bacterium | reverse complement strand
TGGCCCATTTCACCGAGCACATGCAGTTCGCGGACCAGCCGGGCCTCAGCGAGGAGGAGATCAAACGCGAGATAGAAGAGCGTGGAGGCGTGTACAACGCGTCGGTGACGCGGGACCGGACGTTCTATTTCGTCCGGATCGGGAAAGAGCACGCGATCTTCGCCATCGACTGGCTCTACCGTGTGCTGGCTCCGCACGCCATGGACCCAGAAGTAGTGGAGCGACAGCGCGAACCTGTAGCCCTGGAGGTACGAGCACGGCCGCGTCAGCTGTTCGACTGGATCTGGGCTTATTACCTGAACCCGCCAAGCCTCCGTTTGCCCGGCTTTTGGGAACGTGAATTCGGGATCGAGACCGTCGCCTCACGCGATTACTACCCGTATGCCAGCGTCAACGCCATCACCTCTGACGACCTCCGCTGGTTTTACCGGACATACTACGTGCCGTCTCGGATGACATTGACCGTGGTCGGAGACATCGACCGTAGCTCCGCGCTCGAGAAGATCGAGCAATCGTTCGCGTCGCTGTCGGCGAGGCCCGAACCGGAGCCGGCTGCGGCGCTCCACGATCCGGGGCGCCGCCGCGCCAGCTACTTCTGGGCATATCGTTCGAACGTGATGTACAGCGACAGATACAAGTTCTACGACCTCGCGGCGGACCAGCAGGTGATGCTCGTCTTCGTCAGCCGACTCCTTCGAAAACGACTGAACGACCAGCTACGCTTTGGCGAGCGGAAAGCGACCTACGGGATCGGGGTGGGAATCGTCAAGCGTGGAAAAGCGGCCTATCTGTATATCAGCGGAGGTATCCGCGACGACGAGTTCGAGTACGCCCGCTCGGTCGTCGAACACGAGATCCAAGCGCTGATTACAGGAGCGCTGCCACGCGAGGAGTTCGAAGCGGACCGAGCGGCGGTCACCAAGCAGCTTCGCGTGTCCAACACCGCGGCCGAGGACCTGGAGAATTGGGTTCAGTCCTACTTCTATGACTCGCGCGTCTTCGGAGACTTCCCAGACCTGGCGGGAACGTTCGAGGCCTACGAAAAGGAGGACGTAGAGGCCTTCGTTCGGGAGCACTTCGTGCCGGAGCGTCAGGTCTTGAACGTGTTCTACCCTCATCCCATAACCCAGGGTCTTCTGGCGCTGTTCGTGATCGGTCTCGTCTGGCTGGGCGTGCGGACCGCTCGTCGCATCCTCACTTCTCCGGTTGACATGACGCGAATTCGCTACGTCGCCCGCTTCCGCATGCCGCGGCCCTACCTATGGCTCGGCGCTCTCGTGCTCCTGTTCCTGATCGCCGTCGGAGGCCGCTTGCTGGTCTATGGCTATACGGTCGTCGCCGATGCTCTGCTCCTCCAACTCGAGTCTTTCTTAGTCCAGTGGCTCGCTTTCGCGGCCATGTTGGTACTCTCAGTATTTCTGTTCGTGTTGGCGCTATCTCGGGTTCCTCGAAAACTATTGATCTTCGACGATCGCCTGCTGATCAAGTCGCTCTCGTTTCGCTCGACCGCGCTGTCGTTCGCGGAAGTCGATGAGCTATCCGTCCGTAGATTTTCCGACGTGTGGACGAACAGACGCATCTGGAAATGCGTGCCACTGACTCTCGGCCTGTTCAGACCCGGCGTCTACCTCAGGCAGCGAGACGGGTGGGCCTACTATTTCGACGTCCGGGATCGCGGTGAGCTTCTGAGGGTAACCGAAGAGAGGTTGGCCGGGAGTGCCGAAAGGAGTCCGTCAGACGGCTGAGCCCCCCAGCACACCGTCCACCCATTCCGAGATCGCGCCCGCCAACTCCTCCATGACATCGGTATCGGTTCTACCGCTGCGCTTGAGGACCTTGAACGAGTGATCGCCGCCTTCCACTACATGCAGCCTTGCCCGGGAACCCAGGCCGTCGCAGACGGGCAGCATGAGTTGCGGTTGGGCGAACGCGTCGCGGGTTCCCTGCAAGAACAACATCGGCAGGTCCACGCTCTCTAGATGGCTCGCCCGTGTGATCCCGGGCTTCCCGGGTGGATGGAGCGGGAATCCCAGAAAGATGAGGCCTCGCACATCGGGCAACGCCTCCTTCGCGGCCGCGCTCGAAGTCATGCGCCCGCCCATTGATTTGCCTCCGGCCACAAGCGGCAGCCCTCCGCTTCGCTCGCGGGCGGCCGCCACCGCCGACCGGACGCCGGCCTCGAGCAGATGCGGTGGGTCTGGGCGTTTGCGGCCCACCTCCATGTACGGAAACTGATAACGGAAGCTGGCGACGCCCGCCGAGGCCAGGGCCGCCGCCATGTTTGTCAGAAACGGGTGGTTCATTCCGGCGCCTGCCCCGTGCGCGATGACATAGAGCGCCCGTGCGTCGCTAGGCATCGTCAATTCACCGGACACTTGAACGGATGTGCCCGAGATTGGAAAGCGAAAGCGGGTTGTGTCAGAAGCGTCCGTTGCCATCCTGTCGCCTCAGCGAAAAAGCCCCCGGCGCAGGCTCGGACCGAGCTGCTCCGGGGACCCT
>JBDHAS010000439.1:0-2950 GCA_039588015.1 Gemmatimonadota bacterium | reverse complement strand
TCGGGTTGCCGCTAGGCCTTGCCGTATTGGCGGCGGTCATCGTACTGATCTTGCCGGTCCGATACCGGGCGCACACGGTCTTCGTCCCCGAGGTCCAGTCTAGCGGAGTCGCCCTGCCCAGCGGCCTGGCCGGCCTGGCCTCGCAGTTCGGGGTGCCGGTGACAGGTGGTCCGAATTCGCCGCGCTTCTACGCCGACGTCGTAGCCAGCCGCACGCTGCGCGATCAGGTCCTGCTTTCCAGACTGCCCGACCCGCGAACGGCGGCGCCCGACGACAGCGCCGCACTTCTCGACATCTTCGGGATCGAAGGCGCCGATCCGGCTGAACGCCTGGAGCGTGGACGTAAAGCGCTCGAGAGGGTGGTCGAGGTGGAGTACAACGACGAGACGACCGTGGTGAACCTGTCGGCGCAGACTCTGTACCCTGCTCTTTCTGCCGATCTCGCGAACCACTATCTGCAGCTGCTGAATCGATTCAACCTGGAAACCCGGCAGTCCACGGCGCAGAAGCAGCGGCAGTTCATCGAGGTACGGGTGACGGAAGCGGAGGCGGAGCTTAGGAGCGCCGAAGCGGATCTACAGAAGTTTCTGGAAGGCAACCGCCTGTTCAGAGATTCGCCGCATTTGAATTTTGAGTACGAGCGGCTGCAGCGGCAGGTTGCTATCAAGCAGGAGGTGCTCATCACTCTGCGGCGGTCCTACGAGGACGCGCGCATCCAGGAAGTGAACGATACTCCGGTGCTGACCGTGATCGATCGGGCGGTAGCGCCGCGCGAGAAGTCCTGGCCGAGACGACGGCTGACGGTGGCCGTCGTGTTTTTGCTCGGCGGCGTGATCGGGGGCAGCATCGCCCTTACGCTGGAGTATTTCGAGGGGGCGGAACGACGCCAGGCGGAAGTCTACGAGGAACTGAGAGGCCGCTGGACCGCCGCCAAGACGGAGATCAAGGGGGCCCTGCGAGCGTTCGGGCGTCGCCGGTCCGAGTGAGCCCGCGGAATCTGCAAAGCTTGACTCGCGGCCGCTTTTGTGTAAAGAATCGTTAGCGAAGCGACCCGCCGGGACCGTGCTCAAGGGGAGGGTTGATGGACCGCAGCGCAAAGATCAAGAAGAACCTCGACCACAATGAGGACGCTGGCGAGGTGCGGCGGGCCGCGTGGGAGCCGCCCACTCTGGTGGAGTTGCCACCACTCACCGAGCTGACGCTTCAGACCGGCGATCCCATCGGCGGCGGTGGTGGCACCGGCGGCGGCGGCAGCACGGTCTTCTAGGGCCCCGGACCTCGGTCGAGCGGGCCGGGCGCCATGAAGTATGTGATCTCTGAGGACGTGCTCACGGCTCACCTGAGCGACGAAGCCGTTCTACTCCACGTAGGTTCCAAGCGTTATTTCCGCCTCAATTCCACGGGTGCCTTCATCTGGAAGGGTCTCGAGCAGGGCATGAGCCGGGCCGAGTTGCTCGAAGGGCTGTGCGCGCGCTTCGAGGTCGAGCGGGCGGATGCCGAGCGGTCGCTGGACGATCAGCTGGCGCGGCTGTGCGAGGCGGACCTGCTGCACGAAGCGAGCGAGGCCGACGCCTAAGCGCCGGAGAACCATCGTCACACGAGGATATGGCTGGCGACAAAGTGATGTGGCTGCTGCTTCCTCTCGCGATCGTGCTGTCTTGCTCGACCGGCAGGTCGCGGCCAGAGGTGGACCAACAACCAGAGTCGCCCGTCGCGTGCTATCGGTTGCAGGTATGGCCGGACGCGAGCGGTGCGGAGGCCGAGGAGCTGCGTGCCGGATGGCATTTCCCTCCTTTCTTGCAACTGCTCGACGAGCCGTTGGAAGGCTGGCCGAGTATGCAGGAGACTTACGGTGAGGTCTTCAGCGCCCGCTGCTTTGACGAGTCGGGAACGCCGTTGAGCCATCCCTTCAACTATTGGCGTACAGACGGAGACTCGATTCATGCCGGCCACCCGGGAGCGCTGGCCGGCCTGCAGTTGACGCTGGCCCGGAAGGGAGCCGATCTCGAGGGTTGGATGCTGGCGTTCACCGACGTGTGGGAGGAAGGAAAGCCGAGGGCTGAGACAGCGCCCGTGCGTGCTGTGCAGGTAGAGTGCCCGGGAACGGGCGGTAGGTAAAGCGTGCTTCGAATATCGAATGTAGAATATCGAATGTTGAATAGCGAAGAGCACCATTTCGATATTGGGCGTTCGGCGTTCGATATTCGATATTCAAGAGCCCTCGAACCCAGATGGGCCTGAATTGCGAATGACTCCGCGGGATGTGTTTGTCGGCGCATGGGCCGCGTCTGTTGCCCCGGCCCGTCTGCGAGATGATCTGCAGGGGCTTCTCGCCCATTCAGAAGCGAAGCCTGGAAAGGCCGTGCGCGACGGCGGTGCGGAAGCGTCGGTCGCGTTCACGCGCTTGATGCTGCGTGTCCTGGGCGAAGCTGCCGGGGAACACGTGGCGCAATACCTGTCTCTACCGCAGCGTGGCCGAGTGTTTGGCGCTTCGCCGCTTGGGCGTGCCGGCACGGCTGTGCATCGGCGTGGAGGAGGACGAGGCTTCGCTTGACCAGATCGCCGCCCACGCTTGGGTCGAGATCGACGGCCTAGCGACGCCTAGCGAAGAACGACCACAGGCGGGAATGACACGACTCGCCGCGCGCACGGACTACGGGGCCGAAGACGCTACGTGATAGTCCGTCAGCTACTGGAGGATGGGGCACTTACCCTCGAGTGCGAGCCCAACATCAGCCACCTCGTCGAAGGATGGCTGCCGCACCTGCCGGCAGGCGATACCGCAGCCGCATCGGAAGCCACGATCGAGGTGTGGGACGATACCACTTCGGGAAAACCCGTCGCGGCCGAGCCCACATTGAGACTTGGTACGGTCGACGCCTGGTACGTCGCAGCCAACGAGCAGATCGTTCTCCGTGGTCGCTCCGAGACCTGCGAAGGTCTGATAGAA
>JBDHAS010000438.1:0-2745 GCA_039588015.1 Gemmatimonadota bacterium | reverse complement strand
GTTACCAGAGTAGCATCTCGGAGCGCCTCGTGCAAGGCCCTCCGGCCGCCATGCTTGGCAAACCGCCGGCCGGGTCCTAGCTTTTCGGCGGGCTGCGGGGTTCCCACCGGGAGGTTTGGCCGAGGATGACCCAAGAGCAAAGCACAGACACGCGTTCAGCGGCGGACGAGTCCAGCGACGAGATCAGCCTGCTCGAGCTGGCTGCTGCTCAAGCGCTGGCGGCTCGTGGTCGCCCTGCCGCTGCTGGCGGCGTTGGCGGCCGCACTCATCTCGTTCATTATGCACCCGAAGTACACGGCGGTGTCGACGTTCGTACCAGAGACCGAGTCGGAAGGGTTCAACCTGCCGAGCGGGCTGGCGCTCTTCATGGGGCAATTGGGTGTGTCAGTTCCGGGAGTCGGCGGGACGGACTCGCCGGAATTCTACGTCGGTGTTCTCGAGAGCCGCACGCTACGGGATCAAGTTCTCGTTACTGTCTTCGCCGACCCGCGGTCCGACGCCGTCGGTGATGGCGCCGCGCTGTTGGATATCTTCGGCATCGGAGGCCAGAATCAGACCCGACGCCTGGAAGAGGGGCGCGAGAAACTCGAGGAGGCAACGTCGGTCGTTGCGGACCTTGAGACCAGAGTGGTCAGCGTATCCGTCGAGACCGGCTACCCGGATCTATCCGCTGCTGTCGCTAACCTGTGCATCGATCTCGTTCATCGATTCAATTTGGAGACGCGCCAGTCGAATGCGCGGGAGCGCCGGCGCTTTGTCGAGGGGCAGATCGGGGCTGCTGAGCGGGAGCTGCGCACTGCGGAGGAGGAGCTGGAACAATTCCTCGAGCGCAACCGCCAGTTCCAAGGCTCGCCGGAGCTGACGTTCCAGTACGAGCGGCTGCAGCGCCAGGTGGCGATCGAGCAGGAGGTCTTTACGACGCTCCGCCGGTCCTTCGAGGAAGCGCGAATTCAAGAGGTGAACGATACGCCGGTGATCACGGTGATCGACCGCGCCGTAGCGCCCCAAGAGAAATCAAGCCCGAAGACGGTTTTGAACGTGGTGTTGGCGATCATCGTGGGTGGCGTGCTGGGAGTATTTGGCGCGTTCGGCCGTGAGTTCGCGGAGCGGGCCCGGGTAACCGATAGGGAACGTTACGAGGAGTTTGCCTCCCGCTGGGCCGATTTCAAGGCGGACCTCAAGTCGTTGGTCACCCGAGGCGGCCGCCGCGACAGTTAGCCAACTCTCGCGAAACCCTCCTTTCGCCTGCCTGCCAGTCCGCGGCTGGGAATACGAACGCTGCCTGCCTCGGTGCTCGTCACTCGGCCAATGACACGGGCGTCGGGTGCGCCGGCCGCTTGGAGAGTCTCCAGGGCACGGTCGGCAACCTCTTCGGCGACAACTACGGCGAACCCCACTCCCATGTTGAAGACGCGGAACATCTCGCCTTCATCCACACGACCGGCCTCGCGGATCAGCTCGAAGATGACCGGCGGTTCGGGCAGGTCGGTGATCTCGAAGCCGACGTCCGACTCGGCGCGGAGCAGGTTGAGGAAGCCGTCACCGGTGATGTGGATTAGTGCCTTGACTGCGTCGACTGCCTCCAGTAGCGCCAGCACCGGGCGCACGTAGATCCGCGTCGGCTCGAGCAACTCCTCACCGACGCTGCGCCCCAGATCGTCCACATGCTGATCGGGTCGGTATCCGGCACTCTCGAACAGGGCCCTGCGGGCCAGCGTCAGTCCATTCGAGTGGATGCCGCTCGAGTCCAGGCCCAGTACGAGGTCGCCATCTGAGAGGCCCGCGCCGACGATGATTCGGTCCAGAGGCACGAGGCCGACGGCGGTCCCCACGATGTCGAAACCGGATCCGGGCCGGACACCTCGGATCATCTCTGCGACCTGGGCAAGCTCGCCGCCGGCGATGGAGATACCTGCCTGCTCGGCGCCCCGGCAAAGCCCGTCGGCAATCGCGGTCAGTACGTGATCGTCGGCCCGCTCGACGGCGATGTAGTCGACCATCGTGATCGGGCGGGCCCCCACGCACAGGATGTCGTTGACGTTCATGGCGATGCAGTCGATGCCGACCGTATCGTACACCTCCAGCATCTCTGCCACGAGAAGCTTGGTGCCGACGCCATCGGTCGATATCGCCATTCCAAGGTTGGGAGCGATCTCGATCACGTTGGCGTAGTAGCCCAGGTCGAGACGGACGGCGCCCGGCTCGCCCGGGCCGCCGGCGAAGGAGAAGGTCCGCCGAACGCGCTCCGCCAGCCCTTTCAGTCCGCTCTCCTCGCCTACGTCGTCCACTCCGGCGCTGCGGTAGTCCATGCCGCGATCGTTCATCGTCTCTCCTGTTAGAGGCTGCCGGGGCAATCTGCCGGCGAAGGCGTCGGTGCACAAGCGCCCAGCGAATGGTGCGCCGACGCTGCTCTTGCCATATCCGCAGCTAATGCATACACTTACGTGATCGCAGTCCGAGACTCCCCCGTCCCGTCTTCGGAACTGGCGGCAGTTGATCGATCTGTTTAATCCACACAACTCAGGCATGTCTTCAAGGGTAATCTTACTGGCGGGCGCTCTCTGTGCCCTGGCGCTCCCGGCCACCGCCCAGGTCCGGGACACGGCGGCGATCATCCAGCAATTACAGGAGGAAGTCCAAAGCGGACGGATGACGCCGGAGCAGCTGCAAGGCCTCCTGCAGACTTACGGCATCAGCCAGGAGGAGGTGCGGCAACGCTTGCGCGAGGCGGGCTACCCGGAGGAC
>JBDHAS010000437.1:0-2560 GCA_039588015.1 Gemmatimonadota bacterium | reverse complement strand
TGCCGCTACACGCGAGGGCCGCGCACAGAACCGCGGTCGCCGACAGAGCCGACCTTACGAACCGCGCGCTCATGGTATCGCCTCCTGCAAACGTTCGGGCGCCCCATACTATCATTCAGCACGGAGCGCCCAAACGCAAGGATCTTATTCCGTGCGCCGGCGTATGCTCGTCGGCACGTTAAACAGGAGGTTCCCTCCCTCGGTGGGAGCGATGATCACATTGCCTTCCTTCTGACCGACCTGCTGCAACGTCTGCATGTAGAAATACGACAGGTAGGCGGCCGTCAGGCTTTCGCCGATGATGTTCTGGGCATCGCGGATACCCAGAGCCTCCTGGCGCTTCTGCTCCGCCTGTTCTCTCACGATGTCAGTCTGATACACCTGCGCCTGGACTTCCTGCTCACGCTGAAGCTTCAACTCGATCGCTTGCCGTACCGCCGGAGGGGGCTGGATCTCGCGCACGAAAAACCGCACCACCTGGATGCCCTTCGGGCTCAACTCTTCGTCCATCAGTTCTTCGACCCGAGTAGCGATTGTCAAGCGCTCCGTGGACAGGATTTCGGTGCCGGTGAGCTCCGCGATCGCATCTCGCAAAGCGGTGCGGTAGGTCGTGTACACGTAGTTGTTGACAGCCCGCATGTCACCAACAACAAGGAATAGATCCACGACCTTGTCCGGCATTACCCGATACCGGTAGGAGGCGTCCACGGTGATCGTCAGCTGATCCGACGTCAGGGCCGAGGCTGCCTCGCTCTGCGCGCCCGACGGCCACTGGATCTCTCGCGTCTCGTAGACCGAGTACTGCCTCCAGAACAAGGCCGGAGCAGAGAAATACAGGCCCTGTCCGTTAGACTCGTCCGCCACGTTGCCCGTGATCGGATTCTTGAGGACCGCCACCTCGTAGTCGGTGACCGTGGTGCACGAGAACGGAAACGTGAACACGATCAGCAATAGCACAGCAACCGGTACCATTGCCAGCGACCGGGTCAGTGACCGCCCTGAAAAGCCGCGAAACTCCCGAGGAATGATTGGATCCGCCATTTTGGTACCTCCAGCTGCAGGTTGGTACTTACCACCCTCACTAATCGGAGATGGCCGCCACCAGGCTACCGGTCAGGCTGTTTATGCCGTCCCAGCACCCGACCCAGAAAATAACCGGCCACGAAACCGCCGGGCGCCAGGGCAGCCACGCGGAGGAACGCTGCGCTGCGCCGAGCCGATCAGGCCTGTCCTTCTTTCGCTTTCTGTCTCTCTTTCCGGATTGCACGATTCAGTAGCAACAGGAAGCCGCCCCACACAAAACCGCAGGTGAGGACCATGGCGACAATAGCGGACGTGTTCAAAAGCGACCTCCTGCTCTTCTCAGGCAGCGCGTAGCTGACGGCTTCGCGCGTTCTTGGCCTTCACGATAGCTTACCCGGACCGGGGTTCCCTTATTCACGCGCCAACGGCTCGAACCGGGCCGTGAAATGGCGCAGGAACGGCGCCTGGTATGTGATTCGGTAGCCGCCGATCTCGTCGCGACGATTCCACACCTCGAGAATCGCCTCTACAACGTAGTCCACATGGCTCTGAGTATACACCCGGCGCGGTATCGCCAGCCGCAACAGTTCCTGTGCCGCCGGCTCTTCCTCGCCGGTCTCCCGATCCACGTGTCCGAACATAACGCTGCCGATCTCGACGCCGCGGATACCGCCTTCTAGATAGAATTCGACCGCCAGGGCGATACCCGGATATTGGAGCGCCTCAATGTGCGGAAGAAACCGCCGCGCGTCTACATAGATGGCGTGACCACCCGGCGGCTGAACGATCGGTACGCCCTCCTGCGAGATATGCTTCCCCAAGTACTCCGTGGACACGATTCGATACTGCAGATAATCCTCGTGGACCACCTCCTCCAGGCCCGATGCAATGGCCTCGAGGTCCCGTCCTGCCAGCCCGCCGTATGTGGGATACCCTTCCGTCAAGATGAGAAGGTCCTTCTCCTGGCGCGCCAACTCGCCGTCGTTCGTCGCCAAGAACCCGCCTATGTTCGCGAGCCCGTCTTTCTTCGCCGACATGGTACAGCCATCGGCATAGGACATGAGCTCACGCGCGATGTCGGGGACCGACCTGTCCGAGTACCCCGGCTCGCGCAACTTGATGAAGTACGCGTTCTCCGCGAACCGGCAGGCATCGATATAGAGGGGTACCGAGAAGCGACGACACACCTCCGCTACCGCCCGAACGTTGGCCATCGACACCGGTTGACCGCCGCCCGAATTGTTCGTGATAGTCAACATCACGAGCGGCACGCTTATTCCGTCCTCGCGGCCGAGCACATCCTCGAGCGCGCCGACATCCATGTTCCCCTTGAAGGGATGATGTGCTGCCAGATCGCGCGACTCGGCGCACGGCAAGTCCAGCGCCTCTGCCCCGCAGTACTCGATGTTGGCACGCGTTGTGTCGAAATGCGTGTTGTTGGGCACGATATCCCCCGGCCCGCACATTACCGAGAACAGTATCCGCTCGGCAGCCCTGCCCTGGTGTGTCGGGATGATGAACTCGAACGGAAACAGCC
>JBDHAS010000436.1:0-2787 GCA_039588015.1 Gemmatimonadota bacterium | reverse complement strand
CCGACAAGTCGAACCGCAAGGACCGGCACTGCTTTTCCAAGACGCTCTACAAAGAGCGCAATCGGATCGAGCGCTTGTTCAACAAGATCAAGCATTTCCGCCGTATCGCTACCCGCTTCGCATAGTACACGACTCTTTCATGATGTTTTTGGATAGGGGGTTTGCTGTTGGGGCGCGAATTTGGGTGATTTTCCGGCCAGGAAGCTTCGCCAGAGTCGAATTGCGCGGGGCTGGTCGAGGAGCAGGATTTGCCGCAAGAGATCGTAGCCATAGCGGAAGATTGATTGCGCCCTGCGGGTATGCGCCCTGATGACGATCTCTCGGAACTTGGCGCGCCATTGTCCGGTCGCATGGGCAAAAGCGAAGGCGATGGCCAGAACAGCCAAGAGCTTGGCGATGCGCTCTGGAGGGAGGAGATGGGTGTCTTCGAGATTGAAGCCTCTGGACTTGAGGTCGGCGAAGAGCGTCTGTCGGGTAAAGGACTGGCGCGGTACCTGAGTCCAGGCTCGGCCCGTTTCCAGCCCCTCCCCATAAGAACCACTCGTGAGGTTTTCCCTCAAGCGGCTCACCCAGTGGGTTTCGTCGAAAGGGTTATGGGTCCTGTCGTCATTGGCGGCCGCTTTCACGAGAAGGCCTCCGCACTCGGGAGAGGGCGGAGGTTCCAGCCCCAGTACAGCCCGAGAACATCGTAGAGGTACTCGTTACTCCACCGCCGCCACCCGACACTGCGCTTACGCCGCTGCTTGCGTCGCGTAAGCAGGCTCCGGACCTTCATCTCGAGGTCGTCGCGCACTTCGCTGAAGGCACGACTGGCATTGCCCACCCGAAAATAGTTGACCCACCCCGCGAGCGCAGCGTTGATACGCGCGACGAGCACCGGGGCCGGGGTTGCGCCCCCACGCCGGATGATGTCGCGGATCGTCGCCTTGATGGCGAGTCGGGCCTTCTTTCTCGGGGTCATCAAGATGTAGTGTCCATCGCCGTTGCGCTTTCGCACGCGGCGCAGGTCAAACCCAAGGAAGCCGAAGGCCTCACCGTCGAGCGTGTTGACCAGCTTCGTCTTCTCCTCGTTCAACTTCACCCCCAGGGGTGCCAGCTGCTCTTGGAGTCGTTGCAGGGCACGCTCGGCCCACCCACGTTTTGTCGGGTGGGCACTCACGGTGATGACGATATCGTCGGCAAACCGGTGATAGTTCACCGCCTCGTAGCCCCCCTGTGCCGTCTTACGGCGGATCGCGTCGAAGGCCCAGTCCACATCGTTCAAGTAGATGTTCGCCGCCAGCGGGCTGAGCGGTCCTCCCTGAGGAACACCGAGCTGCCCACCCACCTTGATGATCTGCTTGACGAGGTGCATGACCCGTGGGTCCTGAACCCGTTCTGCAATTTTGTCCAGAAGGACCGAGTGTCGAAGGTTGTCAAAGTAGCGAGACAAATCGACATCAATCACAATGAACATTCGCCGCAGCACACTACGCCTGACTTCCGCCAGAGCGCGGTGAGGCGACCGCTTCGGTCGAAAGCCGTAGGAGTTCGAACAGAAATCCGCCTCGAAGATGGCTTCGAGAATGAGCCTCAGGGCACCCTGCACGACGCGATCGCGGATGCAGGGGATCTGAAGCGTGCGGACCTTGTCTTTCTCTTTCGGGATATCGACCCGGCGGTTCGGCTGTGGTTTGTACCTGCCTGAGAGGAGCTCTTGGCGTAGCGACGCAAGGAATTCGGCCAGCCCCGCCGACTCGATATCGGCGAAGGTTTGGCCGTCGATGCCAGGGGCACCGTCATTCCTCTTGGCGATACGATAGGCCTCCATCAGAGTATCCGTCCGGCATACGTGAACGAATATCCCCCAGAAGCGATGCGTCTTTTCAGACTTCGCCTTTCGATACATCCGTCGCCTCAGATCCTGCAGAGTAATGGGTGTCTTTGTCATCTCACCCCTGCCTCACCTCGCACCACGGAGTACTCACCGGTCCGGGCCCTTCCCTCCTGGCGCGTTGTGTTGCACGCCGATCTTCAGTACTACAACCCGATCCGTCACCCTGCCGCCTACGCCTCCACTTCCCACTCACGGTTATAGGACGCGCCTCCTCGACGAGCTTTCTTCGCCGGGCGACGAGGGGTTCTCCAGTTGACACATCATCCCTCGCACCATGTCGCCGCTGATACCCCGCCGGTGAGAGCCGCCTCCTCGGACTCGTTTCGAACGGCTCTTGCTGCCTTCGCACGTGATCGACCGTCTCGGCCACCGGATTTACGTGTGACGAGGCTACCTCTACGTTCACTGCACGTTGCAACCTGGTGCGTTGCGCATCCTCCTTTCTGAGGGGCCTTCTTGGCGGGGCCGTTGCTGGCGACGATCAAGAGCTCACCGTCGCCGAGCCGTTTGGCGGCGAAGCGCAGCGGGGTGCCCAAGCTCTCGTCCATGGCCTCGAGACGCGCCGGCCGGCTTTGCAGGAGCTTGAACCCAGCCGGCTTGCGGAGCAGAGTGTTGAGCTGATAGCGACGCCCGTCGTCGAGACGAATCTTGCTGTTTTCCTTCACACGGATGGCGAACAAGATGGTGTTCTCCAACAGAAACTCTATCCACCTGCTGCCGATGAACTCGCGATCAGCGAGCAGCCAGGCGATCGAGCCCGAACCAAAAAGCGCGAGATAGCGCCGCAGCAGCGCGATGCGCTCCCCCTGGTTACTGGTCCCGGCCTTGTCGAGAACCGTCCACAACAGGAAGGCGAAAGCGCCGGGTGGCAATCGCCAACATCAAAATGTTCACCTCGTGCCGCCCGATCT
>JBDHAS010000435.1:0-2815 GCA_039588015.1 Gemmatimonadota bacterium | reverse complement strand
CCGATCTCCGGGCGCGCTCCGGCGCCGAGCCCGCGCGTCAGCTTCTTACCTATTTGGATCTTCAACCTGGCTCGACAGTTGTCCAGAACCTGGCTGTCGGTGTTCACGGCGGCGAACTCGACGCCGGGAAGATCCTCCTCGATCATCCGATTCACGGCGTTGTTGCCGCCACCGCCAATTCCGATGACACGCATCATGGCGCCTATCCGACGCGGGTCCGCTAGTTCAAAACGAATCATCTCCATCCCCTCCCGTTCACGCGTGACTAACGATAGCCAATGACCATACCCACACATCTACATTCAACATTCGATATTCGATATTCAGAACCCGCACTAGAAAAACTCTTTTAGCCAGCCGCCAAACTTCGCCAACGCCTTCAGCGTCGGCCTCCGTCCATTGCCCAAATCTTCACGTATGCGCTCGACTCCGAACATCATCAGGCCCGCGGCGGTCGCAAACTTCGGGCGTCGGATCGAGTCCGCCAGGCCGTTCAGGCCTTCGCCGGGTGCACCGGAACGGACCGGCATCGTGAAGATGGATTGCGCCACGTCGAGAGTGGCGTCGATACTCGCGCCTCCGCCCGTGAGCACGATGCCACCGCCGAGTCGATTACCGTACCCGGCACGCTCGATCTCTTGATAGACCATGCCGAGCACCTCGTCCATGCGCTGCTCGATGATGTGGGCGAGCAATTCCTTCGGCATGTGCTTTTGCGAGCCCGGCGCGGGACCGGGGATTTCGATGGTCTGCTGTGGATCGACGAATCGGGTCGACGCCACACCATGGTTCTCTTTGACCCGTTCGGCTTCCGAATACGGTATCCCCAGGCCTTTGACTATGTCGTTCGTGAAGCTGACCCCGCCGCAGGGGACGACGCTGACGTGCCGGATACGCCCCTCATGGAAGATCGCGACCTCGGTGTTCCGCCCGCCGATCGCCACGACGGCGCTACCGACCTCGCGTTCCTCCGGCGTGAGCACGCTCAGGCCCGCGGCCAGCGGATTCAGCACCAGCTGGGCGACCTCGTAGCCGGCGCGCGATACCGCCTTGCGGAGATTCCGGGCCGCCGCCCCGGCGGCTAAGACTATGAAGACCTCGGCCTCGAGACGCGTACCGAGCATGCCTACCGGCCGCTGGATGCCGCCGCGGTGGTCGACCGAATAGTCCTGGGGAATCACGTGAAGTAATTCGCGGTCGGGCGGAACCACCACCGCACGAGCGACCTCGTGAACGCGCTCGACATCCTCGTCTCCGATCTCGTCTTCACCGATGGCGACGATCCCGTTGGAGGTGCTGGTCTGCACGTACTCGGCCGAGATGCCGACGTAAAGGCCGCGCGGCTGAACGCCTGCCATCAGCTCGGCCTGCTTCAGCGCCTGGCGTATCTCCTCCGTGGTCTCCTCGAGGTTGCTCACCGCGTCACGCCGAATCCCGTTGGGTTTCACCTGCCCTACGCCGAGCACCTTCACCTGCGGGGAGTGATCCGCGTCAAGGGCCAGCTCGCCGAGGACCGCGCACGTCTTGGTCGATCCGATGTCGAGCGCGCCAACTAGATACGATGTCGAGATCATACCTGTTCTCTCCAAACCACGATTTGATCCGCGTAACGCGCATCGATCAGGGCTGCCTCGATACCGCGGCTTCTGAGATCCGCCAATGTGGCTCGGACTCGTCTTAAGAGCCGTTCATCGATTGCGGCCGGGAGCGCAATGCGGCGCGCGGGTTGCGACATCACCAAGTTCATGCCGAGGCCCGCACTTCCCTCGATCTCGAAGTCCGACACAACTGCGGTCAGACCCGGATCCAAGGCGTGGAGTCCGGCAAAGATCTTCACCGCAGCGAGAGCCGGTCCCTCGGCCAACCTCGTCGAGTCCTCGGTAAGAGCGGCTTCGCTCGTGAGCAAAGGGAGGTCGACCGAGCCGCGCCTCGGGTCGAGAGGGAGGAGCGAACCGTCGTCGCGCACGGCACGAAGCTCCGGGACGCCGACGAGCGCCACCGGCTCGACCTCACGAACCACGAATCGCAGCGCGTGCAACCCCGAACGTCGTATCTGCGCCTCCTCGATCATCGGATGCCCGGCCAGCCGTGCCTCCGCCGCGGAGAAATCTTCCCAAACGGATCGATCGCTCTTGATCCCGGCCAGACCCAACAACGAGTCCGGCGCCACCCAGCGTGTGCCTACGACCTCGACGCGGCGAACGTTGAAGTAGTCGAGCTTGGCCAGGAGATCCTGCCCCCAAACAGCAGCGGCCAGGATGCCCGCTACCACCGCGAGCCCGAGAAGGAAGGCGACTCGTGGCAGCGCGCTCCGGCCTTTCATGTCGCGGCCCCCAATTCACGAAGCACGTCTTCTTTGAAGCCCCAGAACTGGATTTCCGGCTCCAGGGCGATACCGGTCTCTTCGAGGACGCGACGACGTGTCTCGAGCATGAGCTCGACTACGTCCTGAGCGCGCGCTCGGCCAAGGTTGACGATGAAGTTCTCGGCCAAGGTTGACGATGAAGTTCGCATGCTTCGGCGATATCTGTGCGTCTCCCCGTCGCGCGCCGCGCATCCCGACGCGGTCGATCAGCTCCCAAGCCGAAGGAGCGGGCGGCGCCGGGTTCTTCCAAGTCGACCCGCACGTCGGCTGGTCATAGACCTGCGCTTCGAGCTTGGCATCCTGACGTTCACGGTGTTCGCGCTCGATCCGCCTCGTGTCTCCCGGTGGCGCGTTTATCTCGGCCGCCAGGATGATCGCCTGGGGATCGAGATCGATGCCGCGGTACCTCGGTCGGACATCTTCGCTCGTCAGCTTCTCCTTGTGGCCGTC
>JBDHAS010000434.1:0-3612 GCA_039588015.1 Gemmatimonadota bacterium | reverse complement strand
AAGCTGGAGCGGTTTGAGGGCCACATTTCGAGGCAGGAAATCGGTGAGGCTCGGGCTCTTTTTCGTGAGCTCGAAGGCGAATGGGGTGTAGAAGACGAGCGTTTAGTCGAGCCTGGACTGCAGCTCAGACGGCTCACGTTTGACCTGCTGGCCGGGGACATTCGGAACCTCGACGACGCCTTGCGCAATGGTGAGTTCGAGGGGGCGAACACCATCGTCATCAATATCTGCTGGCTCGACGAGAACCAGGAGAGCTGCGACAGAGCCCGCGGACTCTACCACACGGCGCAAGGTCTTGAAACAAGAGCTGAGCAATTGGACAACGACGCGAGAGGTCACCTCGCGCGCGGTGAATTGAGCGCGGCCGGGGAGGGCATCAGACAGCTGAATGAGATGAGACTGGAGACCCGCCTCTTCACACCTGCCATCACACGTGCAGCGGACCTCGTAGCCCAGCTCATCGCTACGGCGGAAGTCGACGCTCAGGCTCAACTTGACGCCCCGCGGGAAACTTCCAGCGAATCCTTCATAGAACGCATCAGGGCAACCCGCGACCTTCTCAAGGAGTTCGATCCGCAGAATCGCTACCTGAAACTCTTCGAGGGCCGATCGGCGGAGTTGAATATGCAGGCAGACTTGCGGACGTGGTGGGAGAAGGCCAGGCCCGCGATGACCCCGGGTCAGCTCGACGAGATCCGGCAGCGCATGAAGCAGATAAATCGCGACGATCCCTTGACCAAGTCGGTCGGGCGCATGTACGACCTGCGCCGTTTGCAGACCACGAGCTTCGACGACGGCCTCGACGCGTTCACAACGGCTTGGCCGGAGGGGCTCAGCCGGCAAATCGGGACGTATGAGCAAATGCGCAGCGAGCTGCCAAGCTCAATGGCCGATCGGGAATTGCAGCAGCTCAGAGAGTCGCGGCAGTGGCTGGACATGTATCTGACGTCGCCTGCTGATCTCGACAGTCACCTCGATCAGGCGCGTCTACTTCACGATGAACTCGATGACGACATTCTGTCGTGGGAGTTTCCGGAGTTCGTGGACGCGGCGCGGGAGCACCTGGACGCACTCTCACGCGAGTGCGAAAGGGCAAGTGCCCGCCGAGAGGGGCTCAGCCTATGCGGACTGATCACCGACCGGTGTAAGAGACGTCTCCTCGACGAGGCGACCATCGCGCTCGTGAAGTTGAAGGGGCTGGACGTCGTGGGTCTCGATCTGGAGATCGCCGCCGCCGGGGAGCTGGTGACGACGCTGGAGAAGCAGGAGGAAGATCGAACAAGATGGGAGGAGGAATTCGAGCGGTTCCGCGGGCTGCTCCAGCAGGGGAAACTCGGCTACGCCCGGCAGACACTCAAGCGGCTGGAGCGCGCCTGGGGCGTGGAGAAGGACCTCCTCGACGCAGCGCTCGATGTCGAGGAACGCGACGAGCTTCGGCTGCGACGCGCCATCCTGAACATGCGGCTCGGAAAATACGCCGATGCTTCCAGTGACGCCGAACGTCTAGCGGAGACCGGAGAAGTACTGCTGTGGCGGTCGCTGGCCGGGTTCGCCGAGGCACCCGACAACCCGTCAGGAATCCGGGAAGCCCTGGCTGACGTCGCTCGCGCGATCGTCCTGGATGGCAACAGCAAACGCGCGCTCTACTTGCGGGGCATCTACCGACACGTACTGCTGTGGTTGGGCGAGGCTCACGCTTTTTCTCTCGGGGATATCCGCCGGGACCTGGAGGACGCCGTCAGCAAGCTGGAGCTCGATTCGGCGACTGCCTGCTACCACATAGCCGCAGTTCAACTCAAGTTGGAGAACTCCACGCGGACAATCGAGTGGGCGACCGCGGCCTTGGAGGCGCAGTTCACGGAAGACGGCATCATCGTAGCTTTCGGTGGCAACCGGCAGGCCGTGGACACCGATGCGATCAAGAACCGCCAAAGCCATACGTATTACGCGCGTGCGAGGGGACATTGGATCAGGGCAGACTACAAAGCATGCATCCGCGATTGCGACAAGGCACTGGATCTCAGCGAATTTGTAGAGGGCTATTTCTTGCGCGGCAGGGCGAAGTGCCGCAACGGAGACGACGCCGTTGAGGATTTTGTCCAGGTGGTGAATGGCATCGATGCTCATACCAGTGATTCGATTCAAAAGGACATGTTGGAGATCGCGCAGAAAGGGATAGAGGGCAAGTGCGAGTGAGGTGCGCCTCCGTCATACCTTTGCTTGTTCTCGCGGGAGCGCTCGGCCCGTGGGTACATCCCGCGTGCGCCGACGAGGACCAGGAGACACCGCCCCGAAAGGAGCTGGAGGAGCGGGACGAGCCCGGGGAGCAGATCGCGTCGCGGCCCCGCCGGCCGCCCCCTTTCTTGCCTCCACCTGACACCGACGTTGTCACCCCCGGCAGTCAGCGATGTGCTCAGGATGGTTCCCGGTCTCGAAGTGCTGAGAACCACTTCAACTGAATCGAACGTGGCGGCGCGCGGCTACAACGATTCCGCCTCGACCGCCCAGGGAATGCTGGGTCTGATCGACGGACGCCAGGTGTACAACGATTTCTTCGGCAACGTGCTCTGGGATGCGCTGCCCGTCAGCGTGGACGAGATCGACCGGATCGAGGTCATCCGGGGACCAGGCTCCTTCCTGTACGGCCCCAACGCGATGCATGGCCTTGTCAACATTGTCACGAAGTCTCCGCTGGACTACGACAACGACAACGACCTCCTGCACCTGTCGGCCGGTGCCGGCAACTACCGTTCGAGCCTGGCCACGTTGATGTATGTCAAGCAGATTCCTGAGGACAATGCCGGGTTCAAGACAACGCTCGAATGGAACAACATTAGCCGATTCAAGCCGCGTGATAAGGGTTCCAGCGACAAAGTGTTCGTGAACCTCGGGTACGAGAAGCAGTTCGGGGAGGACCAGGACAATCACCGGATCGAGCTGGCGGCTGGCGCTACCACGATGAACCAGGAACTCATCATCGCGAGCACGGGAGCGATTCCCTCCGCCAACCTCGCTAACGACACGCAGGACTTGTTCGTCCAGGCCAAGTACACACTGGGAGATCTCAAGGCGCAAGCTGTCTGGGCGGGCTTTGACGCCACCTCCAATCCAAACCGCATTTATCAGCCGTTCGAGGTCGATCTGGACACGGTCGATATCGATGTCCAGTACTCCTTTGGCGGCGATGAGTCTTCTGCGTGGAAAGACCACAACGTCACAGTCGGAGCCGGCTACAGCTACTCAACGTTCACGACACACGACCTGGACGTGTCGAACGGCCGCCACAGTACGGATCTTGTGTGGGGCTTCGTTCAGGACGAGATCACGCTCGGGGACCTCTACGTGACGGCCGGCCTGCGGGTCGACTGGTACTCGACGTCCGGCCTCAACCTCTCACCGCGAGTCGCGGCGGTGTGGGAGTTCACTACAGATCAGTACCTTCGCGCGTCGGCGGGATTCGGCTTTCGCAACCCCAGCCTGCGTGAGAACTTCTTCAACATGCCTCTCTCCGGCGTGCCGGTGACGATCGTGGGGAACGATGACCTGGACGCTGAGAAGCTGCGATCGTTTGAGCTTCGGTACCTCGGCTAGTTCGGCCTCGAGGCCGAAGCT
>JBDHAS010000433.1:0-2596 GCA_039588015.1 Gemmatimonadota bacterium | reverse complement strand
CGGTCACCCGTCCCCGGAAGCTTCGATCGTAGTTGACCGGCTCCCACGGGCCCGCCGGCGTCGTGACCACCAATCTCTCGTCTTCGAGGACCGACGCCAACGTGAACGGCCGCTTTTCTTCGGACACTCCCCAGCCGCGAGCCGAAAGCGCCGCGAGGGCCACGATGGGCTTGAAAGCGCTTCCCGGCTGCCTGCGCGCGCTCGACGCCCGGTTGAACTGCGATTCTCCGTAGTTCCGGCCTCCAACGAACGCCAGGATATCGCCGCTTCGCGGATCGAGCGCCACCAACGCTGCCTGAAGTACCGCGTCATCCCGAACCAGCTGCGGGTATTGTGACTCCAGTTGCGCGAACCCTGCGTGCACCGCCTCTTCGGCTTGCTGCTGCAATCGCATATCCAGCGATGTGAACACAGCCAATCCGGCGGTAGGCTCTACATCCCCCGCGCGCTCTAACCGCAACCGGCTCTGAAGGAAGTCAAAGAAGTAGCGAGCGCTGCGTGCCGGTCGTTGAGGGCCTCTAATCACGATCGGCTTCTCCAGCGCCCGTTCGTACGCGTCCTCGGCGATCACGCCGCGCGCCAACATCCGATTCAGTACGAGGTCGCGGCGGACTTTGGCTGCATCCGGCCGGCGGTGTGGAGAGTATAGGCTGGGTCCCCGAATGAGGGCCGCCAGCAGCGCGGACTCGGCCAGGTCGAGGCGACTGACGTCCTTGCCGAAGTAGTGCTGCGCGGCTCGGCCCACACCGTGGATAGCCAAGCCGCCGTTCTGACCGAGATACACCTCGTTAAGGTAGGCCTCGAAGATCTCCTCCTTGCTATGTCTGGACTCCAAGACCAGGGCTATTGACGCCTCGCGCACCTTCCGTATCAGCGTGCGGCGCGGACTCAGGTACAGGTTCTTCGCGAGCTGCTGTGTGAGCGTGCTGGCGCCCTGCACGACCCGGCCGGCCCGCACGTTGGCGAGCATCGCGGCTGCGATCCGCTTCAGGTCGAGTCCCTTGTGATCGAAGAACCTCTGGTCCTCGATGGTTAGAATGGCGTCTACGAGGTGCGACGGAACGTCAGAGAGGAAGACGGGAACGCGGTCCTTGTCAGAATGGCCCGCGAGACTACCGATCAGTTCCGGCTCGAGGGCGACGTGGGCCAACTCTTGCCCGTCCGCATCTTCGAGCCGCGAGATCCGGCCGCCCCGACCGAGCCGCACGACCAACCTGCCGCCGCGGCTGAGTCGCTCGTGGTGGCGAAAATGCCTTCGCCCGATTACGAGAGCACGCGACCCTAGCCAGTATTCTCCGGGGCCTACATCGCTACTGCGTACGGAAGCGTAGCCGAGCCGGTCCAGGTAGGCTTCGAAGTACTCGCGGTCCACCGGCATCCCGACAAAGAGGACGTAGGGACGAGCATACACGCGGGTAGGCTGCTGGCCGGCAGGGCCGTCCAGTCGCGCCACGGTGACCGCCTCGAATACGACCAGCGCCGACCCCACTGTGGCGACAATCGCCAACGTCACCAAGACGATCGCGGCCTTGGATCTCCCGCGAAGCCAGGCCCAACCCGCCTTCAAGGCTGCCCTCACTCGGAATTGGATTGCACGATCAGCTAACAGCGATCGACTCCCGCTGTATTTTGGACGCAGCCGGCCAGGAAACCGTTGTCCGTCGCCGGCCGAGGCTGCAAAGCCAGCCGGTGCTCCGTCCCTTACTCGGTTGATTCCTCCGCCGCGGCGCGCCTCAGATCCTCGATGAACCCCGCCTCTATCCAGTAGATGTCCGAGTTACCGTTCTGCGGCCCATCGAACACTTCCTGAAGAAAGTCAAGCGACAATTGCTCGGGCATACTTTCCGCGGGTCTCGAGCGCGTCGACATGAAGAAGAAGTACTTCCCATCCGGCGACACATACGGCGAGAACTCGCCGCCGCGTGCCGTGTTGACTTCTTCGCCCAAGTTAATGGGCCGACTCCACTCATCGTCCTCGCTTCGGAAGACGATGTAGTAGTCCATGCTGCCCATGCTGTCTTCGCGACCGAACACGCTGAGGATCAGATAGCTTTCGTCTGGCGCCACGAACGCGTTGAACTGCGAGGCCGTCGAGTTCACCTCCGGCCCGAGTCGCTTCGGCTCGGTGTACTGCCCATCGACCAGCCGCGACCTATAGATGTAGCTCTCGCGTGTACCACTGGGCGTGCGCGTGAAGTAGATCGTCCCGTCGCGCGTCACGGACGGAAAATACTCCTCGTCGGCCGAGTTCACCGGCGGCCCTAGGTTGTACGGTTCACCCCAACCATCAGCGGTTCTGTCCACCACCCAGATGTCCTGGTTCACCCAGGCGCCGATGCTCTCCGGGCTCATGACGCCACCGTCGCGAGGACGGTTGGAGAGGAAGTACAACTTCCGCCCGTCCGGGCTGACGAACGGCTCGAGACTCATGTAGTCCGGATTCGCCGAGAACGGTGCCACCTCCGGCCTCGTCCAGCGGCCGTCTTCTACCTTCGTCTGCATGATCACGGTAAGACCGCCGACCGAAACCCCGAAGAACATCTCGGTACCGTCCGGCGTCATGGCGACATCACGAGTGTACATTCCGGTCGATACG
>JBDHAS010000432.1:0-2942 GCA_039588015.1 Gemmatimonadota bacterium | reverse complement strand
ACCGCGACTCCCAGACTTGGCCACCCCGCAGAGCCTCCCACATCTGGTCGTAGAACGCCTTCGCCTGCAGCCCGCTCTTCAGGATTCGCGGGTTCTTGCCAATTGCTTCCTCACACGAGAAACCGGTCATGCGCTCGAAGGCTCGGTTGACGAACTGGATGGTCCCTGCCAGGTCCGTGAGAAGTACCGCCTCGTCGGTCCAAGCAGCAGCGTTTGACTCCTGCCGCTCTCGTTCCATCCGGTGCCGGTGGCTGATGTCGGTGGCCAGTGCCAAGACACGCGCGTCGCCGCCCGATTCGATGGGGCTGAGGCTGATAGCTCGCGCCCGCTGCCCAACGGCATCCGACGCGGGTTCGCCATGTAGCTCTCGCGCTGAGCCACGTGCGCCTCCCGGAAGCGCTCCGGCATCAAGTACTCGATGGGCTGATTGAGTAGCTCCGTGTGCTCGTAGCCGAAGACCGCTTCGGCCATCCTATTCATATCCGTTATTCGCCCGTCGCTGTCCACGATCACGGCGATTTCAGCGATGCTGTCCAGAAGGGCCCTGAACTTCGCGCGGCCTTCGCGTGCCGCCGAAGCCTCGGAGAGTCGCTTCGCTTGGTCTCTGAGCACCCACGCGTACAGTAGCGGAGCGCACAAGGCAGCGAGTACCCCCGCCTGCGACAGCGCATCCAGGGCGTTTACCGATGTGGAAGTGCTCTTTGCGGCGAGACCCACGTTCAGCAGGAATGCCACCCCGAAAACGACGATAAGAATCCGCAGAACATACGCTGAAGCGCGCATGACCTTCTCCTGTAAGTTTCGGCGGCTGCAGATCTTAGGGGTAGTCTCTTGCCGCTATACCACTATAATGGGGCCTAACCGAAACGGCTGGCGGTATGCGTCGGGCTTCGCCACCCTTTGGATCAACGTGCATTAGGTAGCGGATCGAATAGCACGCGCCGGGGCGCTACTCGATCCTGTCCGCGCGTGTGTCGGAGTAGATGAAGGCGACCACGCGTCCGTCTTCGCGAATGAACCTAACCGTCCTACCGTTGTCGCGGAGAAAGAACACGGTCTCCGACTCCGGCAGCATCTCCGTTCTCTCGCCGCCGGGGGCTTCCGCCCAGAGCTTTCCGTCAACGAGTTCGATAGTGACGACGCCGGCGCCCGGGAACTCGTAGCGCCCCGCGACCTGCTCGTAGATGGCCGGGTCGATGTCCGCTACGGTCTTTTCGGTGGGCCCGACCCCGGGCCAGTCGTAGACCGCGCCAATCGTGAGCAAGATCTCCTCCGCCAACTCGCTGCCGGAGTCGGAGTTGGTCATGATGGCCGCACCCTTGCCGCCCTCGATGAAGGCGGTGAGGCGGCAGCGGAAACCCTCGTTCGCACCGCCGTGGCCAAAGCGGGCTCCATCTCCCTGAATCACCGGGCCTAAACCCCAATTGTTAGCGTCCGGCGTCAGCATCTGCCGGGCCATCTGCCTGGAGAGCACGCTGTTCGACCGGCCGGCGTAGGCCTGCTGGAGCTGAATCGCGTAGCGGGCCAGGTCCGACGGTGTGGTCCATAGGCCGGCGGCCGCCATCTCCGGATAGACATGCCACTTCTCCTCCACCGGATTGCCGTTCGAGCGGTAGCCGGTGGCAGCATCGCCCCAGCGCGACTCGGGCAGCGGCTGCTCGTACGTGCTGGCCGACATCCCGAAGGGCTCGAGCACGGTCTCGCGCATGATCTGCGGGAAGGGCTTCCCCGCCACATCCGCCAGCAACTGCTGCATCACTGTGTACCCGCCGCCCGCGTAGCGCCAGCGGCTGCCGGGCTCGATATCGACCCTGATGGGGTCCGTGTTCCCCTCGCCGTCCAGCACACCTAAGGTCGTTGGGATATCGCCGTTTCTGGCATAGCCCGGGAACCCGTGCACCGTCATCCCGGCCGAGTGAGTGACGAGCCCGCGCAACGTGACCGGCTTGACCGCAGTGTGCTCGTTCTCCGGGACCTTCCAGCTCACCAGCTTCAGATTCACGTTCTCGTCCAGATCGAGCCGTCCGTCTTGGACGAACTTGAGGGCCGCCGTCGCCGCCACGGGCTTGCTGATGGATGCCGCCTGGAACAGCGTGTTGAGCGTTACCTCACTGCTCTCCTCGACATCGGCGAGGCCGTATCCGCGGGCCCACTCGATCTTCCCATCGTTGATTACCGCAATGCCAATTCCGGGAACGCCGTGGTGCTCCATCCGCTCTGCGAGCGTGGCGGTCTGAACCGGCTCGCCCCGTATCACGACGGACGGCAGTATCCGGTTCTCGATCGCCCGAATCCGCGCTTCGACGTCCTGCTGGCTCTGGCCTTGAAGGGTAGCTAGACCCGCCGCGAGGAGGAGCAGCACGTTCATCTCTTTCCCTTTCAACCTTCGGTGATTGGTTGCTTGCCCGGAAGCGCCCATTCGGCGTCTGGATCATCCATGTCGAGTTCGTTGATGCCGCCCGGGAAACGCGCCTGGATTCGGTTGTACTCGTGTTGGAATTGAGGGTCGGGATGTTTCCAGTCGTGAATGTAGACCACCCGCTCTACCCCGGCCTGCAGCAGTTCCTTCGTGCAGCCGAAGCATGGCCGCATGGTGGAGTAGATCGTTGCACCTTCAACCGAGATGCCGAACCGCGCCGCCGCCAGCAGCGCGTTCTGCTCGGCGTGCACGCAGATACAGAGGTCGTAGCCCTTGCCCGATTCGAACCGATCGGGGTGCGCGCATCGCTCGCAGCCCCCGTCCATGCAGTTCTTCATCTTCGACGGGGTGCCGTTGTAGCCCGTCGCCAGCACCCGGTGGCCCTTCACCACTACGGCACCGACGCGGCTACCGAGGCAGTTGGCGCGGGCTCGGACGGCTAAGGCGAGGCCCATGAGATACTCGTCGAAGTCCGGTCGTTTTCGCTCAGGGCGTGACATGGCTACCCCACGACTGCTAGATG
>JBDHAS010000431.1:0-2639 GCA_039588015.1 Gemmatimonadota bacterium | reverse complement strand
AGACCCGTCGAGCCGACCACAGACCGCGGCCGAACTGGCTGCACGCCTGGCCTCCAGCGACAGTGGCGACTGGACAAACGAGGCCGCGCGGGAATGGTGGGACACGCACCTTCCAGCTGATATCAGCCAGTAGCGCGACGGAATGGAGTGAGTGATCGATGTAAGGGACGGCGTGCCTCAGCCACGATAGCGCCGCAAACGGGGGATGAACATAGGGACCCGCGCTCGGTAGTCCGCATAGGCCGACCCGAACCGCCGTGCTAACTCCGGCTCCTCGACCAATTTCAACTCCGCCATATGCACCAGGGCATACGCCGGTGTCCAAATCAAGACGATCCCAACGGAATGGAGTAGCAACCCCAGGCCAACGAGGGCTCCGAAAACTCCGGTGAGCATCGGATTGCGAACCCACGCGTAGGGCCCGCTCACGATCAGTTCATCAGGAGGATTCAGCGGCACAGGCGTTCCCCGCGCTTTCAGGAAACGAGCGACGCACCATCCGCACAGCGATGCGCCTGCGATGAGGAAGAGAACGCCGGCCACCGAGCCGACCGTTCCTGGCATGAGCGTAGGCAGACCCAGCCAGCGGTCCATGTACAGGCCGCCGACGATCACGACCGCGAGCGTGCTTGCGAAGATCAGGAGTCCGAGCGGCGTCAGGAGCTCTCGTCGCCGCTTCGGACCTGTCGCTACGGAATGGAAGTAATCGGCAAGGCCCACTAGCCCACCTCTATCAAGGGCGCCCGGCTAAGTCGTGAAGGCCCCGCAGTTTTAGTCGCGAAGCCTCGTGCCCTTACGCTCCGGCACAGGGCGAGACTTCGGGATGGGCTGTCCAAGTGTCGAAAGCCTCGCCACCCGTCGCCAACCGCACGACGGTCTTTTCGCCAGGTTGGAGATCCGTTCGCTCAGTTGGGCCCAGTTCGGTACCCGTAGACAAGTGGACCTCGACGCGAACGGCACAGAGTCTAACTCGGGATGTGTTCTCCACCGTCCCCACAAACGCATCGGATGCGGGATCGAACGACAAGATCAGCCTCGCGCCCTTGCGCGTCGCGTCCCATGTGTCTTCCCGCCCGATATACTCACCCGACTTCTCTCCTTCTTCTCCGGGTCCGTGGTGGTCACGACCCTCTCTGCCTTCGCCATGCTCGCCAGTTCCTTCAGCCCGTGCATGCTCACCCTCAGCTTCAGAGCTAGCGTGCTCACCGACCGCTTCGGTCCTCGTGCTGGACTCACCCGCCGTACGCGGCCCGGAGCTACACCCAACCATCCCGAAAGACGCCGCCGCGACCGCAGCGATCCCAAACCACCAGTAGGTTGCTTCTTTCACGCTCAGAGTCCTCCCTTGTGCCCCCAGCATGGCGCCCTCTTCCTATAATGGTATTCTCCACCGTTCCGACAAACGTGTTGCTTTGCGGGTCATACGCCAGGATCAGTCGGACACCATTTCGAACCTCATCGAATATCTCATCCGGCGCTAGCCGAAGGCCTGACTCCTCGCCATCGCCATCGTGATGGTCGCCAGCGTGCTCGCCGGTTATGGTATCGTCACAAGCCACGGCACCTGTCAACAACGTGACGGCAATTACGAGAAGGGATCTTCTCGTGTAGTCGCTGGCTGATCCTTTTCTTGGCACGTGTTTGTCTCTTCCATTCTGAGTAGCCCTTGCTGTGATCGTAGAATTTGGCTCTGGAGATGGGAAACCTAGCCTCGCCTGAGACCCGGGCTAGAAGAATCGGTGCGAAGTTGATCGCTATCCCGCCCGATCTAGCTGACTGATTCCGCCCCTTGGCACTCCGTAGCGATGAAACAGCACCGGAACGACAAGCATGTTCAACGCGGTGGAGGTGAGCAGTCCCCCCAACACGACGATTGCCATCGGTGCCTGGATCTCCTTGCCGGGCTCGCCCCCACCCAGCGCCAGCGGCAGATTCACCATGACGAGCAACGCAGCACGCATGGTTCCGAATTCCTGAAAGAGTAGGAGGAAGATCGCGCCTATCGAGAGCAGCGAGAGCACCACGATCGTACGCGATGCGGCCTGACCGCTTTCGAACTGGCCGCCTCAGGGGGCCTGGCGGAGCCATCAAGCTAGACGAGGTAACGTTGGCCGACAGCCTGTCTCTATCGGCCAAGATCCTCGATTCCCTAGAGTCGGGCGAGTACACGGTCTCGTGGCGGGCCGCACCACACGACGATCATCCGGTTCGAGGCCGTTACGGCTTCACCATCGAGAGTTCAAGCGACCTTCGATAGGACGCGCATCGCCGGCCTGCAGAAGACGATCAACCGCCGCTTCTGACAAAGACCCGACCCAGGTAGTTCAGAGAATCCGCGCGCTCGCCGCTGATGCTGAATCCGATGACCTGACCGCCTCCAACGAGTTCCACCCGCAACTGGTTCTCTTCTCCGTTGTAAACCTCAACCGAACTCCTTGCCACGCCCATCTGCACCTCGAGCGCGCCATCCACCACTCGCCAGATCATTCGGCCAAGCTCGCGGTTCTCGTACGTGCCGGCGTAGGCCTCTAGCGGATGAGGAAGCGTCTGCGGGCGCGCGGCCCGCCGTTCCCGGTCCTGGCGGATGCGATCTCGTATTTGCCCTGCGGTCTCTCGGGCTTCGGCGATAGTCGCTCGGT
>JBDHAS010000430.1:0-3452 GCA_039588015.1 Gemmatimonadota bacterium | reverse complement strand
TTCGCCAACCAGCTGGTCTCGCAGCGTCGCGGCGTTGGTGAGGTTGCCGTTGTGCGCTAGGGCGAGCGTGCCGTCCCGGTAGTTGACCAGGGCCGGCTGCGCGTTCCGGAGCGCCGATTCGCCGGCGGTGGAATAACGGACGTGCCCGATCGCCACGCGACCCTCGAGCCCGCTGATGTGCTCGTTCTTGATGGCTTCCGCCACGAGCCCCATCGCTTTGTGGATTCGTGCTCTGCGGCCGTCGTAGGAGACGATGCCTGCGGATTCCTGCCCGCGGTGTTGCAGCGCGTAGAGGCCTAGGAACGTGAGTTCCGCCGCCGCCTCGTGGCCGGACACGGCGAACACGCCGCACTCTTCCCGCATCGAGCGGTCCGCGATCGACAGCGGAAGCTTCCTGAACGCCCCTTTCCTACGAGTCACGCTATCACCCTGCATCCTCGGCCCGTCGTGGATGTCCGCTTGAGTGTGAGAAGGGAGATGATAACCCCAGGCGTCCCGAAGTTCCAGCCCGATGGTACGATGGCTGCTGGTAACTGTTCCGGAGTGAAGCGACCGGCCCAGAGCAGAGGCACGCTCTGCCCGGACCGGTCCGCGCGATCCGCGTCTGCCTGAGCTAGGTGTGTTTGGGCGACGGGGGAACCGCCCTGGCACAACAAGAAGTCGCCTGGATCAGCCTTTCACGCTCGAGGTGTCGGCCTTGGCCTCCGGCGGTGGCGCAGGCCTCACCTCGACTCTCTCCAGCGTGCCCGGCACCTGCAGGCGTTCGCCGCCCGGAGTGGCCCTGGGGACGACGCCTTTCGGAGACGAACGACGCCTTTCGGAGACGAGCTCTCGCCGGCATACTCGCGCCAAGGCGCGCGCAGCACCGCGTCCACGACCTGCCCGCCATCGAAGAAGACGGTATCGGGGAACCCGCACTCCTTCTCGCAGCTGTTGTCGTAGAAGAAGAAGGTGAAGCTTTCGTAAGTGCTCTTGCCCTGTGGCTCGCCGAAAACGGCGACCACATCCTGCTCGGTCATGCCGGGCCGGATCGTCTGCGTCTCCTGTGCCTTCACCGCGCTGACGATGGCCACGATCGCGGCCAGCACCGTCACGTACCGCGCCGCACTCTTCAAACCCATGAAGTTCCCCCCTCTCGTTGACAATCGCGGCGGACGTTCCTGCTAGGAATCCTCGTCTTCGCCGGGCTGTGCGGTCGCTTGCGAGCGTTTCGGCCAGCCTGGCTCCATGCCCTCGTATTCCAGATCACGCGTCTCTGTTTCCTCGGCATCGAGCTCCTCGCTGAGCGGATCACGCTCGGGCAACCGGTCGAGAAGACCCAGCACGACAGCCCGTACAACTCCGTAGGTCATGTAGATTACCCCGGTGGGGAACACGACCAACTGGGGATTCCATAGCAGGAGTCCCACGCAAAGCAAAACCAGGAAAATGCCGAAGCGCCCGCTGGCGTTGCGAACGCTGAGCCGGGGGATTGCCGGATAGACGACGTGGCTGAGCATCAGCCCCGCCAATACAATCATACCACCGCCAACGAGCTGTGTCCACGGCCAGGACGAGAGGTACTGGTTGAAGAAGGCCGTCTGGCTGAAAGGGTAGAACGATGCCAGCGTCACGCCGGCCGCCGGGGAAGGGAGCCCGTGGAAGTGGAGATGCGCTTGTCCGCCCTGCTCGATGTTGAAGCGGGCGAGGCGGACGGCCACGGCCGCGACATAGATGTAGGCCAGCGCCCAGCTCCAGTCTCCGCTCTGCAGCAGCAGCTGGTAGGTCAGGATGGCCGGAGCAAGGCCGAAGCTCACCAGGTCGACCAGCGAGTCGAGCTCGGACCCGAACGGCGAACCGGTTCGCGAAAAGCGAGCGATTCGGCCGTCGATCGTGTCGGCGACGGCGGCAGCAAAGATCAACCAGGCAGCGAGAGCGTAATCGCCGCGCAGCGCCGCGACGATGGCCCAGAACCCGAAGAACAGATTGCCCAACGTGAATGCGTTGGGCAGGATGACGATGGCCCGCCGACGCGCTCGCACGGCGGGCTGGCCTTTCTTGATCATGCGTGATTCTCTTGCTGTCCGGTCAGTTGTGCGAGGACGGTAATACCGCCGACCGCCCGGTCGCCGACCTTCACGTTCGGCCGCGCATCGTTGGGCATATAAACGTCGACGCGCGAGCCGAAGCGAATCAAACCCATGCGGTCGCCCTGCTCGACGTGGTCGCCGACCTCGGCATAGGTGACGATGCGTTTGGCGGCAAGCCCGGCGATCTGGTTCACCAGGATGGGGCGGCCTTCGGTGTCTATCCCGGTGGACGCGTGCTCGTTGGAGCGGCTGGCCGAGTTGCGCCAGGCCGGCTCGAAGCGGCCTGGATTGTACGAGCGGTGCTCCACACCGCCGGACACCGGGTAACGGTTTACGTGCACGTCGAACAGTGACAGGAAGATCGATATCTTCAGCGCTTCGCCGTTCAGGTACGACGCCTCGTCTGAGACGGCGATGTCGATCACCTTGCCGTCGGCCGGGGCCAGTACCAAGTCGCTGCCCTTCGGGCCGCGTCGCTCGGGGTCGCGGAAGAACATGAGCACCCCGATGGCGAGAATGCTTATGGTCGTAGCCAACACCCACAGGACGGGTCCGCCCCACTGGGCGACGGCCTGCCAGAGCACGATCGCCGGCAGGGCCGTGCTGACTACGAATGGTAAGCCTTCTCGGGCCAGCGGCACTCGCATATCGGTGTCCCTAATCCGTCTTCAATAGCGGCTTGCCGGTGACCAGTTCATACGCCCTGAGATAACGCTTGGACGTGCTGTCCACGACTTCGTCCGGCAACGTCGGTGGCGGTGGTTGCTTGTTCCACTCGCCCTTTCCTACCAGCTCGTCCAAGTAGTCGCGCACCGGCTGCTTGTCGTACGACTCCTGACTCTGGCCGGGCTCGTACAGCTCGGTCAGCCAGAAGCGAGACGAGTCGGGAGTCAACGCTTCGTCGATCAGGAGTATCTCGCCGTCGTCGCCGACGCCGAACTCGAACTTGGTGTCGGCGAGGATGACGCCACCCTCCAGCGCGATCTCGCGCGCGCGCTCGTAGAGGTTCAAGCTGAGATCGCGTAGGGTATTCGCAACGGCGGTGCCCACGATCCCCCTGACCTGCTCGAACGTGATGTTCTCGTCGTGCCCATCGGTGGCCTTCGTGGCCGGTGAGAAAATCGGCGGATCCAACCGCTGAGCTTCGATCAAACCCTCAGGCAGCGGCTCGCCCGCCAGAGTCCCGCTCGCCCTGTATTCCTTCCAGGCGGACCCGGTGATGTAGCCGCGCACGACGCACTCGACGGGGAAGGGATTCGTTCGGCGACAGAGCATGGTACGGCCCTCCCAGCGGGCGCGGCTATCGGCCAGCGGCGGGTGTCGCTTGATGATCTCATCGGCGTCCGCCGAGATCAGGTGGTTCACGACGATGTCGCCGGTGCG
>JBDHAS010000429.1:0-3269 GCA_039588015.1 Gemmatimonadota bacterium | reverse complement strand
CGTCGCGTTCCAAGTGCCCGCGAGCTGGTCGAGGGTAACTTCTGTGGGAGCTCCATCATCGCCGTCGCCACCGCAGGCAGACGCGACTGCTCCGACCAGCAATATGGGGAGTACAAGACGTGCCCACTTCACTCTAGGCGTCAGGCTCATCGGTACCTCCTTCGCGCGAGCTGCGGTGCATCGGCTGTCCGGCTCGACCTCGGCAATGTAGTCAGCATCTCGCCGCAGCCTACGTGCCTGCCGTTTCTCGAAGTAAGCGAGAAGTCTAGATGATAAATAGAACTTCGGCGCGGCTTCTACAACTGGAGCCGACGTCCGAGATCGGGCCAACGTTGCACCGACAACCTGCCAAGCGGGTGACCGGTTACAGCAAAGAAGGCTGGCCACCTTTCTGGTGGCCAGCCCTCAAATGCGGTATCGCTGTTGCGTCCTATATCAGAACGACTGCCTAACGCGCATCAGCCACAGACTCGCTAGTTCGGGCGCGCCGATCATCTGGAGATGCTTATTGTTGAGGACATTCGTGCCGGTGACCGTAACGACGGTCGAGCGCGAGATCGGCAACGCGTAGCTGAGGTTGATGTCCAGCAAGGCGTAATCCTCCAAGCAGGTCCCGGTGGCACAGTCTTGGCCCACCGCATCGCTACTCACGTAGACACCGGTCTTCACCGGGAAGGCCTCGACGTAGCGGCCGCGCGCTTCAGCTACTAGCCCGAACCGCTCGTTTCGGTAAGTCGCGCCCAAGGACGCCTTGTTCTTGGGAGAATTGAGCGCCAGATCCCGGGGTGCTCCCAACTCGTCGGCCGTGAAGAAATTCTCGCTCACGTACGAGTAGCTGCCCATGAGGCTCAGCCATTCGGTGACGATAAATGTAGCTCCAAGGTCGGCGCCCCAAAGATCGAAATTGGGGAAGTTCCTGTAAGTAAGGATGATGGTCGTCGGGTCGAGGCCATTCTGTATCGTCGGGTCGACCTCTTCGGGCGTAACGGCAGCCACGGGCACCCTGGCCATACCCTCGGTCAGCGCTGCGATGTCCGCCGGTTGCAGCGGGAGTCCAAGCCGCGCTGCCTCGGAGGCGATGTAGGCGCCCAGAGATGCGGGTTCCATGAAGACGTTGGGTGTCTCCACCAACAGCGGTCCGACGAAGTCCTCGACCTTCGTGTAGTAGACGTCCAGTCCGACCAGGAAGCGGTCCCCGAGCAGGCCTTTGTATCCGCCCTCGATGGTGTTGGTGATCATCGGGTTGGTCTGCGGCACATTGGCGACGTCATTAACCAGGTCGAACCCGAATGTCGTCGGATTCAGTGCCCGCATAACCGAGCCTACCTGACTGGCCGTCGGCGCTGCCATCAGGCCGAGTATCGCTCCGGCTTGGGGGTCCTGGGCGCCGACTATCTGAACGGCCGCATCCCAGAACATCGTGGCGTCGAGCGGCAGCGAGGTGATCGGGCCCCCAAGCGCCCCAGGCGTGAACGGAGAACGCATGCAGAGGCCGGTTACTCCGGCGGACGTGGTGCAATCGCGTCGGAAGTTGAACCCCTGCGACGGTGCGCCCCGGCCCCTGACGGGGAACGGAAGGCCGCCGAGGTCTGGCGACGAGAGTTTGTCCAGGAAGAGATTGTTGCTCGACGGCTGGCTGAAGGCTCGGTTGTACGTGAAGCGAAGGCTGTGCTCTTCCGTCGGCTTGACGACGAGAGCCGCGCGCGGCGAGAAGAGAACCTGATCCACGACGTCGTGGTAATCGACCCGCCCTGCCAGGACCAGATCGAACATCGGCGACAACTGGGTTTCCGACTGGAGATAGCCACCGACCTCGAGGATGTTGTCGTCGTCCTCGTTGCGGCCGTTGATGCTGCCATCGGTACGCGGGACCGTCCTAATCATGTCGGCGCCGTATGTAAAGCGCTGCCTCTCGCCCAACTGGACGCCGTGCTGAATCTGGCCGACGTAGAGCAGGGAGTTGTCGCTAACCAGGTCGGCATCCCGCAACGTGAAGCTGTCACCCGCATCGCTCAGGTTGACATAGGCCTGGGCGAACAGGTCGCCGCTCAGGATGCGCCCCTGGAAGTAGGTGTACGTCCAGTCAAGCGCCTGCGCAGCCCCGATCCCGGTCATCTCGATGCTGCTGACCATCCGGGACGCCCCGCCATTCAGAATCAGAGTAGTCTGGTCACCGAGCGTGAAGTCGAAGCGAAGGTCTCCGCTGAACCGCTCCTGGTCGAAGTCGCGTCGTCCGATCAACAGCGTGTCGGGGTCGGCGCCCTCGGCTATGGCTGCATCTCTGTTGAGCTGTTCTATCGGGTCTATGTACTCCCAATCGGTGCCCTTGAAGTACATACCGGACAGCTTGTAGCCGACTTTGTCGCCGATCAGGCCCGCGTGGCGGAACGAAAGCTGCCCGATCCCTTCCGAGCTCCCGAACGCGTTCCCCGCGCGCCCGCCGCCCGCCAAGCTTATGGAAGAGCCCGGGCCGAGCACGAACTCGATGCGATCGATGTCCTCGTTCGTGGCCGGGATCAGGTTGTAGGCGTTGAACCTGAGCGAAGGCACCGATGCCCAACGGTTGTCCGTTAGAACGAAGAGGGCACCGGAGAACACGTTGTTGAATCCGCGAGCCACAACGTTGTGCTGCGAGAGGCCAGTCGTGACGACGTCTGCTCCGGGTAACGCCCGGATGTGATCAACCGTCGTCGTCGTGGTTCTCTCCTCGATGGCTTCGGCCTCCACCGTATATACGGAGGAAGGCGAGTCGAGGGCCTTCTCCTGCGTGCGCGAGGCCGTCACCACTATCGGGTTCAGCCGAAACACCACCGACGTCAGGATTACTGTCCCCACCGAGACGGCGCCCTCTCCCACTACTACCCTCACGCCGTCTACGCGCTTGGTCTCGTAGCCCAACGAGGAGAAGACGAGAGAGTATCGACCGTCGGCAACGCCTGCGAAGCGGAATTCGCCCTGAGCGTTCGTGGTCTCCGAGTGCAGAGCCCGGCCAGACCCGACGACGACCTCTACAGAAACGCCGGAGACCGGCTCGTTGCTCTCGGCGTCGATGGCTCGACCCGTGATTACGCCCTGCTGGGCGAAAGCCGGGCGTTGAGCGCCGAACACGAGCAGGACACCTAACGCAGCGCACGCCAGCCAACGCCAAACGGCGTCGTGTCGGGGCCCGAGGTTCAGGGGTGGTAGATGGATCATCGTTCCCCTCCGTGCAGATATGGCTGGTTGAGGACTCCCGTGAGGGAATCCAGGGCTCCCGGATCTGCGGATTG
>JBDHAS010000428.1:0-2662 GCA_039588015.1 Gemmatimonadota bacterium | reverse complement strand
TACCTCGTCAGAAACAGAATCGCCGTGACGCCTGCAAGCAGGATAATCCCGTCTATCGGATGATCCTTGAACGGCAAGTGGCCCAAGAACCTCAGGTTGCGGCCCAAGGTTCCGTGTATCCTCAGGACCTCATCGGCGGCCAAGAAGCCTATCACGAAGAAGACGAAGATGAAGAATCGACCCGGTTCGAGTGCCGAGCCCTTCTTCATCCACGCGAGCGCGATGCCGAAGGTCAGTGACGCGATCGCGACCGCCGCGAGGATGAACGCCTTCACGAGGTCCCTTTCCACCTGACGCTCGGCCCCGACGAAAAGAGTAAACGAGTCCATTAGGCCCACCTTATAGGCGGGACCTTGGGACTGAGACAGGTACTGGCCCTTGCCAAATACCATCCAGCCGTCCACCACGCTGAGAAAACCGATCAGCGGCGCGATGAGTACAACGCTCAGCGCGATGAACAGGAGAAAGAGCTTTCCCCAGGAGCGCGGAAACTCCAGTTTGGACTTCATCTCCTCTTTCTCGCTCCTACAACTGCCGACCTTCCTCAGGCGGCAACGTCGATCGCCCCGCCGCCAGCCTTACCTCCGAGATGGCCAAAGAACCACCCCAGAGTGGACTGTTCTCCTGATCCAGACGGCTGTAGCTGGCCCAGAACCCGCAGGATCGATCCCGCAGCGATTCTGGTCAGTGTTCCGTCCTTCAATGTCGACCAGGCAGAGGTTGTGCCGGCCAACAAACCGGCAAAGCAATTCGCATGCCGCTGTCCTGTTGGAGAATTGCCCCTGCGACGCGGCATTCTCCACCATACGGCGGGCGCCCATAGAGCGGCTCATCACCTTCACCCTCAAGGAATTCCGGGCCCAGGCCCGAGTGCCACCAGGCGGATCCACCGCGCCGACGCTGCTGTTTTGTATGTAAGCTAAGTTACATGTGCAGCACGCGAGCCACGGCTTCGTGCATCGGCTCGACGCAGGTGTGATCTGATCGGAAGGTGACTCGATGGGGGACCAGACCCCCCGAAGGCGGCTGAGGTATGTTGGTCTAGTCGGCGCCGACCTGAGCTCCCGCGCCGACCAGCACCGGCGTGTCCGACTCGCTTCCGTCGCTTCCGTTCCCTCCGACGCTTAGCCCCTCTAGGCGGGGTGTCGCCGGGACACGGGTCCGGTCAGTCGACGGCCTGGCGAACCTGTCGTCTAATGCCGCGGCCACATGCCGAAGGCCCAGCTTCATCACAGCGGCGATCGTGCACATCCAGAAGAGCAACTCAGACACCTGCTCGACCGAATGCCTGAAGACCTGGCTGACAGCGCTCACCATGAAGAAGGCCACCGCCGTGTCCAACAGCACGAGCGCGCCCCGAGAAGCGAGGATGGTCTCTCTGAACCTTGCCAAGAACAGGATCGCCGGTAGGGCATAGAGAACTATGATCAGGTCCTCGGGACGCTCGAAGTATGGCAGGTCCGTCAACATCATGTAGTGGTCGACGGTCGCGTGGATTCCCAACAGCTCGTCGGCGGCCAAGAAGCTCATCCCGATGAACATCAGGAGGAAGAAGCGGATGGACTCGTGACGCAGCCCGCGCCTCATCCATGCCAGCATGACGCCGAACGTCAAAGAAACGAATCCGATCCCTGCCAGAATGAACGCGCTCAGCACGCCCTTGCCTAACTGATGATCCGGATCAGCGAACAGCGTGGACGAATCGATGAGGATCTTGTCCACGAGCCCTTGCGTTTGCGAAACGAGTTGGCCCTTGTCCAAGAACCCGTGGTTCTCCAGCAGCGTTAGGAAGCCAATCACGGGCGTGACGAGGACAATACCCAGCGCGACACACAGCACGCAGAGTCTAACCCAGCGGGGCGAGTACCGTTTCATCACCTTCATTTGCTCGCCTGCTCCAGCGGCCACGATCGGCCCGCCACCCAACACGACGAAACACTGCGTAGCGCTTCTCCTCCTGGGAGGCTGCGCATCGCCCTATATCGGGCCAATCTGCTCTCGATTTTTGACGGCTCTGGCGGGATTTACAACTGGCAGGATCTTCCGTGCGGGGGCCTGGTCGTCACGCCGTCTTCTCACCTTGACCAAGCAGAGGTCACGCCGGCAAGACAGGCAACAGTGCAAGTCGCGTGCCGCCCTTCTCTTCCAGGATCGCCGCCGCGCGCGAGAATACGCTACCGTAGCGATGGCCTCCAGGATGCGCTGACCACACACGGTATCAACAAGGGACCTAGCTGCATTTCGACGCACGGTGGAGAGATCGAGCGTGCCGACGGTGCGACTCTGTTTGTCGGACAGGGCGAAATTTGCGCCGCCCGAGCCACGGCTTCACCCAGCGGCTCGGCGAAGCATGCGGTCAAGGTGACCTTGCTGTCCCGGGATTCGTCGGCGAGTGCCGGGCCCCGGAGATGCCTCTGCCGCCCCTTGAGAATCTCCTCGTCGCATGGTACCCTCCCTCCGGCAAATTCACACGAGAAACCCAGGATCCGAGAGGCACCGAGACTATGCGAAAGCGATTCGAGCATTGGAAGACGATGACGATCCTCGCTGCCGTGCTGTCCCTCAGCGCCGGCACGGCACGGGCTCAGGAAGAGGACGCACAGCGGTGGGCCTTCACCGCTGAGGTAAGTGGTGTATGGGTTGCCGGTAACTCCGAGTCGAA
>JBDHAS010000427.1:0-3112 GCA_039588015.1 Gemmatimonadota bacterium | reverse complement strand
TCGGGAGCGAGCGAGACGATCTCCAGGCACCCGAACTCCTGCAGGTTCTCGAGGACCTGTTCCTTTTCCGCCCGGTGCCCCACCAGCGTCACCTTGCTCAGCGGGACTATCGCCACTCCGCCCCTCCTTCGTCCTCCGACCCCGCGATCCGGATCTGCCGAGCCTTGGCCAGCTTCGCCTGAACCACCCCCGTCCGCTCCATGTCACCCAGCCAGATCTGGATGCGCTGGATGTTCTTCTCCGTCCTGGGGATGAGAATCTTCTCGAACAGATTCACACGCTGCGTGATGCGCCGTTCTGCCCGCTCCAGAATGCGGACCCGCTCGGCGGCCACCTGAAGGCGTGTTCGCGCCTCGGCCACATCTCCCAGGCGTTCAACCAGCAGATCCACCCAGGCAGGCTTTGCCAGCAGCGAGTACTCCGCCACCTCGCACTCGACCTCCTTCAGCATTGGAAGACGCACTCCCACCACGTTCTCCTGATCCAGGTCGAAAGCCGTCATCTTGACGAGACCCTTCAGCTCGATCTCCGTGTTCGCCAGCATCGGCAGCTCGGTCCCCACGCGGGCCTCCAGGCGCTCGAGCTCAACCCGCGTCTCTTCGTACTCCTTGCGGGCTTTATCCCGCTCGATGGTCAGCTGGCGGCGCTTGAGTTCGAGGGATGGCAGGAGTTTCTGGTAGAGCCTGAGCTTCGTTCGCTCTTGCTGGAGAGACGCCTTGCTGAATAGAAGTCGGGCCATGCTTCAGGCGACCTCTCCCGTACTTTCGCTATCCAAGTCCGGGAAATAGCGGTCGACGAAATCTTGCTTCATCAGAAGCTCGTGGGACTCGAAGCACTCGGCGAGCGTACGCCAGCTCAAATCCAGCGCACTCAACAGCGGCATCGAGACGTTCACGTCCATGAACCGGCGCCGAAACAGCGTGCCGAACTTGAGCAGCTTCATGTCGAACTCGGAGAGGTCGAAGGCCATCGCTTGCTTTTGCTCCGCCTCCCGCGCGCCGGCGTAGAAACGGACCATGGTGTTCATGATCTGAGCGTGGTCTTCGCGGGTCACCTTGCCGACGACGTGCTGTTTCAGGCGCGACAGCGAACCGAACGGGTCGATGACCCGATCGTGCAGGTAGAACTGGCCTTCGGTGATGTAGCCGGTGTTGTCCGGGACCGGGTGGGTTACGTCGTTGCCCGGCATGGTGGTGACCGTCAGGATCGTGACCGAGCCGGCGCCCTTGAAATCGCACGCCTTCTCGTACCGACGCGCGAGCTGCGTATAGAGGTCGCCCAGGTAACCCCGGGTGGCTGGGATCCGGGCCTGGGAGACGCCGATCTCCTTCATGGCATCGGCGTAGGCTGTCATGTCCGTCATCAGCACCAGCACCCGCTTGGACCGCTCCATCGCGAACCGCTCCGCCACCGCGACGGCCATGTCGGGGACGAGCAGCCGCTCGATGATTGGGTCGGAGGCCAGGTTCACGTACATGATGGTCCGATGCGAGACACCGTTCTCCTCGAACGCCGTCTTGAAGAAGTGGTAGTCGTCGAAGATCATCCCCAGACCGGCGAAAACGACGATGTCGGCGTCCGCCTGGAAGCCGATCCTGGCCAGCAGCGCGTTGTAGGGCTCGCCTGCCACCGAAAAGATCGGGATCTTCTGGCTTTCCACCAAACTGTTGAAGAGATCGATCATCGGGACTTCCGTTTCGATCATCTTCGACGGCATGACCCGCATCATGGGATTCACCGTGGGGCCCGCCACGCGGATCGTCTTTTCGGCGTCCAGGGGCGGCTTGCCATCGATGGCCTCGCCCGAGCCGCGGAAGATCCGGCCCAGGATGTTGTTCGAGAAGGTGACCTGCTGGGGATGTCCGAGAAAGCGAACCCGCGCCTCGGTAGAGATGCCCTTGCCGCCCGCGAACACTTGTAGGCTGGCGATCTCCCGGTCCAACTCCACTACGCTGGCGGTAGAAACCTCTCCGTCCGGGTTCTCCACCACCGCCAGGTCCCCGAGGGCTACGCCGGTAGCCCGGACCCGGATCACATCGCCCACGATCTCCAGGACGCTGGTGCGCCGGACGAGAGCGTCTAGCATCTATGGCCTCGAGAAGTTATGCCGCGTCAATTGATACGACCTCAAAGGGCTATCTTAGTGGGTGGAAACGGTGGGGCAAGACCCGGTCGCGGCTGGTCTTACAGTCGCTCTCATGCGGGCGCCGGCTGCCGGGTCTGGCGGCTGGGTTTGGAGGGTACAATGTGACTCGTGAGCGCGTATATTTGCAGTGTTGTTGAGCTAATAGATTAGTCAATTGTGAGATGAACGCATGGCCAAGAGGCTTGTAAAGAAGAGGCGAACCCGCCAGACGGCGACCTTCCGCGGGGAGTGGGGCTGTCCGCTGACCAAGAACCGATCGAACTGGTGTTACCGCATGTGCGCCCCGGTGAATGGACTGGGTCAGTGCGGTAGGGTAGCACCACACACCGTGAGGCTGCCGTAAGCTCGAACGCCGTCATCGTCGCGTCAGCGCATTCATCCTCGCCCTCGCCCGCGGACAATATGTAATCGCGGGCGCGGAACGTGGGCGCGGGCGCTGACGGAGCGAGTACGAGGCCGTAAGGTGGGCTTTGAATTGCCAATAGTGAACATCGAATGTCGAATTTCCAAGAACAGGTCTTCATTCTTCGCTAGTCGATATTCGGTGTTCGATATTCAAAGGCGCCTATCCGTAGGTATCAGTGTGGTCCAGTAGTGGGCGACGCGTTTCCCATTTTGCACCCGTCCCTTCCATCAATCCCTCACACACATCAATAGCTCGACTGGTGTCGCACTCAGCGCCTCCGCTAAGAGGTGAATAATGACCACTGGGATCAGCTCGCTCTGGAAGAGTGAAGACTGGTGGGCGGTATGGTTCGGGTTCTTGCTGATCCTCGCCAGCCTCACTGGCCTCGTCACCGAAGTGCCGAAGGTCGGACGTTGGACCGACGATCCGCTCACGGCGCTTGGCGCCGGTACGGGGGAGGGGATCATCCTGCTGCCGCTGCTCGGTTTGATGCTCGGTCTCGGCGTGCTGACGACCGTCGGCATCGCCTTCATGAAGGCGGAACGACCCGCTCGCTACGC
>JBDHAS010000426.1:0-6685 GCA_039588015.1 Gemmatimonadota bacterium | reverse complement strand
GAACCTCGTCGTCTCGCACGAGCGCTGTAACGGCTACAAGCGCGACTTCCTGGCCGCGGCACAGCATGTGGCCGCCTGGCGCCGCCGCCTCGAGCCGGGCTCGGCGATCGCCGGTCAGCTGAGTCAGTTGGCGGAAGACAAGGCCTGGGAGCAGGGGCAGGATCGCTCGCTCAGCGTCGCCCGGGCCATCTATCTCCACCTGCCCGACGGGTACAAGCTGTGGGTGCGGGGCCGGGACTTCGACGATCTCGACCGCGAGGCGGTGACCGAAGCGCTGGCGTGAGTTCCATTCGGTCATTGAGGATCCGTTGATACGAACGTGCTACTGTCGTAGCGGTCTGTGAGGCTGCGCGGCGGTAGCGCGGATTTCCTGCCAGTTTCGTCACCTCGCAGCGAAGGTGCCCCCGTGGCGGAACTGGCAGACGCGTCTACCGGCGGAGTAGATGACCGAAAGGTCGTGTGGGTGGAGACTCGCACCGCACTGCGGTGCTCGGTATGGACGCGCCCTGCCTGGGCGCGTCCAACGCAAGTCCCACCGGGGGCACACCGCCATACAGAAGGAATCGACACTTGACCCTCAAGTAAGAGCGTACTAGAGTGGACATACGCCGGTAGACGCCAGTTCCGTCATGGATAGAGCCCGGAGGACACCCTCCGGGCTCGGCGTTTTTGGTGCTACTTACACGAGGACATCGCTTCACTCGCCCCAGCTTGTCGTAATCACGCCGGACCCCGGCGGGCCAGAAATCACAGGGCCGGTCGTTGAGTTCTGCGGGCAGCAGGACTACGCACGGAGGCGGATCTCTTCGTCCCGCGGACAGACCGGCAATCCCTTCCGACCCTTATGCTCTTGACGGTATTATGCTATGGAGGGTATATTCACGGTGTCTTGGGATGTCGAGTACACCGACCCGTTCGGTTTGTGGTGGGAGACTCTTACTGAAGGCGCGCAGGACGCCATCGAGTTCGTTTGCTCGAAGAGCGCGGGCCACAGCTGGGGTATCCGTACAGCTCGAATGTTCGTGGTTCGCGACACGGGCATCTGCGTGAACTGCGAGTCCAGCATCGGGGCGAGCCGTACAGAATCCTGTACGCGTTCGACCCTCGGCGTACGGTGATCTTGCTGATTGGCGGGAACAAGACTGGAGATGACCGCTGGTACGACGAGTTCGTACCGTTGGCCGATCGACTCTATGACGAGCACCTTGATGAGCTGCGACGAGAGGGCTTAGGTGATGGCTCGTAAGTTTGAACAGCTGCGCGGCGTGATGTCGGCGGATCGGCGCGCGCGCAATGAGGCGAAGGCGCTGGCCCTGCTGGCGGCCATGGATCTGAGCGAGCTTCGCAACGCTCGACAGGTCACCCAGGAGGAACTGGCGGAGCGGTTGGAGGTCGCACAGTCAAACGTCTCGCGGCTCGAGCGACGGCGCGACGTTCTCGTCAGCACGCTCCGGGAGGTCGTGGAGGCGTTGGGTGGAGAGCTGCATCTGGTGGCGGTATTTCCCGACGAGGGTGCCGTGCGCATCCGCTACTACGACGAAGCCGAGGCCGCACGCTAGCCGCCTCGCTCCACCGAGGGCTGTGTCACCTAGGAACTCGCCGTCCCGACCCACCAATCAATGCTCTCGGTCTTGAGGATTCGTTGATATGAGCGCGCTACTCTTGCTGCGGTCTGTGAGGCTGCGCGGCGGTAGCGCGAATCTCCTGCCAGTTTCGTCACCTCGCAGCGAAGGTGCCCCGTGGCGGAACTGGCAGACGCGCTCGTATGGCAAACGGGTGGTTGAGAAGCGGCAGATGCAAGATTATCTTGCTGTCATGGAAATGAACGACTCGCTGACAGATAGAATCGGTAGCCGCCTGAAGGCGGCTCGTGAGCGAGCTGGCCTAACCCAGCAACAACTGGCTAAGGCACTCGGTTTGGGGCACCGCCAAACGTTGACGAGCATCGAGGCTGGCGAGCGCCGGCTATCCGCTGCCGAGTTGATCCGCGCCTGCAGTGTCCTCGGCACCGATCTCGACTACTTCACCGACTCGTTCCGGCTCGTGGGCGAGGGGAGGTTCTCGTTCCGGGCACACGCGGCTGTGGCACCTAACGTCCTCGACCAGTTCGAAGACCGTGCGGGACGGTGGATCGCCACGTATCGTGAGCTAAGCGCTTGCGAGGGGAACGAGCCAGAGTGGCTGGAACACAAACTTGCCCTTTCACCGAGGTCCACCTTCGAGGAAGCGCAAGCCGCTGGTGAATGGCTGGTGGAGCAGTGGCGGCTGGGAGAGCGACCTGCGGAATCGCTCCAGGATGCTATGGAGGAACACCTCCGCACCTTAGTGTTGTACGTGGACGCGCCGGCAGGCATTTCGGGAGCGGCCTCACAGGTGCCTGGGTTGAACGCGGTGCTGGTGAACCGCATGGAACCCGAGGGCCGACGTCACTATGACCTGGCCCACGAGCTATTTCACCTTCTCACCTGGGACGTGATGCCCCCAGAGCGTATCGAAGCCGCTGACGCTCCGCGCCGTGGCAAGGGCAAGCGCGTGGAGCAGCTCGCGGAAAACTTCGCAGCGGCCGTGCTGATGCCGGAAGCCAGAATGCGCGAGCGATGGCAGATTCGCGACCCCGGGGCTGACGTACACGACTGGCTCAATGCTACGGCACAAGACCTCCGCGTATCCGCCATGGCCTGCAAATGGCGTTGCTTCAACCTCGACCTCCTGTCCAACGCTGATCTGGCCGGCATCAACGACGAGCGACTGGTGGCCAATGGGCGGCCGCAGGATGTACTTCCGCCTGTCGAACGCTTCAGCGGACGTTTCGTACGGCGTATCGCAACAGCCCTGGAAGCCGGCCGGCTCTCGGTAAGGCGCGCCGCGTCGTTGCTCGGGATTTCACTGGTCGAGCTGGCGACACTGCTCCAGAACTACGGCATCGAGCCGTCGTTCGAGGCCTGACGTCGCTCGCGTCTCGGGAATGCCCCCGACGCTCCTGGTGGATACGATGATCGTGATTGAAGCTGTCAGGACTGGCTGTTGGAACGCAATCACCGGCCAGCGTCAGGTCGTCACAGTCGAGGAGTGCGCAGAGGAGCTGCGCCGCGGTGACCCGGGAACGCGAGGATATGTGAGAGTGACCAACCGGGATGTCGCACGCATCACCGTCGCGTCGCTTGCGGCCGAGGACCGCCCGGCCTTAAGGCTGGCTTACCCAGCCGCGGACGGGCTGGATGCCGGTGAGCGCGACCTCCTGGCACACGCCATGACGCGGACCGACGAGTTCCAGGTGTGCAGCTGTGACAAAGCGGCCCTCGTCGCGGCCCATGCTCTCGGCTGGCTGGACCGCGTAGTTTCGTTGGAGGCGGCGGCCACCGGTGTCGGGGCACGTCCGAACCCGAGGCTGAAGGTCCAGTTCACCGAGGCGCGAATGGTAGAGTGGCGTACGTCACTTAGGCTGGAAGGGCCGATTTGATGCGAGCGAGCGTTCTTTTAGCCATGCGCGGCGTGGCGGATGGGTACCGCCGGTTCAATCGGGCGGGCGCAGACGAGGCCCTGCCGCGCATCGCAGAGATGCCGCGGCGACCTATTCGGCAACGGATCAGGAGCTGGAGGGTGGAGGAGGACGCCCGCCGCCTCGAGCCGGGCTCGGCGATCGCCCGTCAGCTGGCCCAGCTGGCGGAGGACAAGGCGTGGGAGCAGGGGCAGGATCGCTCGCTCAGCGTCGCCCGGGCCATCTACCTCCACCTGCCGGACGGCTACAAGCTGTGGGTGCGGGGCCGGGAGTTCGATGATCTCGACCGCGAGGCGGTAACCGAAGCGCTGGCGTGAATATGCCCCTCAACTGTGTTCCGCTATCCGCGCTCGCGTTGACGTTGTGATGACGCGGGAGAAGTACGCTGCTGTCTGAGGGTCTCGCTCGTCGGGATCTCGAACCAAAGGCGCGTTTCCACTAGATTGGAGGGGTAGCGGAATGAGGACTCTGTGCCATGGGGAGACGATGAAGTATCGCGTTCTGATCCAACAGGACGAAGACGCCGGGATCCGGGAGGCGATCGCCCTGTACGTGGAGAGCCTCGAGGCGCGCGGCGAGCCGGTCCCGCCGCCGATTACGGAGGAGATCGTGGAGATCTAGCGTGACCGAGCTGCCCATCGTCTCGGGCCGCGAGACCGTCAAGGCGCTCGGCAAAGTGGGTTTCGAGGTCGATCGGCAACGCGGCAGCCACATCATACTTCGCCAGTCTCAACCGCCTCATCGAAGAATCGTCGCACCTGACCACAAAGAGATCGCCAAAGGTACCCTCCGTTCTATCATCCGGCATGCCGGTCTTACTGTAGACGAGTTCGCCAGGCTGCTATAGGCACGGCGACCACCACCGTCAGCCAGCGGACCTGCGCGGTTGCCGGTCGCCGCCCGAGTACCCATGTTGGAGCGAGCCTCACCGTCAGCCTCCGGCCGTCGCTCCTCGCCACGAAGGGCACTCCAGATGAGCAAACTGCTCAACGCGATCCGTCTGTCCATCGCTATCTTCGCGTTGCTGCTGACTGGCTGCGCGTCAGCCGACAGCGTCGACGCCCAGGAAACCGGCGAAATCATCGGCAGCTGGCGAGGCGGCGAGGTGCTCCCATATGCGCGCCCCGACTCGCAGGTGATCGTGTTCTCGCTGCGCGAGGACGGTACGCTCGCCCTTTCGCTGATCTACGAGGTGGGACCGCGGGCCCGGGTTTGGACTACCGACATCGAGGTCGAATACAAAGACGGTGTCGTATCCTGGGCCTATCATACCGGCCAGCTCGATCCTGCCAGGGACACGATGCGGGTCTCCAAGAACTACCGGGGCGATCGCTCGGAGTGGATGTGGGTTCGGGACCGAGGGTCCGATTCACTCACGGAACGCCTCAGGACGCTGGAAGAAGTACCGTTCTCCTACAGCGTTCCGCCTGCGCAGGACGATGGTTGGAATTGCGGCGCGCCCGAAGACGTCGGCCTGGACGGCGCGAGACTGTCCCGGTTCCTGACACGAATCGCGCAAGGTGAGTTCGGCGACATCCACAGCTTCCTGCTCGCGAGGCACGGGACGCTGGTGGTCGAGGAGTATTTCGCGCGCCAGGGAAGGGGGCACGGGCCCTTCATCGCTTCCGTCTTTCGCGACCGGGTACATCACCTGGCCTCGACCACGAAGACCGTCACCTCCGTTCTGATGGGGGTCGCTATCGCCCAGGGCTCGATCGCCAGCGCCGCGGACCCGATCGTCCGCTACCTGCCCGACCATGCCTCGCGGCTGAACGGTGAGAAGGAGGCCATCACGATCGAGCACCTGCTCAGCATGTCGTCGGGACTGCAGTGGCGGCAGTCGGGCGTGCGCTGGTCGGATCCCCGGAACGACGCCGCGGCGTTGTGGCGGACTTCCGACCTGGTGGACTACGTCCTGGCCAAGCCGCTCGTCGCCCCGCCGGGACGGCGATTCGTCTACTCGAACGGCACGGCGGCGGTGGTGGGCACCATCCTGGAGAACGCCACGGGCATGCCGCTGGGCCGTTTTGCCGAAGGGCACCTCTTCCGCCCGCTGGGCATCACCGACTACCTGTGGACGCGCTACCCGGACGGAACGATCGAGGCGGACGGGGGGCTGGCCCTGCGACCGCGCGACCTGACCAAGATCGGCCAGGTTTATTTGGATCGCGGCCGCTGGAACGACGTGCAGGTCGTACCGGAGGCCTGGGTGGCACGGTCCACGCAACAGCGGTTCGTCTTCGGGTCCGTGGGTTCCGCATCGCTGGGGTACGGATATTTCTGGATGCAAACGGACCTCTCGATAGCCGGCGGCACGGTCCGTTCCTTCTTTCACCCGGGCGATGGTGGGCAGATCTTGATGGTGGTTCCGGAACTGGATCTGGTCGTGGTGTTCACGGCCGGCACGTACGGGACCGACGTGAAGCGGGTATACCACGCCATCCTGAGCGAGCATGTCCTTCCGGCGGTGGATTCTAAACCGAGGTGAGCTCCTCACTCGCTGCTTGCGATCGGGTCTCCCTGCCGCTGCGGAAGTTGGCCGTCTATCATCCCCACGCTGTCCTCGTGCAAGACCCGGGATCTGTGAGCAGCATCCTCGCGCTGACGACCCGAAGCCGCCGCCTGTCGCCCGCCTTGTCCGGGCTCGTTCCCAGGGCGCTGGAGCCCGTTCCTCGCGAGGGCTCGCCCCGATCCCTATGTTCATGATCTAGGATTACGCAGATAGCGCTCGCGACGCGCCACGGTCCGACGGTCTTCCGGGCCAGGGCGCGCGGAGCGTACACATCCAGCCATGAGGGGGAGGGTTCTGCCGTGATGAGCGAGTTTTCGGGCTTCGAGGGCCTTGGTCGTCCGCTCGAGAAGATCGACCTGGGCGACCTCGATCTAGGCAGGATCCGCCGAGTCATGCGATGGGGGCTCTGGCTCCTCGGGCTGATCCTGGTCTGGACGGGGCTGAACTGGGCGCAGACCTTCTACACGGAGTTCCTCTGGTTCCAGGGCGTCGGTCACGAGGCGGTCCTGGTGAAGATCGTGACGACTCGGGTCGTCCTCTTCGTCCTGGCGGTCGCGGTGTTCCTGGCTCTCGCGCTGCCCAACCTGTACGTGGCGGGCCGGTCCACCGATCGGCCGCCGCTGGCGAACGCGGCGCTCGAGGCGCCGGACTACCACTTCGCTCACAGGTTCCTG
>JBDHAS010000425.1:0-3489 GCA_039588015.1 Gemmatimonadota bacterium | reverse complement strand
CCTGAATCCTAGGCTCTGCCAGTGACCCGCTCTGAGAAAGGGGCCCGGTTGTATGAGTACGGTGAAGGTGGATACGGACAAACGGCCGGTTCTCGGCACTCTGCCGGGAGACGACGTCCGGCAGATCATGTGGCGTTTCGCCGACCGCTATGATCTGCAGATGCTGGTACAATCGGCCCGCTCCGTCGCTCGCGGCCCCGTCGCGCGCCTGGTAGCAGCCGGTGAGCGGAACACCCACGAATGGACCGAGGCCAAGAACTCCCTGCTGGCGGCGTACGACGAGGCGGGGATCACATCGGTGTTCCTGGAGCCCGAGTACGGGGGCTTCATCGAGGGCCCGAAGAACCTGGCGCTGGCTCTTGCCGCCCTCGAGCTGGCTTGGGTAGACGGCGGCGCCGCTACCGGCGCCATGGCCGGCCACCTCGGGCTCGCCCCGATCCACGAGAAGGGGACGCCGGAGCAGCGGGAGCGGTATATGCGCCTTTCGGCTCCCGTTCAACCGGGTGAGGACCGGGAGCAGTGGCGCGGCGCTTTCGCGCTCACCGAACCGATCCCGTACGTGGGCGTCGACACCGGCGTCCTGGGCGGCAAGGTCACGGTCAAGGAATGGAAGCGGGGTAAAGAGCCGATCCTGCACGTCGAGAAGCGCGGTCGATTCATCACGAACATGGCGTTCGCAAACTTCGTCGCCGCGGCCGTCGATTCGAACGACGATCGCATCAAAGGTAGCTGCATGATCGTGCTGGACGAGGACGATCCCGGCACGTATGACCGCGGCACACCCACCAAGAAGCTCGTTCACCAACTGTCCTCCACCAACGCGACCCGGTCTTCAGCCTCGATGTGCCGGCCAGCCGAATCATCGGCGGATACTCTGTGGAAGACGGGGTGCTCGTACCCAGGTACAACCACGGCGAAGTCATCGACTCCGTGTTCAAGCGTACGCGGGTGACGGTGGGGCTGATGACGTCGGCGAAACTCCTTTCCTCCATCGAGCCGGTCATCCGCTACCAGCGCGGCCGGTTCCGCGGCGGTGCCACGGATCATCCGGGCACGCCGCGGCACGATTTGGGGCTGCAGCAGAAGGAAGACGCACTGCACCGCGTGGTAGATATCTGGGCCATGGGTGAGGCCGGCGCGTCGCTCGGTTTCGCAGCGGCGCGGTTGTTCGATCAGCTGGACCCGATGGACCATCGCCGCGAAGAGATCTTCGCTGAGCACGGTATACCGGAGGGTCGCAAGGCTATCCGAGCGCTGGCGGCGAAGACCGACGATGCGTTGGAATTCGTGCGGCTCGCCGCGAAGCCGGAGAACGAGCGCGATCGGGCCCGCTTCGGCGAGCTCGAGTCGAACGAACTGATCCAGTACTTGGTGAAAGACGCGCTGGCGAACGTGCTTTGCCCGGCGGTCAAGCTGTGGAACACGGGCCACGGCGCGAACATGATGCGCGAGGCGGTCAGCCTGATGGGCGGCTACGGAATCACCGAAGACTGCCCGGGCTTCTTGCCCCAAAAGTGGATGGACGCGCAGCTCGAGGCGACGTACGAAGGGCCGGAGGCGGTTCAGCGCCGGCAGCTGAGCGTTACGATGACCAACCCCATCTTCTTGGCCCAGTTCGAGGAATGGATGAAAGGGATGAGGGTCATCGCGGGGCAACGACCCGGTTCCGGTGCCTGTACGCTGGCATCGGCGATGGATCTTTGGCTGTGGACTCTGCGCCACTTGCTGGAGGCCAAGGATGCCGCGGGCGCACCGTTGTACAAGGGCCACCGGCAGGGCGTCACTTTCCCCATGGCGGACGCGCTCTGCTGGATCCTCGCCTCGAGACAACAGATAGAGGACGTGCTGGAGTTGGAGGTGAAGGGGAGCGACAACCCAGCGCTGGCGGAGGCGCTGCCTGGCTTCGTCCGCTTCTTCACCGATCTATGCCACGTGCAGGCGGCGAGTGCGGCGGGGGAGGTAGCGCGCATTTGCACGTCGCTGGTGTTCGGGTACAACCGGCATCCCTCATGGAGCGCCGACGGCGATCGCGTCTACAGCGCGGATGAGCTAGTCGTGCTGGAAACCGTCGCTCCGGGCCTCTGTTCCTGCGTTTTGGACGTGGTTGACGAGGACGGTGAACTTCCGGCCAAAGCCGGTCCCTGCGTCCGGTTCGCGGGCTACGAGCCGTTTACCCTCCGGCGCAGCAAGCTGGATGGCTGCACGACCGGGGCGAAGCTGGCGAAAGACAGCGCGGCGCGCGCGCTGACCGAGGTGATGATCCCCGAGACTCTCGACTACCCGCTCTAGCCGCGGGTTCTTCGGATGACTGACACGACGAGCGTCGAACGCCAGAGCATGGAAGTTGACATCGTCTGCGTCGGCTTCGGTCCGGCGACGAGCGGCTTCCTTACCACGATCTCCCGGGCCATGCAGGATCCGGAGCAGCAGCCGTACCTGATGAGCAAGGCAATGCCGGGTATGCCGCTGCAGGTCCTGTGCTACGAGCGAGCGGAAGACATCGGATTCGGCGTGTCCGGCGTGGTCACTCGCGCACGCGGAATCCGCGCATCGTTCCCGGACCTCGAGCCGTCGGAGATCCCGATGACTCATGAGGTGACGCACGAGAAGCTGATCTACCTGAAAGATCCCACCGGCGCGAGCCGGCGGACGGCGGGAGTGAAGAGCCTCGATGCCGGCTTGGCTGGCTTGAGGCTACTCGGCAAGAGCAAACACCACGCCGTTGAACTGCCCTACATCCCCGAGTTCATGAGCAAAGAAGCTGGGCTCGTCATGTCGATCGGGCAGTTCAACCAGTGGGTCGGCTCGCTGCTCATGAGTTCGGGCATGGTGCAGATCTGGCCGGGCATGCCGGTAAGCGAGCCGCTGATCGAGGATGGAAAGGTCGTCGGCGTCAGGCTTATGGATCAGGGGACGGATGCGGCGGGGGTTCCGGCTGAGGGTTATATGCCCGGGATGGATGTTCGCGCGGCACTGACCGTGACCGGCGACGGTCCGGTGGGCGCTGTCGGTCTGAAACTGGACGAGCATTTCGGCATGCCGGCGGACCACCACCAGCGCGATTGGGCCGTGGGCATGAAGATGGTCGTAGACTTGCCGGAGGATTGTCCACTCGCGCCGGGTACGGTGTTTCACACGATCGGTTTCCCGGAGCCCGAGATCTTCGGATTCTTCTACGTCTATCCGGATCGGGTCGCGTCCGTTGGGATCTTCGTCCCTTCGTGGTTCGACAGCCCCGTGCGAACCAGCTACCGCTACCTGCAGCATTGGATGATGCACCCCTACATCTGGCGCTACCTGGAGGGTGGCACGATGCGCTCATGGGGTGCCAAGACGCTGCAGGAGTCCGGTCGACGCGGTGAGCCGCACCTTGTGGGTGACGGCTATGCGCGAGTCGGAGAGGGGTCCGGCAGCACCAACGTGCTGACCGGCTCCGGCGTCGATGAGGCATGGGCCACCGGGGTCCTGCTTGCGGAAGGCGTGATCGAA
>JBDHAS010000424.1:0-2674 GCA_039588015.1 Gemmatimonadota bacterium | reverse complement strand
TGCTTATCCACCGTGACAGGTCGATTCGCCAGGCTCACGTAACGAATGCGCAGCTCCGAGATCGCGCCTTGGAGAAGCTCCGTCTCTTCGCCGGTGAGATTGCCCTTGGTCTTCTCTTCCAGCATGGCCAGCGTATCGATCAGCTGGCGCGCACCGGCCAGACCATCCGGCACACGCTTCTGGACTTCCTCGGGGGAGAGAGACTCTGATTTCTCACCCGACGCGATGTCTATGGAGCTGCCCGACTCGATCAGCGACTCCACCTGGGCTAGAACCGCCACCGCCGATGTGGCTAGGCCAACCACCAGGCTACTGAAATCGACCTGCTCTCTCGAATTCTCGGTCATAGAAGTTCCCCAACGAGGCTCCCGTCCTCGCCGATGTAGCGTCGCGGCAGTCTCTTGGTGAGGCCAGTGAGGATCTCGTAAGTGATTGTACCACAATTCTTTGCGACAGTGGCAAGTCCGGTCGGCCCATCGAGCGGCCCGCCGATCAGAGTAGCCACACTGCCGGACTCCACTCCGCCAAGATCCGTCACGTCCGTCACGATAACATCCATACACACGCGACCGATGATTGGTGCCACCTGTTCGCCGAAGCTCACGACGCCATTGTTCGAGAGCTCGCGGCGCATGCCGTCGGCGTAGCCGATGGCCAACGTGGCCCAGCGCGATGGGCGCTCGGCACGATACGTCGCACCGTAGCTTGCCGTCCAACCTGCGGGAACATCACGCACAGCCGTCACCCTGGCCTTGACCGTCGCGACCGGTCGTGGCGGGATGGGCTCGCCACCGGCCACACCGCCGTACAGGTACAGGCCCGGCCGCAGAAGATCCGCGGAGTACTCGGGCCAGCGAATCGTGGCCGCGCTCGCGGAGGTGTGGAGGACGCCACCCACACCATCCGGGAACTCACCCACGCACTCCTTGAATCGCCGCCACTGCTCCCGAGTCGGTCCTTCATCTTCCGCATCCGCCGACTGATAGTGGGCGAAAGTACCCTGCCACTCGAGATCCGACTGGCACGCCGCCAGAACACGGGGCAGCCACGACTTGACTTCGGTCCAGAGGAAGCCGCAGCGTCCGATCCCAGTATCGATCTCCAGGTGAAACGGTAGGCGCCGCTCGAGCCGCTTCGCTATCCCGGCGAAGCGATCGAGGGCCACGAAATCGCCGATGGCCGGGCTGACTCCCGCCTCGGCGACGACGTCGAGTTCCTCGGGGGTGCAGAAGAGTAGAACAACGCGACGGTCGATACCTTTTTCCTTCAGCTCGACCGCTTCCGAGACGGCAGCGACCGCATAGCCCCAGGGGTCCCGGCTCTCCAAGCTCCTCACCGCCGGGCACATTCCGAGCCCGTAGGCGTCGGCCTTGACCACCGGCAGCGCGCCCGCACGCGGTTTGGCCCGCTCGATGAGGGTGTCGTAGTTGGCGGTCAGCGCGCCGAGGTCGACGTCGACCCAAGCGCGCACAGTGGACATATCGTGCATAACCATTGAGAGTTACAGCCGTCTCCTGACGGCCGCCTTAATATGCAATAAAAGTCGCCTACGGCTAGTGGCCCCGGCAGTCCGGAAACGCGGACGCTCCGACCCCAATAGGCGCTTGTCGGAACCCTCCGCGCGCGCCATCGTGTCGAGGCATCGGAACCGAAAAAGAGTGATACACATGACAGACCAGAGTACATCCCGAAGTCGAGCGGAGGCCGAACCGGTCCTCGACCGAGCCCTGGACCTAGTTCGCTTTCTGCGGGCCGGTTGCCCGTGGGACGCCGCCCAAACGCCGGTCTCGCTGACGCCCTACCTGTTGGAAGAATCGCTGGAGTTGGCGGACGCGATCCTCGACGGGGCCGAGGACGCCAAGCTGCGGAGCGAGCTCGGCGACCTGCTGCTCAACGTCGCCTTCCAGATCGTCGTAGCCGAGGAACGTGGCGGCTTCACGGCAATGGACGTGGTCGAGACGCTCGAGGAGAAGATGCGGCGACGGCACCCACACCTTTACGGGGATGCCGAGGAACGCCCGCACTGGGAGGCCGAGAAGGCGAACGAGCGGGACAGCAGCGACCTGTTCCACGGCCTGGCCAGCCGGCTCGATCCTCTGTCGCGAGCCCAACGCGTCCAGGACCGGGCCGCAGGAGTCGGCTTCGACTGGGATCACGCCACGGACGCGTTCGGGAAGGTCCACGAGGAAGTGGACGAAGTAGCCGCACACCTCGAGTCCGGCGACCGGAGCGCCCTGGAAGAAGAACTGGGCGATCTACTCTTCGCCGTCGTCAACGTCGCACGCCTATCGGGTCTCCACGCGGCTACGGCGCTCCGCCTTGCCAATCGTAAGTTCGAGCGGCGATTCGCGCGGCTTACGGAGCTGGCCCGGGCTCGGGGGCTGAAGCTGGGCGAGGCGACGATCGAGCAGCTAGACGGGATATGGGATGAGATCAAAGAGGAGGATTGACAGCCTAGAGTGGTATGCACCCTTTGAATTTCGGATATCCAATATCGAGCAAGGAATACCCAAAAGAATTTCGAAATTCGAGATTCGATGTTGGTCGATGTTGGATATTCGGTAGTGTTCCCTTTCGTTGACATCAGGCTACGGACACCACCGCCCACGAACTCGGCTGGCGTGTGCTCTGCCAGAGTTTCTCGTAGTCGTCTGGATTGCAGCGCTGCGCCAAT
>JBDHAS010000423.1:0-3325 GCA_039588015.1 Gemmatimonadota bacterium | reverse complement strand
TTTGTTCGCGTCTAAGTCGGCCAGCCAGATCATGTAATCATCCATGCCGGGCAGTAACGTGCCGTCCACCACCTCGGCGTTGATCTGCTGCGGCTCTGCGCTCATTCCGGCTACAGTCCCGGTGACGACGCCTCCCTCGAGGCGAAGGTCGATGTCCATTCCTCGATCTCCCATCTTCTGAGACGCGTGCGACTCGATGCCGGTGAACGTCTCCGCCTCGAAGACGACTTCCTGCTCCATCGTCATGGTCATGGCGCCGCCCGCGGTCTTTGACCTTACTACGTCGCGCCCGTCCAGCGACTCGCGGCTGACCTGCGTCGTGATCTCGCCGACCGGGTTGCCCTGGAAGTTGAGTGAGTAGACGAGCGTCGTCGCCTGGATGCCTGTGGCGTCGAAGGTGAACGCTGCGGCCTTCACCGCGAGGCCAGCGAGCGTGGTGGGGTTACCCTCGACATCGAATAGCATGACGGCTCCGAAGGGTGCGACCTTGTCGTAGATCTCGGTCGCATCGCCGACGACGACGACTAGAGCCTTGTCGGGTTGCAGGTGCTCGGCGGCGACCCGCTGGACCTCTGCGGCGCTGACCGCCGCGACGCGCTCGCGATAAGTCTCCAGATAGTCGTCCGCTAGTCCGCGCATGCGTGCGGTCGCCACCTGACCCGCTACCTGCTGTGGCGTCTCGATCTGGCGCGGGAACGAACCGGTGAGGAAGTCTTTGGCGAGCTTGAGATCCGCGTCCGGGGCCGGCTCGCTACGAATCCGCTCGATCAGGCCAAGCATCTCCGTCATAGAACTGTCGGCGACCTCGTTGCGTACTTCGGCATACGCTTGGAAAGTCCCGCGGTCGATGCGTTTGGCGGCCGATGCGTAAGATCCGTAAGTGTAGCCTTTCTCCTGACGCAGGACCTGGAACAGCCACGATGTGGAACCCCCGCCGAGCACCTGCATCCCAACGTCCAGCGCTACCCAATCGGAGTGGGTCGCGGGTGGCATGAGGTGGCCGATACGGATGACGGCCTGCACGGAGCCAGGTTTGTGGTAGAAGTGGATCGTTCGCTCGCCGCGAGTCGGCGGCGCCGACATGGCAACGTCCTCAACGGGGGCCGGTTCCCAGCCGCCGAAATGCCGCTTGAGTTTCTGGACGATCTCGTCATGCTCTACGCTACCTGCGACGACGAACAGCGCATTATCCGGCCTGTAGTTCTTGCGATGGAACTCGACCATGTCCGCCCGCCCGATCGACTGAAGCGACTCTTCGGTGATCAGATTTCCATACGGGTGCTCGCCGTAGACGTGCTCGATGAACCGCCGCGAAGCCACCGCTTCGGGCTGGCTCAGCTCGACCTGCAGGCCGGTGAGCAACCGCTTGCGCTCGATATCGAACTCCGCCTGCGGGAACGTCGGATTGATGACCATATCGGCCATGATCTCGAGCGCTTCGTCGAGAAACTCGGTGAGCGTCGTCGCGGTCACGCTGGTCCAATCCTCGCCGGCGCCCGCACCGATCGAGGCGCCGATGAAATCGATCGACTCCGCGATCTGCTTAGCGTCGCGGCTCATGGTTCCTTTGTTCAGCATGGCGGCGGTCAGCGACGCCAAGCCTCCTCTGCCGCCTGGATCGTAAGCGCTGCCGCTCTTGATACGCAGGTTCACTGTGACCACCGGCTGCTCGTGATTCTCTACGATCAAGACCTTCGCGCCGCTGGACAGCGTGACCTCTTCGTAATCTGGGAAATCCACCGCGTCCAGCGGGAGAGCGGGCGGCGGCGCCTGCTGCGCCAGGGCCGATCCGACGCTCGAGAAGGCGAGGAGGACCGCGCCGACTACGTTTACCATTCTCATATTCATCCTGATTCTCCTGCGATGTCGTCTATTTCGGCGTCTCTGCGCCCGCTGCGGGCACGACGATGACGACGGTGCGGTTGGCCGGCGCCAGGTACTTGCGCGCAACGCGACGGATGTCTTCCACGCTCACGTCCATGTAGCGATCGAGGTTCGAGTTGATCTTCGAGACATCCCCGTAGTAGTAACGGTACTGTTGCAGCTCGTTGGCCTTGGAGAACACCGTTTGTCGGCTCATGATCTGGTTCGAGCGCAACTGGTTCTTCGCCTTCTGCAACTCACGCTCGCCCACGCCTTCGTTCCTGAGCTTCTCGACCTCCTCGTCGATCAAGGCTTCGATTCGCTCGATGTCGACGCCCTGATTTGGCAGGGCGGCGAAGAAGAACATTCCTGGACCAAGGCGCGATTGCAGCTGGCTGAAGACCACTAGGGCCGCTTGCTCTTCCTTGACCAACCGCTGATACAGCCGGCTGGACTCGCCTTGGCTGAAGATGCTGGAAAGCAGCTCCAGAGCGTAGGAATCGTCATCGTTGATGGGCGGAATGTTGAAGCCGGCGATGTAGGCCGGCACGTTCGCCTGACGGTCCTCTACCGTTGTTCGTCGTTCGCCGTCGCTGCGCGGGGTCGGAGTGAATTCGGGTAGCGGTGGCGGATCCGAGCCACGCGGGATGTCGCCAAGGTACTCCTCCGCCATCTCGCGCACCTGGTCTACGGTCACATCGCCGGCGACGACCATCGTCGCGATTCGGCACATAGTACTTCTCGTAGAAAGCACGCACGTCTTCTGTCTTTGCAGCGTTGAGGTCATCCATACTGCCGATCACCGTGTGGTTGTACGGGGGCCAATCGGCGACCAAAGTGTCGAGTGTTTCCACTCCGCCCGAGTAGGGCTGGTTTTCGATCCGCAAGCGACGCTCTTCCTTCACGACCTCGCGCTCACGCTCGAAGTTCTCTTTCGTCACCTGGAGGCGGCCCAATCGCTCGGCGTGCAGCCAGAGCGCTAGGTTGAGCCGGTTGGACGGCAGGATCTCGTAGTACGCGGTCCGGTCGTTATTGGTCGTGGCATTGCGCGTTCCGCCGGCGCCGGCGACCAGCCGCCGCAGCTCGCCTTGCTCGAGGTTCTCGGTTTCCTGCGATAGCATGTGCTCGAACAGGTGCGCGAAACCCGACCGGCCTTCTTCTTCGTGGGCGCTCCCCACGTCGTACCACACAGTCACCGCCACGATGGGCGTCGAGTTGTCCTCGTGGACGATGATGGTGAGGCCGTTCTTTAGTGTGATGGTCTCGAACTCGATTGGCGGCGCGGTCTCCTGAGCGTTCAGCGGTGCGGCTAGGAACACCAGAAGGGCAGCCGCAAGAACTGGCAGGGTACGCATGAGCGGCTCCAGGTTGAGGTCCTCTAAGATGACGGACTTGGAAGGCTACAGGTTCTGCTCGGGAAGATCAAGCGAGCGGCTAGGGCAGGGGCCGAAGACTTCGCTGC
>JBDHAS010000422.1:0-2997 GCA_039588015.1 Gemmatimonadota bacterium | reverse complement strand
TGCGTGGAGTGCTCGCCTCGGAATGGGAGATCAGCAGGCTGGCCGGCACGAACCATGATGGCACCGACGAGGCCCAACTCGAGAGTGCGGCACGCCACTACGGTTTTGAACTCCCCACTATCCGGGTGCATGAGCCCGATGAGGCGCGCGAGGAGCTTTGCGGGTTCCTGCGACGGGGCATCCCGTGTCTGCTTTGTGTCGATCAGTGGGATCACTGGGTGACCGCCGTCCACGAGGAGAAGGGACAATTCATACTTCTCGACAGCGAGAAGCCGGAGGTGATCGTCGTCGTCGATTGGCCGCGGCTCCGCGATTTGTGGGTCTATGAGGAGGATGGCGCCGACGAGCGGTTCCGCACGATCTTCGATCTTCACCCGCTCATTCCAAGCGATCAGACCCCAACAAGGGCTCGCTTCTCGCTAGAGCGTGCCCACCACTTGAGCCAGCCCGACAACCGCGGACTTGCTGGACTATGGGACCTCTACGTCGAGGATCTCATTGCGGTATGCGGTGACCGGGAAGGGCGGGGCGGGAGATCGCTTTCCCTGGGTGAGTTGCTGCGGCGACACTCCGAGATGATTCTGGGTCAATTGGAAGCTTGGCACGGTCAGATCGACCGTGACGCTGCCGGTCGTGTGTTGGAACGCATGCGCTTCGTCGCCGACACCTACGGCCTCGTCGTACGCCAGAGCGATGAGAAACGCACGATCTCGGCCATCAGCGTGATGCTGGCGCTGTGGGCGGCGGGAGAATACGGAATCGAGCCGCTCTACCGCCGAGTGCCGGTTCGCAAGATTCGCTAGACAGTGGCTCGTCGACCTTTGACGACTCTTAGAAAGGGGCGCACGGAGATGAGACAACCGATCGCTAGCAGCTACAAGATCCTCCTTCCCCTATCTGTTTTGCTTCTGCTGGCGCAGCCCGCCGCGCGCGCGCAGGGTGCTCGCGAGGACTATGAGAGAGCCGAGCAGTTCCTGCGGCCACAAGTCGGAGAGCTCGTACTGAACGAGCGGGTCGTGCCGAACTGGATCGGTGATGCGGACCGTTTCTGGTACCGGAGCGACACGCCCGAAGGAAAGCAGTTTCTTCTGGTGAATGCGCCGGAAGTTTCGCGCCAGCCCGCCTTCGACCATGATCGTCTCGCCTCGGGGCTTTCGCAGGCGGCGGACACCCAGTACGTGGGCTCGAACCTTCCCTTTGACGAATTCGAGTTCGTCGACGAAGAGACGGCCGTTCGATTCGAGGTTGGCGGCTCGCAGTTCGTCTGCGACTTGACGGACTACGCCTGCGAGAAGCGGGAACCGGAAGAGGAGCCGAGCGAGCGGCGGCTACAGCGTGAGTCTCCCGATGGAAAGTGGATCGCGTTCCTGAAAGACCACAACGTCTTCGCCCGCTCGACGGAAAACGGGGAAGTCATTCAGCTGAGCGACGACGGCGAGGATGGCAACGATTACAGCGCCTGGCTGCCCGCCCCGGCGGACATGGTGCCACAGGGCACGATGCATATCGACTTGCCGGTGGCGGCGGTCTGGTCGCCCGACTCGAAGAAACTCGTCTCGTACCGGCTCGATCGGCGGTCCGCCCGCACCTTCACGGTGGTCCAGTCCAGTCCGGAGAGCCAACTGAGGCCGATCGCCTACACCTACTACTATTCGCTCCCCGGCGAACTCGGCCTGACTCGCGCGGAGTCTGTGGTCTTCGACGTGATCGAGCGGACCAAGACCCCGGTACGGGCGCAGCCGTCGAATCTACTCTACTACCGGGGACCGCGATTCAACTGGTACGAGGGCGGCGAGCGGTTCACCTATCTCTATGTCGAGCGCGGCTACGGGATGGTTCAGCTTCGAGAGGTGGACGCGAGCACGGGCCAGGTGCGGGCCCTCGTTGAAGAACGCGGCGAACCGTACGTAGACATGTACAACCTGATGTGGGAGATCGTCGAGGATGGCCGGGAGGTCGTCTGGGGGTCGGAGAGAAGCGGCTGGCGACACCTGTATCTGTATGACGGAAGCAGCGGGCGAGTGAAGAACCAGATCACGCAGGGTTCTTGGGTCGTCCAAGAGATCATGCACGTCGATGAGGAATCCCGTCAGGTCTACTTCCTCGCCGGAGGTCGAGAGGAGGGAAGGGACCCGTACCTCAGCCACGTCTATCGGGTCGGCCTCGACGGTCGCGGCCTGCGGCTGCTCACTCCGGAGAACGCCGAACACGTCGTCTGGTTCTCGCCGACGGGTGAGTTCTTCGTCGACACTTACTCCCGTGTTGACCTGGCGCCGGTGTCGGTGCTGCGGCGGAGCCGGGACGGAGAAGTCGTGATGGAGTTGGAGCGGGCCGATATCGAACGGCTGTTGGCGACGGGTTGGAAGTGGCCCGAGCCCTTCAAGGGCAAGGCGAGAGACGGGGACACGGATCTGTACGGTATCATCTGGCGTCCCTCGAATCTCGACACGATGAAGACCTATCCCCTCGTTGAGTACGTCTACACGGGCCCGCACAGCTTCTTCGTGCCGAAGAGCTTCCGCGCCTACCGCAGTCATTCGCAGGCGATCGCCGAGCTGGGCTTCATCACGGTACAGGTTGAAACGGGCGATCGCGAGAGTTCAACACCTTCTCGTACAAGAACCTCGGAGACGGCGGACTGCCCGACCGCATCGGCGTGATTCGCCAGATGGCGGCGGAGTACCCCTACATGGACGTCGAGCGCGTCGGAATTTGGGGACACTCTGCGGGTGGCTACGACGCCACGCGCGCCATACTCACGCAGCCGGAATTCTACAAGGTCGCTGTGTCCAGCGCGGGCAACCACGATCACCGGATGGACAAAGCGGTGTGGGTCGAGCAGTGGATGGGTTCCGATGTCGGGGAGCACTACATCGACCAGTCGAACGTCACCCAGGCGCCCAATCTCGAGGGCAAGCTGTTCCTCATCCACGGCGAGCTGGACAACAACGTCCATCCAGCTTCCACGCTGCAGGTGGTCGACGCGCTCATCGAGGC
>JBDHAS010000421.1:0-2711 GCA_039588015.1 Gemmatimonadota bacterium | reverse complement strand
CTGTCGATCCTTGGGCTTAGCAGCCGCCTCGGCTTGAGAGCGCCCCACACCCGCATCTATTCGCCTCAGTGTGGTAAGCAGCTTGTGGCACTCGCAGTCACACCCACGCTTCGAGCATGCCTTAGTCTCACAGTCCCTGCACCTCCCTTGCCTGAGCAGGAACAGAATCTCGCTGAGCGCCTCCGGCTCGCTGAGTTTCATGATTTCCTCCCCGATCAGCCGACAGTTCAGGCTTCTTGCGAATCCTGTCTCTCCCGAAAACTCCATCCGCCCTTTCTGGCTTGAGGTTCCGGGCTCTCGGAAGCATACTCCCACCCGCGCCGCGCATCCAATCCGCCGCAGGCGGTTAACATCGACCGCTGCCGGGATCAGCGGCGGTAGCCGACGTTCCTCCAGGTCGAGATGGTCACGGAACCAACCTTCCCACAGATCCCGGAAACGCACCCGTGCGACCCTTCGATCGTCGGGGCCGCCGACCGCAGCATCTGGACCTGAAGCAGCGCCTCGTGATGGTCCCGAGACAGCGGTTGAAGGCTAGGATGTCGTTTCATTCGCCGCCCTTATAGGGAGGGGGAGGACTGGACGTAATGAGTCGTGCCGATCGGTTCCGCGTCAGATAGTTCCAGGACCATTGCATGAAGACCAGGAGGCGGTTCTCGAACTGCACGATGTTCATGAGGTGTACGAACAGCCAGGTCATCCAAGCAGTAAGTCCTGAGTATCGGATGCGGCCGAAATCGGCCACAGCGGCGGCGCGACCGATCGTTGCGAGGTTCCCACGGTTCCGGTAACGGAACGGCGGTACTCCCCTACCCTGCAACCGTCGCTTCAGAAGCTCGGCGACGTAGCGTCCCTGTTGGATGGCGACAGGGGCGATGCCCGGGAGAGGCTCGCCCATGCGGTCTCTGAAGAGTGCCAGATCGCCGATCACGAAGATTTCGGGATGACCCGGCAAACTGAGATCCGGCCCGACCATCACCCTCCCGGCATGATCCAGCTCGACGCCGGTGGCGTTCGATAGGATGCGGCCGAGTGGTGACGCCTTCGCCCCTGCCGCCCAGAGCACTGTCTGCGTAGCGATTCGGTCGATCGTTTCGCCGCTCTTGATGATGACTGCGTCCGGCCGCACCTCTGTCAGCATGGCTCCGCACCGTGGTGTGACTCCCAGCCGCACGAGAGCGGCTGCGGCCCGGCCTGACAAGCGGGAGGGATAGGCCGGCAGGACGCGATTGGTCGTTTCCAGCAGGATGATCCGGGTTGCGGAGGGCTCGAAGGCGCGAAAGTTCTTCCTGAGTGTGTGATGCGCCAACTCTCCGAGGGCTCCGGCGAGTTCGACGCCGGTGGGCCCTGCTCCCACGACAACGAAGGTGAGCCAGGCCCGGCGCTTTTCTGGATCGGGCTCCTGCTCCGCGCGCTCGAAGGCCAGCAGGATGCGACGGCGGATCTCCGTGGCATCTTCAACCGTCTTCAACCCTGGAGCCAAACGCTCCCACTGATCGCTGCCGAAATAGTGGTGCCGTGCTCCTGTCGCGACGACCAGACTGTCGTACAAGACTTCGTAGTCGCCGACGACGACCCTGCGTCGTGCGACGTCGATCCCGGTCACCTCGCCCAGCAGGACGCGGGCATTTCGTTGCTTTCTCAAGATCGCCCGGAGCGGTGCTGCGATATTGGCGGGCGACAGCGCCCCGGTCGCCACCTGGTAAAGAAGAGGCTGAAACAGGTGGAAATTGCGCCGGTCAATTAAGGTTACACCAACCGGGGCGTTCTTCAGGCAGCGTACGGCGTTCAGCCCTCCGAAGCCGCCACCGATGGTGACTACTTGGTGTGAGCTCAGGGGATCTCGACCTGAACTTGGCTTCCCTCGATGCGCACCTTGTAGGACGGCACTTCCGCTGGTGCCGGCGGCGTCAGGTTCTTACCCGTCTTCACCTCGAACTCGGCCCCGTGCAGTGGACAAGTGACCTTCGATCCTTCGATCGCCCCCTCGGAGAGCGAGCCTCCCCGGTGCGTGCAGGCATCTCCGATCGCATAAAAGGTTCCATCAATGTTGAACAGTGCGATCTGCTGCCCACTCACCTCGACCCCCTTGCAGGATCCAGGCGCTAGGTCACCTACCTCGGCCACCTTATGAAAGGTCCCCATCGTCATGTCCCTCCTTTTGGGCTCGATGCTACGATCCGCCGTCTTGCGACGTCAAGGCTCGCTGGCACGCGCGTCTGTTGCGATGATCAATGAATGCTTGATTCATATAGGATGCACGACATGGACCCGCTCGTTATGGTGATGCGGTATCACCAGGAAACCAAGCATCACTTGAGCCGCTCTGCGCGCTCCCTCGGCTATCTGGATTGGGCGAACCAGCCGAACCCGTTTCGCCGATTTGACGGCGCGGTGCTCGTTCCCTTGCCGATCCTCGACCCCGAGGAGGAGCCGCGCTCTCCCCTGTACGATGACCTGTACGGTCCCTTCACCGTGCCGAGCAAGCCGGTCTCTATTCGGACTCTATCGAAACTGTTCGAATATGCCCTTGCCCTTTCTGCGTGGAAGCAGGCCGGCGAAACGCGTTGGGCGCTTCGTAGCAATCCCTCTAGCGGCAACCTCCACCCAACCGAGGGCTACCTGTTGATCGGAGGGCTTCCGGATCCCGCGCTGACCACCGGCCTTTACCACTACGCGCCGAAGGAGCACGTGCTCGAACGACGCGCTGA
>JBDHAS010000420.1:0-3280 GCA_039588015.1 Gemmatimonadota bacterium | reverse complement strand
CAAGGTGTCGGTGACGGAACCGTCGATCGCCAATCGCACGAGTACGTCTGTCGGTTCCTCGATCGCCGGTTGCCCGGGGAGCGCGTACAGACGAATCTGCTCCACGATCGCACCTGATGCTGCTGCCTTGAACGCCATAGGATACGCGCCGTCGGGGTCGAGTCGAGTGCTTCCGGCGCTCGAGCCGTCCGGCGCGTAACGGGCAAACCGCAAGTTCTGCCCGTCGGGGACCAGCAGCGTGTCTCCCGGCCCCATCAGTAGCGCCATCGCATAACCCAACTCGCCGGGTCCACCTCCGCGAGCACCTATAGTCTCTTCATAGATGCCATCAGGCGAGTACACCCGGATGTGCTGAGCCTGTCCGTCCAGCACCAGGATCCGCCCCTTCGAGTCGAGGGCGATCGACCCGACTTGGCCGATCTGGTATTCGGCAGGGCCCTCCACGGCGCCGATCCGCAGTTCTTCCTCGACCGTCCATTCCCCGCCCGGCTCCCAGATACCTATGTCGGTGTTCGAGACGATCGTCACGCCCGCACTGTCCGACATGGTCCCGGCCCAACGCGTTTCGCGGCCCAACGCGTTTCGCCGCCGCACGCAGAGACGATCCCGGCTACGAAGACGACCAAAGGCCCAGTTTGCGGTTTCATCTCGCAGCCTCCTCTCGGGCAGAGCGCATAGATGCCCCTGATACAACATGCCAGAGGCTGAAACGGTGGACCTCGCGGACCTGGCGATCGAGATGGGACACGGGCTCCCCCCTGTCGAGGAGCAGACTGGCCTGCTGGTGGGGCTTGTTACAAGATGGGAACCGCGGTGATCTCAAGCAACGAGACCATCAGCGTCCGACATGCATGCTGCAATCACCGACACCCTAGGGGCTGAATACTTGTACATATGTACATGTATCTTGCGTCTCTGGGCCGTGCCGGCTAAGTTTATTGTACAATTGTACGGAACGGAGCCCTCATGCGCCTGGTCGCCGATACTTCGGTCATTATAGCCGTCATCGCAGGTGAGGAGACAAAGGATGCCCTGATCAGGGTGACCAAAGGTGCCGATCTCTTGGCACCACCTTCTCTACACTGGGAGCTCGGCAACGCCCTCGCGGCCCAACTCCGCCGTGGTCGGCTAACGCTGGATCAGGCTCACAAACTCGTGCAGAGCTATGTAAGCATTCCGATGCAGTTCGTCGATGTTTCGCTAGAGTCCGCGCTCGAGATTGCCGAAAGTAGCGGCATCTACGCATACGATGCCTACGTGATCGCATGTGCCGAGACGTACCGTTGCCCCCTACTTACATTGGATAGGGGTTTGGAGAGAGCCGCCCGCGAGGCGGGAGTCGAAGTCATGGAGGTAAGATAACGTGAAGGTATACACCTACTCGGAAGCCCGGCAGAAACTGGCCAAGCTGCTGAAGGAGGCGCGAGAAGAAGGAGCCGTTCGCATTCGGCGCCGCGATGGACAGGAGTTCGTGCTTCGCCCCGTCGTCGAGACGGACTCTCCCCTCGAGGTGGAAGGGTTGGAGCTGGACTGGACGCGCGACGAGATAGTCGCCGCGGTCAGAGAGGGACGCGAGCGGTAGGCGCTCACTTCCTAGACGTCACAAGTAACGGCCCGTCCCTGCGACGCAGGCGTCAGGCAACCCACCTCTCCCGGCACACGTCAAACAGCCGTGACGCACTACCCGAAAGAGGCCGCCGATGGTCCAAGATTTTCGCTACGCGCTTCGTCAGCTTGCCCGAAATCCCGTATTCACAACGATCTCCGTTCTGACCCTGGCCCTCGGCATCGGAGCGAACACCGCGATCTTCAGCGCCGCCCGCGCCGCGCTGTTCCAGCCGCTGCCGTTCGAGCACGAAGACCGTCTGGTGCGCGTGTACCTGACGCCGGAGACCGGCGGCCCGCTGATAAGCCTGCGGCCAGAGGTCTTCTTGGCCGTGCGGGAACGGGGGCGCTTCTTCGATCGGATCGTCGCGCAGCGGTTCACCAGTTACGCGCTAGCGACTGACGCGGGGCCCGAACGCGTCGTGGGGATCGCCGTCTCGGAAGGTTGGACGGAGACGCTGGGCGTTCGGCCCATCCTCGGTCGGCCTTTCCTGCCGGAAGAAGAGGCCGCCGGCGAAGATGCCGGCGTCGCGCTGCTTAGCCACGGCTCTTGGCAACGCCGATTCGGTGGAGCGCCGTCGGCCATCGGAGAGGTCCTCCAGCTGGACGGGCGCTCGCACACCATAGTGGGCGTCATGCCGCCCGGGTTCACCTACCCTTACGAAGCCGAATTGTGGGTTCCGATGCACGTGCGGGCGGGGCAGTCCGGCGTCTGGTCCTTCAACGTGCCGGCGCGCCTGAAGCCCGGTTGGACCGTCGAGCAGGCGCGCGCCGATCTGCGCGCGGTCGTCGATGCCGCCGCGGCCCAAGTCCAAGATCTTCAGCCAGGGACCACGCTGACGGCCGTGCCGATCCGCGAAGTTCTCGTCGGCGGCGAAGGCCGAACACTCGTCGCGTTGCTGGCAGCGGTAGGCTTTCTGCTGCTGATCGTCTGTGCGAACCTGGCCAACCTGCTGCTGTCCCGAGCGCTGGGCCGTGGCCGCGAGTTCGCCGTTCGCGCCGCCGTCGGTGCGCGCCGGACGCGACTGCTGCGCCAGGTGCTGGTCGAGAGCGTTCTGCTGGCCGTCCTCGGTGGGATGGCAGGACTCGCGGTGGCCACAGTCGGCCTCGAGTTGGTAGAACCGCTGCTCCCGCGTCGCCTGCTGACCTACGTGGGAACGACGCCCGGCTTCGATTGGACTGTTCTAGTCTTCGCGACCCTGGTATCCATGACCAGTGGCGTGCTGTTCGGACTGGCGCCGGCGCTGCGGCTCTCGCACGAGCGGCCCTTCAGCGCGCTCTACTCCGCCGACCGGGCCATCGGAGGCAAGCGTGTCCGCCGGGTCGAACGCGCGCTCGTCGTCGGCGAGCTGGCTCTGGCGCTCACGATGTTGAGCGGGATCGGGCTGATGTTACGCGACTTCCAGCAGCTGCACTCGGCCGACCTGGGCTACGACCCAGCCGGACTGCTCACGTTCACCGTGAACCTAGCCCCGGAGGAGTATCCTACGGCCGAGTCTCGTACCGCGTTCATGAACGCCGCTGCCGCGCAGCTTGCCGCGATGCCGGGGCTCGCCGGTGTCGGCGCGACGACCATGTTCCCTTCCGCACGCGGGAACGCGGTGGCGGAGATCGTCGTAGAGGGCCGCGAGTCGCAGCCGGGCGAACGGACCTTGGTCAACAGCCGGATGGTGAC
>JBDHAS010000419.1:0-2728 GCA_039588015.1 Gemmatimonadota bacterium | reverse complement strand
CACGACTGTCCGGAAGTACCTGGATATCCTCACCGGCGCATTTGTAGTGCGGCAGCTTCGTCCCTGGGCAGAGAACGTAGGCAAACGCGTGGTGAAGTCCCCCAAACTCTACATATCGGACGCCGGTGTGCTCCACGCGCTTCTCGGCCTGGAGACGCCACGAGATCTAAACAGACATCCCAAGCTAGGGGCCAGTTGGGAGGGGTTCATGCTCGCACAGGTAGTCCGGGCCCTCAGGGCTCGACCCGACGAATGCTACTTTTGGGCGACGCACGCGGGGGCGGAATTGGATCTCCTTGTCGTAAGCGGCGGACGGCGTCTCGGATTCGAGATCAAGCGCACCGATGCGCCGAAGCTAACGGCCTCGATGAAGGCCGCGCTGGAGACGCTTGGAATTAGGAAACTGACCGTTGTGCATGCAGGTGCCACAACGTTCAAGCTCTCCAGCCGGGTCCGGGCCGTGGCAGCACGTGACCTTCTGCGCGAGGTCAAGCCGCTCAGGCGGTAGGAGGCTTTGTCGACCTGTCAAACGACGATCGCAATCAAAAGGTAGGACACAGCATGAGAACCGCCCGAGGGGGCTCGCGCGTAGGATCAGTCCTCGTCGCACTACTTGCCGCTTCTATCATCTCGGGATGCGGCGGCTTCGACTCGCCCCGCCCGAACATCGTCTTCATACTGATCGACGACCTGGGATGGGTCGACACCGGAGTCTATGGGAGCACCTTCTACGAGACCCCCAACATCGACCGCCTGGCTTCCGAGGGTGCCCGCTTCACCCAGTTCTATACGGCGAGCCCGGTCTGCTCTCCAACGCGAGCCAGCATCCAGACCGGCAAGGATCCGGCGCGACTGCACCTGACCAACTGGATCGGCGGCGAGCAGAAGGGGATGCTGCTACAGGCGGAGTACACTCGGGAACTGCCGCTCGAGGAGCTCACCGTCGGCGAGGCCTTCAACGCGGCCGGTTACGCGGCGGGCTACATCGGGAAGTGGCACCTCGGCGCGGCCGGCTTCCTGCCCGACTCGCAGGGCTACGACTTCATCTTCGCGGTGAATCGCGCCGGCCAGCCCGGCTCCTATTTCTACCCCTACGAGAACCAGAACTGGCCTATCACCAACGTCCCCGACCTGGAGGGCGACCACGAAGGTGATTACCTGACCGACCGACTCACCGACGCGGCGATCGGTTTCATAGAAGAACATCGAGACGACTCCTTCTTCCTGACGCTGTCGCACTACGCGGTCCACACGCCGTTGCAGTCAAAAGAGCCGTTGACACAAAAGTACACCTCCAAAGCGGAGAGCCTTCCCGAATCGGATGCGCCGGCCACGCTCCCGGAAGCGGGCAGAGCGATGACCAGGCAACGCCAGGACCACCCGGTTTACGCCGGCATGATCGAGAGCATGGACGAGAGCGTCGGGCGCGTTCTCGACAAGCTCGACGAATTGGGGCTCGCCAAGAACACCGTCGTCGTTTTCGTGTCCGACAACGGCGGCCTCAGCACCTTGCCTCGCTCGACCCGGATGCCCACGTCCAACCTGCCGCTGCGCGCCGGCAAAGGCTGGCTCTACGACGGCGGCACCCGCGTCCCCATGATCGTCAGATGGCCCGGCGCGATAGACAGTGGCCGCGTGATCGAAGAGCCGGCGATCACCATGGACCTTTACCCGACCCTGCTCGAGATCGCCGGCCTGCCGCCGCGGCCCGACCAGCACCTCGACGGCACGAGCCTCGCCCCTCTGCTGCTCGAGACCGGTGACGCCGGCCACGACGATCTTCACTGGCACTTTCCCCACTACCACGGCTCCGGCAACGTGCCGTCGAGCGCCATCCGCGTTGGGGACTACAAGCTGATCGAGTGGCTGGAAGACGGACGCCTCGAGCTGTACGACCTGAGCAACGATCCCGGCGAGTCCACGGACCTCTCCGAGCAGATGCCTGAAAAGACCGCCGAGCTCAAACAGATACTCGACGGGTGGAGACGGAGCGTCGACGCCGGCATGCCGACTCCGAACCCCGACTGGAACCCAGGCAAATGAACACGGCCAGAACTTTCACGGTCATAACGCTCGCCATCGCGCTCGCCGGGTGCGGCGTCGATTCCGGCGGCTCCGACTACGAGAGTCGGTGGAAGAACAGCTCCGACCGCGATTGGGCCGGTCCAGAACTGTGGGCCAACCGCCTGCAGGACTGGCAGGTGAGGGGCGGTCGGCTCGAATGCGTCGGCCGGCTTCCCATGCGAACGGTTCATCTTCTCACTCATCGAATCGGACCGCGGCAGGGAGACTTCCGACTATCGGTGCGCCTCGGCGCGACCGATACGCCCGACGCGGGCATCAGCAGTGCGGGCTTTCTGATCGGCGCGGGACCCGACCTCGACTATCGAGCGGCGGCACTCATCCACCATAGCAGCGGCGCGTCGGCCGGTCTCTACTTCGGCGTCGACACCGAGGGGAGGCTCTTCTATATGGATCTCGCCCAAGAGGAGCCCGCTGCCGAATGGCTGAGCGATGAACGGGTCGATCCGTCAGGCGCGATCACTCTGATTCTGAGCGGAGAGCAGGCGAGTGATGGCCGCGTAATGCTTGAACTCTTCGCGGCAGGTGACGGCGCGACCGCCGACACGATCAAGAGCGGCATAGGCTTCGGATCTCGAGCGGCGCCGCGCCTCGATGGGAGCATCGCACTCGTCTCGCACACCGGGCCCGATGGGACGACCGGTTT
>JBDHAS010000418.1:0-4262 GCA_039588015.1 Gemmatimonadota bacterium | reverse complement strand
CGAGAGTGGCTCGAGCGGACGCTGCTCGAGAGTGACGCAACGTTCAAGCTCCTTATTTCCTCCACGCCGATGATCGGGCCGGACGATGCCGAGCAAGCGGGGCAAGCGGCCGAGGGACACGATACTGTCAAGCGGGACAACCATTCCAACCCCTACGGGTTCCAGCACGAGCGGGATGAGTTCTACGCGTGGCTCATCGAGAATGACTTTCTGAACAAGAACTTCTACATCATCTGCGGCGACCGGCACTGGCAGTACCATTCCATCCATCCGCTCGGCTTCGAGGAGTTCTCGACCGGTGCGCTCGTCGATGCGAACTCGCGGATGGGTCGGCCTCCCGGCGATCCCGAATCGAACGATCCCGACGCGGAAATCAGACAGCCGTACACGCACGAGGAACCGACTGGAGGATTCTTGCGTGTCACCGTCTTGCCCGGCTCCGAACCAACGGCCGTCTTCGGTTTCTACGATGAGCGTGGTGTTTTGTTATACGAGGAACGGAAGGTCGCCCGGGAATAGGACCACGAGGTGGCGGCATATCGGCGGGAGAACCGGAAGGAACCCCACTGCAGTCTGTCAGTTGGTCCGCTGCCGCAGTGCCCGCAGCACGTCCTCGGTGAACGGGTTCTGTCCCGACTCGAGAGTCCCGATCCAACCGATTCGCTCGACTCGCTCGTCGACGGCGTGCTCACACGCGAACATGACGTCTTCGGCATAGCCCCAGAGGCTGCCGTGCCAACAGAGCCCGTGCCAGAAGCCAACTGATAGATTCAACCGGGCATCCAACGCCAATGCATCGGAGTAGGCCGTCAGTGCGTCGTCGACATTGCCTTGGCGAGCCAGCGACGCACCTTCCGTCGCCAGTGCGGCCGCGGCCGCACTATCAGCGGAACCGACCCTATACGCCCGCTTCAAGTCGAAAGTAACCGGCAAACGAACCTGTATCGGTACTGCTCGCGCTCCGGTCCGGCTTGGTGTGAAGTGGCTGTTACGCAACATATCGATGGCTGGTTGCTCGAACGCCGATCGTGTTGCGCTGACGACTTTTATAGTGCTGGGATCTACTCTGCCCGTGCTGTCGACCATTGCCTCCAGCACCACCCTGCCCTCCACACCTGTCTCGAACATGGCGGGAGGATAGGCCAAGGGTGGGGTCCATACGAGCTGTGGTGGTTGCCCGGCTTCCGGAGCCACCTGCTCCGGCTTCGCGCAGGACAGAGACAGGATTACCGGTATCAGCGCCACCAGGTAGAGCGGACGGAGGTGCGAGCGGGACCAACGTCCACTGCTCGTGTGGGGAATGCGCATCCAGAATGCGATGTGGGGTGACATACGAAAAGCCTCGATCGGCGGTTATGTCGGCGAAGTGGACCTATTATAATACCTCTTTCAGGTACCTAAATGTTCCCTGCTGTGGAGGCTGATGCTCACAGTTCTGGATTTGGATCGTTGTCGGTGTCTGATCGCCGTAACGGGATCCCGCGTCGAATTCATTCGCCGGTCCACTCGGGCGGCCGCTTCTCACTGCTCGCGAGCATCTTCATGAACGCCGGCCACGACCTCGATCGCAGCGCAGCATAGCTCTCCTCGAAGCTCAGGTTCTCGGTGAGGTGCACCGCCTCCTTGATGGCGGCCAGTGACAGTGGTGCCGCGAGACAGAGAGCCGCGGCGAGGGCGCGGGCCTCGTCCATCAACCGGTCGGCGGGCACCACCTTGTTGACGATCCCGTGCGAAACAAGCTCGTCGGCTCCGAAGCGCCGGCCGGTCATGAGGATTTCGAAGGCTTTTTGCCGCGGCAACAGCTTGGGCAGGATTGCGGACGCAGTAGCGAGGCGGGGCAATAGGGAAACACCTCTCCCATGCCCCCCGGCAACTTACAACTCGAGAGTCTCGTACGAAGCAACCTACGAGCCGACCGTAAGCATCATCTTTTCCAATCGAGCGGATAGGAAGACGAAGGCGGGAGGGCGTCACCGCCGCTCCAACCGGCCACGGAACCGTCGCGCCGCCAGCAGGCGCCGCCGTAAAGGAGTCCCGTTTCCGGATCGCGCAGCACGCCGTTCATGCCTCCCGCCACAGTGCGGACACGCTCGATGGTATGTCCCATCTGTTCCAGCTCATCGGTGACGTGCGCGGAAAAGCCCTCCTCCACATTGAGAGCCCCGTACATCATCGTCCATATGCGCGGCGCTTCCACCGCTTGTTGGATACTCATACCGTGGTCGATGACGTTGACGATGCCTTGAAGCACCGTCGCGTAGATTCGTGTTCCACCGGGAGTGCCTAAAGCGAAGAACGGCTTGCCGTCTTTGAGCACGATGGTCGGCGACATGCTGCTGAGTTGGCGTTTGCGGGGGGCGACGCCGTTCGCGCGCTCGTAACCCGGCCGCGGATCGGGATCGAATAAAGCCATGGTGTTGTTCAAAAGAAGGCCGCTCCCCGGCAGCTCGCCCGGTAAGGCGACACAGGATCCGAATCCGTGGTTCAGCGTTTGCGTCATGGACACCACGTTGCCCTGGTCATCCATCGCGGTCGCATGAGTCGTGTTGGCGGATTCGACGAGAGGCTGCCCTAGGGCGACCGCCGGCAACCCCTCGAAATGGCCGGCCTCGAAACTGCCGGCCCGCGTCGGGTCGATCTCGGCACGGCGGCTCGCGCCGTAGTCCTTGTCGATCAAGTCCTCGACGGGTGGCGGCGGGTACGAATAGGACGGGTCCCGGTGCGCGTAGTCCGGATCACCCATATAGGCGTCACGGTCGGCCCACGCAATCTTCATGGCCTCGGTCATGAGATGCAAGGTCTTAGCTGTACCGAATCCCGAAGCGGCCAAGTCGAATCCTTCGAGGATATTCAGGATCTCGACGATGTGGGTTCCACCGGAGCTCGTCGGCGGCATGGCGATGATTTCGAACTCCCGATAGGTGCCGCGAATAGGCGTGCGCAGGCGGAGTCCTTGCCCTTCTGAAAGATCAGCCAGGCCGTCCCCGTAATACCAGGCCAAGTCCTCCATCGATAAGATGCCGCCGTTCTCACGCACGTATCGAACGACGTTCCTCGCAATGTCGCCTTTGTAGAACTTCTGTCCCGCTGCCTCCAACTGCTCTTCCAAAGAGGCTCCTTCGAGAGCGGCAGGGGCAAGTGCTTCGAGAGTCGACGCATAGGCCGGTCGACGCAATAGCGCACCCGCTTCCGGTGGCTCTCCGTCCAAAAGAAACTGCTCACCCCAGCCGGGAAAAGCTCCACAGCGTTCTTCCGACCGCCCAATGGTCAGAGCCACTGCGGGAGAGAGCCGCACACCGTTTCGCGCGAAGTCGATGGCCGGCCCCATGAGCTGACGCAAACTGAGCTTACCGCTTCCATGATTTCTAACCGCCCAAAGCCAGGCCTTGAGATTTCCGGGCACACCGATCGCCTTGAATCCCGTTCGGTTCTCTTCATCAACCGTTACGTGCCCCGCCTCGGCTTGCGCTTTCTCGTCATCAGGATGCTCGAGCCGATACATATCCGGCGCCGCTGCACCCGGCGCGACGGTGTAGTTATCGAGCGTAATGGCTTCGCCTTCTGCGGTATATAGATTTATGAATCCCGAGCCAAACGGGCTCGACATCGCCGGCTCGACAACGGAAAGAGCAAAGTAAGCCGCAACGATCGCATCGACTGCGTTTCCGCCTTTGGCTAAGATCATCTGCCCGGCCGCCGAAGCCAGAGGATGATTCGTCGCCACCACGCCGCGTGAGGCCGCTACCGATTGCTTGAACGTCGGGAGGCCTGCTGGTTTTTCCGGCTCGGGCTCCTCCACAACACACGCCGGACCGGCAAGGCTCAGCAGAACCACAATGGCAAAGGCCGCATAAACGACAGGCTTCGTGGCCATAGACTCCTTCTCCTTTGTAACCGCGCGGGTTTGTGGTCGGACGAAGTTGTGACCTGAATTTAGTCTACGCATCATACCGAACTCAAACCACGAATGCATCGTGATTACGCTCTTCGGACACGCACATTGCTTATCTGATAGAGGATCTGTCTTTCATCTCACGGAGCTGCCTAACCGTTCGCAGTTCAAAGATCGGCTTGCTCGGGCCCTCCCTGAGCCTGACCGCCACGAGAAATCGACCGGCGAAGCCTGAGATCTGGGAAGACCAGGTCTACGTGCGGGTGTTCCACACGCTCGATCCGACAGGAAAAACAGGAGGTAGGGGCTATCGAGTTACCGCGCTGGCAAAGCAGTACATAGGTGTTTTCGGCGGCTCCTCGACCTGCGT
>JBDHAS010000417.1:0-2762 GCA_039588015.1 Gemmatimonadota bacterium | reverse complement strand
TTCGTCTTCCCCTTCTTCATCGTGAAGAACTTCGAGGATCCGATGAGCGGTGGCTTCATCGTCTGGCGGATGTACCTGAAGGACGAGGGACTGCGGGACTTCGGTTGGATGGCGATGTACACGCCTTCGGCGTCGAGGTGGATCGATACCTATTTTGCGGCCGGCGCCGAGTGGGATGACGAGATCATCGATGGCCAAAAGCATACGGACGTCGAGTTCGTGCTGGAGACGGGGCTGAAGTTCAGGGCGCAGATCGGGCATTCGCCGTTAAAATTCCTGACATTCCTCACGGACTTCTGGGGATTTCGCGCCGGAATCAAGAACTACGGCTTCGCCAATATCGATAGGCTGACGTACGTCTTGGAGGTGGGCGCCGGCGCTTGGTAAGGAGCACGCGACGCGTCGAAGGGCGACGGAGGCTCCTCACTACCGGCACGGCCCCGCCAGCAAATTGAGGCCCAGATTCCGGTGATCTTCTCCAAACGCGCTCCCGGACTCGGTCGCCTGAGTGTCGCGGCGGCTGTCGGCGCTCTGTCGCTTTTCTCGCTAGAATCGTGTGACATCCCCGAGGCGCCGGAGTGGGAGATCGACCTGGTCTTGCCTCTCGTCGCCGACACGTTCACATGGGACGACGTCTTACCACCGGTAATCACCACGGACACCGTGGACGGGCGAGCGGTCTTCGTCATCAATCTACCCGAAGAGAGAGTCGAATACCGGCTTGCTGAGCTGTGCTCCTTCTGTGCCGACAAGAACGGCCAGACGGTGACGATTCCGCCGTACGACTTCACTGATTCTCTCGACGTGCGGTTTCCGCCCGAGCTTTACTCCGCGGATATAGCAACGGCCGAGTTCGTCGTGGAAATCGAGAACCAGGTCAGCTTCAATCTCTTCCCCCAGCCGGACCCATCGGACACCCAGTCAACGCTCATTCTCGTTCTACGAGATCTCGGGACCGCAGAGACCGTTGACAGCGTTGTCATCGGACCAGGCGCCGAGACGTTGCCGCCGGGCTCGAACTGGTCGCGCCGATTGAGGGTTGCTGATAAGACGCTGACCGGGGGCGTTCGGCTCGTGTTCCGGTATCACTACGGGGGCAGCGAGACGCCCGTACCCATCGACTTGTCAGGAATCGTGACGCTCCTTGGAGAACTCGACGGGATCCAGATCCCCGGAGTCGTCGTCGTGCTGGACGATGAGCGGTGGGAGGAGGACGACGAACTGGAGATCGATGAGCAGACGTTCGACGAGATCCTGGACCGGTACCGAAGCGGTCTGATCGAGGTCGTGCTGTTCCACGACCTGGAGGCCATTGGGATCATCGAGGCATCGGTAGCAGCCACAAGAGGCCACCTCTTTTCCGGAGACCCACGAAACGAGGTGAACTTGGGTGAGTTGGAGCTTACCTCAGGGCTTCTGCAGGAAGTCGGCCTTACGCTCGAGCAGGTGGAGACGATCTCCGCTTTTCCGGATACGTTCTTCGTCGGCTACCGGGGTGTGGTCAATGGGACCCAGACAGGGCCCGGCGGAGAAACCAAGCTTAGTCGGATACTGGCCGACCAGTTCGCACACATGCGCATGAAGCTGCGCGGCCGCCTGAGGGTCGGAGGGTAGGCGGGTGCCCGGTGGATTGAGGTCGACGGCGTTGGCGCTCTCGTTCGCGCTTGCTATCAGCGGGGAAGCGGCGGGACAGTTGGCCATGCCCTCAGCCAGAAGCCAGGCACTGGCCGGTTCGTTCACAGCGCGGGCGCGAGGCCACGAAGCTCCGACCTGGAATCCCGCCAACTTGGGACTACCGGATCGGCCCCGTTGGTCTATCGGTCTGGCGGGCGTAACGGGTACCCTGACCAACAACTCGCTTACCTACGGACAGATCACCGATCTCTATGGCAAATTCCTTGACGATGCAGCCAAGTCGGAGCTTCTAGCCGAGGTTCGGTCGGCCAATCCGGATGGTCTACTGACACTGGATTTCGAGTTGGGCGGCAGCTTCTTGGGTTTCAGCTTGGGCCGCTTCGCGTTCGGCCTGGGGACCAGCGCGGCCGGCAAGGGCGATCTGTCTTCCGATGCCCTCGAGTTGATCCTGTTCGGCAACGTCGGCGAATCCGGAGAAGGGAAGGATTTCGACCTCAGCGGCTCCAACGGTCACGCGTGGTGGATGAGCGGCGGATACTTATCGTACGCCCAACCGTTCAGCATCTCCCGCGAGGATGCCTCGCCGATAGACCTGTCCATCGGGGCAAGCTTCAAGTACGGTGCGGCCCATCGATATCTCCGGTTCGACGACCTGGGCACAATCATCCGGTCCGACCCATTGGGGTTGGACGCCAGAGGCGAGTTGTTGGACTCGGAGACGAAAGACGTCGGGCGTTACTGGGCCTTCGATGTGGGCGTCGCTGCGCAGTGGGAGAATCTCGTCGCCGGCCTCACGTTGCAGAACGTTGTCAGCGACTTCGCCTGGAGCCTTGGCGACTTCAACCTGACCCGGTATGCTGCGATTGCCAACTACGGACGGACTGTGACTGCAGACAGCACGGCGGCCTTCTACGAACTCAGCGAAGACGAACGCCAGCGGCTGGAAGATTCCTTCGACCGACTCGATTTGCCGACTCGTCTACGGGTCGGTGTTGCCTACGAGGTAGGTGCGAAGGTGTCGCTGTCCCTTGACTATCGCGACTACCTGGGTGGCCGGTTGCGGAGCTTGTGGGAGCGCTCGCTGGCGGTCGGCGGCGAGTTCTATTGGGTGCGCCGCCTTCCACTCA
>JBDHAS010000416.1:0-2775 GCA_039588015.1 Gemmatimonadota bacterium | reverse complement strand
GTCTCCAAATCGAGCAGACGGCGGAAGACGTCAAGATCATCCTCTCAGGCGACGAGGTCCAGATCTACTACAAGGGGCGCTCGCACGTCCGGCAGGGCGTCCTCGGCGGCAGGCTGGAGGTCCGCTCGCACTGGCGGGGGGACGAGCTGATCATCCAAGAGAAGAATGACTTCGGCAAGCTCGTGCAGAGCCTGTCGCTCGACCGTGAAGGGCGTCTCTCCGTCCTGGTCAGCCTGGACGACCGCCGGCTGAGGGAACCCCTCCTCCTCCTGAGCGTCTACGACCGGGTCCCGGTTCAGCCCTGACGCCATTCTCACGCCCGACGCCACCAACGCCCACGCCCCGGGGACAGGCCTCCCGCCCGGGGCACGTCATTGCCGCCAAGAACGTGCTTTTCAAAGGAGCGTGTGGTCCAGGATCCGCCGGATCGCCAACTCATCCGTGATGAACGCGATCAGCTGAAGTGGGCTTCCGCCGGTGCGGCACTTCCGGGGGTCGACACTGAAGACCCTGGAAATGCCGAATTCACTGGACTGTAACAGGTGCTACATGTAACATATGTTACATGCCGAACCGGCGGACGACGCTCCTGCGGCAGTCGATGGACTATCTGCTGGCACACGGCGTGGCCAGCCTTTCGCTCCGCCGCCTGGCGGCGGCCCTGGGGACGAGTGCCCGCATGCTCGTCTACCATTTCCACTCACGCGACGAGCTGATCATCGCGGTGATGGCCGAGGTGCGATCGCGATTCCAGGCGTCGCACGAGGCGGCGTTCGCGCGACGACGGCCCGGGGCCGTGCATCCGCTCTTGGTGTTCTGGGAGTCGCTGCTCGCCCCCGCCAACCTGGCCCGCGTCCGGCTGCTGTTCGAGGTGCAGATCCTCGCGCTGCAGAATCCGTCGGCCTACGCCCGGTACCTGGATCAGGCCTCCACCAGCTGGCTGGAAGCCATCGAGCGAGCGCTCTCGCCGGCGATTCGGTCCCGCACGACGGCCGCCCTCTGCAGCGCCGTGGTCGACGGACTGCTGCTCGATGTCCTCAGCACCGGCGAGCAGCAGCGCGCCACCGAAGCGCTGGAGCTGTTCCTCAAGCAGTTGTGGGCGGACCATCGGTCGGTTGAACGACGGAAACGCGTTCGGAAGTCAGTGAGGTGAACGATGCCAGATCGGGCGTCGGTGTTCCAGAAGTCCGCCTATCTCGTCCTGGCCCTGGGTTTCCAATACCTCTCGGGAGGAGACCGGCCGGTGGGGGTGGCCGTCTGGTTGGCCCCTATCTTCCTGCTCCGCCTCTTCCGGGACGCGGGCGCCATCAAGGCCTTCGCGCTCGTCGTGGTTCCGCTGACGGCCATCGACACGCTGGCCAGCCGCGGCATGATCCCCATCCCCTCCCTGCAGGCCACCATCAGCATCCATGGCTTCTGGGCGGTAATGGCGCTCCTGCCCTACCTCCTCGAGGGCCTGGTCCAGGGTGTCCTGCCCAGGGCGCTGCGGGTTCTGCTGTTCCCCAGCCTCGTTGTCGCCATCCCCTTCGTGCGATCGGTCCAGTGGACCTATCTCCACCCGGTGACGGCGCTCGACGACCTGGTAGTGCTCCAGTTGGCCTCGGTGGCCGGCGTGCCGGGCGTCCTGTTCGTCATCACGCTGGTGGCCGCCGCCGCAAACGACATCTGGGAGCACCGGCGATCCTGGCAGGCTGCGAGGAGTATGGCCGCGCTTCTGCTCGGCGTGCTCCTCGTCGTATACGGATTCGGGTCGATGCGGCTGCGCAGCGAGGCGGCCGCGTCCCGCGTGGTGCGTGCGGCGGCGATCGTGCCCGACCCGTCGATGCGGACGGAGCTCTTTTCCTCCTTCGGCACGTTTCTCAGACCCGGTCCCGACAGAGCCGCCGAGATCGCGGCCCTGCGGCGGAGCTGGACGGACGTGTACCAGCAGTTGCTGTCGAGTTCGATCGCGGCTGGCAAGGCTGGCTTCGATCTGGCTGTCTGGTCGGAAGGTGCTGCCATCGTGTTCGAAGAGGACGAACGGACCCTGATCCAGCAGGCTGCCGACGCCGCTCGCGCCGCGCGGATCCACCTCGGGATCGCGATCTTCGTCTACAAGACGAGCATTCGTCCGAGCCGGTCGGGACCCTACCCTATTGTGCAGAACAAGCTCGTTCTGATCTCCCCGGCGGGCGAGATCGCGTGGGAGCACAGCAAGAGCCGGCTCGCACCGGGAATCGAGTCGGCGATCACGATTCCGGGGGACGGCACGCTGAAGACGAACGACCTCGGCATCAGCGGCGCCATCTGCTACGAACTGGACTTCTTCCGTTACATCGGCCAGGCAGGGAGGCTGGGGGCAACCGTGCTCCTGGCCCCGTCCAACGATTGGGACGCCATCAAGAACATGCACGCTCGAAGTGCGCGACTACGCGCCATCGAGAACGGCGTGAGCCTGTTCCGGCCAGCCGCCGCTGGGATTTCCCTTGCCACGGACCAGTACGGGCGGACCCTAGCCCGCATGGACAACTCCCGGACCGCGGGTTCGCCCATGACGGCCATCCTGCCAGCCGAACGCGTGCCTACGCTCTTCGTGGCCTGGGGCGACTGGTTGGGCTGGGTCGGCCTCGCCGTGGTCGGCCTCTGTGCGGCGTCGGCCGCTCGCTTGCTTGCTAGGCGGCGCCGCGCCCGACGACCGACAACCGACAGATGAGGTGAAGCGGCTTGTCCCTACCGGAAACTGGACTAGGGGCCGGAACCGGCGCTGAGCAACTCAGTGGGCAGATGTGTGGCGGG
>JBDHAS010000415.1:0-2780 GCA_039588015.1 Gemmatimonadota bacterium | reverse complement strand
GTCGCGACGCAGCCGTCCGGGCCCAACGAGGTGGTTTGCTGGTCGTTTCCGATTCCCGCCGACATCGTCTCCCGCAAGCCAACGCCTCTCCAGGTACTAGGCGACCTTTGTACCAGGTGCGGTGTCGACATCCGGATCGGTGACAAGACGGGACGGTTGATACAGTCAGCCGTCGTTGAGAGCGAGCCGGGTCACCCCGTTCCGATCGACATCGACAAGAACGCGCCACCGGGATTCGGCTTCGTGCAATCGAAGTATGACCGGGAGAAGAAACTCTACCTGGTCGCTCTCGCCTTCGTGCTCGACGTGCAGGCGCTTAAAGGCGAGCTTACACCCTGAGCGACCAGACGGTCGTCGAAGTACAGCTTGTCATCCACCCATTGCAGGGTGTGCGGTTGTCCGTCCCACATCTCGGCCGGCAACTCCAGTTCCAGCCTGACCCACTCGCTGTCAAAGCGTTTCATCCCATTCACCTCCCATGCCCATACCGGCATATTAGCGAGTAACAGCAGGCGGGGGGCAGCCGCTTCATACAATATGGTGAATCTGGCTACAATGGGAAGGACTTGTGCGCCGACGAGCGCCCTCCAGACAGGCTAAACCTCTATCTAGCGCTCTCTTGTTTCCACCGCAGGTAGTGCTCCAGGCTCTCGAACGGCGGCACGTGATGGGCCGAGAGCTCGTATGACGTTTCGGCGAGCAGGGCGGGATTCGTCGGGATATGACCGGCCATCTCCCGCACGATCCGGCTGTAGCCGGGATCACCGGCCAGGTTGACCCACTCCTCAGGGTCTTCGGAGTGATCGTAGAGTTCCTCGCTACCGTCGATGTAGCGGATGTACCGCCAGCGTTCGGTGCGGACCGAGAACTCGGAATAGTCGTAAGTCGTGATGGCGGGATAGTCCCACACGGCGCTCGGGTCCTCGAGCAGTGGAACGAGGCTGTGCCCGTCCAGGCCTTCCTTCTCCGGCAGACCCGCCAGCTGGACCAAGGTGGGAAAGATGTCGAGCAGCGAGGTGACGCGCTCCGAACGCGCGCCGGCCGGCGTTCCCGCCGGCAAGGCGGCGATTCCCTCAGGCACGCGAATCATGAGCACGACCCGCGCCACATTCTCCCACAGCGCAAACTTACGCCAATGTTCCTTCTCGCCGAGTTGCCAGCCGTGGTCCGACCAAAGCACCACGATCGTGTTGTCCGCGTAGCCGCTGTTTTCCAGGGCGTCGAGCAATCTGCCCACCAGGGCGTCCGCGAAGGCGATCGATGCCAGGTAGCCCTGGACGGCGTTCTGCCACTGGCCGGCTTCCAGGACATGCCGGTGATAGCCGCCGCCGCGGTACGCGATGTCGCGCCCCCGCTCGCCTATGTCATCGAGGTCGTTCTCCAGTACTGTGGGCAGTCGCACCGACTCGAGCGGAAACATGTCGAAGTACCTCCGCGGCACGTACCACGGCACATGCGGTCGGTAGATGCCGCAGGCGAGGAAGAAGGGTCGGTCGTGCTCTCGGTTCAACTGCTGGATGACCCAGTCCACCGACCGATAGTCTCCCGTTGAATCGTCCGGGATGTCGATCGGCGACCAGTCGAAGTCGCCGTACATGTGCTCGAACGCCGGCATACTCACGGTCGCGCCGGGAACGGGACGGAAATAGTCCGGCATGTGCTTATCCAGCGACGGGAAGTAGTCGTCCCAAGAGCCCGGGTCCGGCTGGTTGTTATGGAAGATCTTGCCGGCTCCGGCCGCCCAGTAGCCGTTGTCGGAGAAATACCTGGGCAGAGTGACGGCGTCGGGCAGCACCTCGCGCCAGTATTGGTAGTTCGAGTACATGCCGGTGCTGTACGTGTGCAACCCCGTCAGCAGCGCCGTGCGAGAAGGGTTGCAGGCCGGCGACGCGGTGTAGGCACGAGTGAAGGTGACCGCCCGGTCGGCCAGCCGGTCCAGATTGGGCGTCAGGGCTTGGGGATGTCCGCCAAGCGGCTCTATCCAATCATTCAGATCGTCAACCGAGATGAACAGGATGTTGGGCCGCTCTACGACCTTCGCAGCCTGCTGTTCCCTGCCGCCACAGCCCAGTAGCAGCAGTACTGCTACTAGAGTACAGAGCGTGACGAACTGACCCCGACGCCGGTTCATGTACGCAGCCTTCGCCGCCGGCCAGCGTGGACGATGTTCTCTGCTCACCTTTGTCAGCCTCACGATCGCGAAACGATTCGAGAGCGGTCGAGGGGCCAGCCTACATCATGCGCTCGAACGTGTCGCACGCCTCGAGGTTGCCCGTGCTCAATCCCGTGCGCAACCACTCCACGCGTTGCGCCGAGGAGCCGTGGGTGAACGACTCGGGTTGCACGCCGCGGCCCGACGCACGCTGCAATCGGTCATCGCCTATGGCAGCAGCCGCATTCAAGCCTTCCTCGATATCGCCCGGCTCGAGCACGCGTAACCGCTTCTCGGTATGGTGCGCCCAGACCCCGGCGTAGCAGTCCGCCTGCAGCTCGAGCATCACCGACAGCGCGTTCGCCTCGCTTCGGCTGGCACGGCCCTGCAGCTGCCGTACCCGGGTCGAAGTGCCCGCCAGGTTTTGTACGTGGTGGCCGATCTCGTGTCCGATCACGTAGGCCCGCGCAAAGTCGCCCGGGCCGCCGAGACGACTGAGCTCGCGGAAGAAGGAGAGGTCGATATAGACCTTACGGTCGGCCGGACAGTAGAAGGGGCCGGTCGCGGCCCTGCTGTACCCGCACGCCGACTGCACCATATCGTTGAACAGAACCAGCGTGGGAGGCTG
>JBDHAS010000414.1:0-4943 GCA_039588015.1 Gemmatimonadota bacterium | reverse complement strand
CTGGAGATGCTGTCCACGAGCAGACCGCCGATCATCGTGACGCCTTCCTGGACGAGGAGCGTACCGTTGAGGAACAGCCCCGTGTCCACATCCGTGTTCGTGTCGTTCCAGTCGCCATACCATAGGACGTTGTCGTTGTCGTCGATCTTGACCGGGCCGCTTCCCGTGCCGAAGCTCGTGAAGGTGAACGGCTCGATCGCGGCCAGCGTGTCGCCCTCGCGGACGAACACGCCCCCGTTGACGACGATCAACTCGTCGTCCGAACTGTCGCCGGTCAGATTGGCCTTGTGCACGTACCCCCCGTTGTTGTTGAGATCCATACCTCGGCTGGAAAGGAACTCGTAGTTCCTGCCCGGGATCGGAGAAGGCTGGCCCTCCTGAGCCAGGACCACGTTGTTCAGGTAGACCACTCCGTCGGCAGAGCTCGAGCCGGTCAGGTCCGCAAAGAACAAGAGCTGCCCCGAGTTGTTGATGGCACTTTGGTGCGGCCCGGTTCCGAAGTCCGCCACCGCCTCGGTCTGACCGGGGAGGATGTCGCCCTCCTTCGCGAACACGGATTCCGAGAGCAGGGCTCCGGTGCCGTCGACAGTCACGATCACGAGAGCGCGATCGACGCTCGTGGCGATGGCGGGGTCGTCTACGCTGGCCACGACCAGCAGTTGGTTGACGTCGTTCGGCTTGACATCGAAAAAGCCGATGTAAGGCGTCTTGGGGCTGAACTCGGGCGCCGTGGAGGCGTCGCTTTCCTGAATCACCAGCGCGGTGTTGAAGTAGACTCCCGAGTCCTCGGTGGTCGGCAGCACGCTATTGAGGAAAAAGTTGAAGCCGCTGTCGCCGTTATTGTTGATCGTGATCGAGTCGAAGCTGTCGAGCGTCGCACCCGGCGGTAGCGGCAACGTGTCGTCCTCGCGCAGGTACAGGACTCCGTTCCTGATCAAGACCGAGTCCGCGTCGGTGTTCGAGTGGTCGGTATCGGCTTCGACCAACCAAACGCCGCCATTGCTGACGGTGAGGTTGTCGATCCGGGTGACGTTTCCAACGCCTGGAACCGCATCGCCCTCGAGCACGACCGGCGTCGGATCGGTGGCCGGTACGCCCGCGGCGCAGATTCCGACCGTGACGGCTAGCAGAGAAACGGCTGCGTATCGCATGGAACCCCCCCATATTTTCGAGAGGAGGGCATCGCCTCAGATGAGCAGCAACAGCGGAAGATCGAGTCCGAGGCCGGGCGAATCGCCCTGCCACTCCCCCTCGGCTGTTCGATGGATGAAGCCATCGTAAAAGACCGGACCCCGAGAGTCAACCAATTTAGATGCGGTCCCTACCGAAAACCCCATCCACCCACCCCCGCGGCTTTCTGTGGGGAGCGCAGCGACAGAATCGACCCTACATCACAGATGCCGGATGGGTCACTTACTCGATCGGCGTGATGATCCGGCTGATGAGTGCCGGCGTGGGATGTCTACGCCGCCTGCCGGTGGTAATAGGGATGGCATTCGAGGCGCACTGGCTCTACGCTCCAGACGTTGCGCGATCGAGAACAAAGGACTTTCTGGTTGTGATCTGATTGTCGCTTGGGGACCCGTGTGTAAGTCAAACCAATACCACCTGACACCGGTAGAGCGAGGTGAAGCTCGAGTCGGCGGCCCACGACGACGACCTTGTCGAGGACCAAGCGCAGGATGGCCTGCTTGGTTTCGAAGCTCGGATCGTCGAGTCGCTGGCGGAGCTGCTGTACAACGGCCTCGGCGCTGGCCACTTGCCGGGTCGCGAGCTCCCGCTTTGTAGCCCAGGAGCGCAGCTCGGCCAGTTCGTGCTCGACCGTGAGGATGCGCTCTTCGACGGTCGTCTTGCGCGTACGAAAGTCCTCGAGATCCAACGCTCCCGACTGGTAGGCGTCGATCAGCCGTCCCCGTTGACGCTTCAGCTCATTCAGTCTGCCCGTCGCGAGCTGCATGCGCTCGTTTTCCGATGCCTCGGCCGTCGTCCGTTCCAGCCAGGACCGGAGCTGTTCGGCCAGGGAGTGGTCGTCGAGGAGAAGGTCGCGAACGGTCGTCCAGACGACCTCGTCCACCCCCTCGCCGCGGACGGCCTTGTTCGTGCAGCGCTGGACCGTACCGTCCGGCAACGCCGCCGGCTCCCGCTGGGTGCACAGGTAGTAGCGGTACCAGGGTCGAGCAGTCTGGACGAATCCGGCGTATGCGTAGCCACACACGCCGCATTTGATGAGCCCTTTGAGCAAGTACACGTTTCTCTTCTGCCGGCGCTTGCAGAATCGCCGGTTCTCCACGATCCGCTGCTGCACCCGGGCGAACAGCCCGTCCTCGATGATCCGCGGCACGGGGACCGTGATCCACTCCGAACGGGGCCGCTCCGTCACCACCGATTTCACGGACGCGCCCTCCACGACCCCGGGGTCCCTCGCATCCCGCGGCCGGCGCGTCGTGCGATTGTAATACGCGCGGCCGACGTACCACTCGCAACGCAGGATCCGCAGCACGATCGCCCCGGTCCATCTCGCTCCCCGACGCGGCTTCCAGGTGGTGGAACCGTTGAGCCGCTGCGCCACCCCGTACAGACTGGCCCCTTCCTCCACATACCAGGCGAAGGTCTGACGCACCATCGCCGCTTCGTCTTCGTCGATCCGGATCTGACCGTCGCCGCCATACTTGCGGGCCGCGTAGGTGTAGCCGTAGGGCGTGCTCGGCGGTGACAGCTCGCCCCGTCGCGCACGATGCAGCCGTCCGCGCCGGCAGCGCTCGAGCAGCTTGGCCCGCTCGTACTCCGCGATCGCTCCCTGAATCTGCAACAGCAACTGGTCGTCGGGGGAATCGTCGATCGGGCGCTCGCAGAACAGCACGTCGATCCCCGCGCGTTTCAGCTCCTCGAGCAGCAGCACCTGGTAGGCATAGCGGCGGGCCAGACGGTCCGGGCACAGCACGATCACGATGTCGAAGCGCCCCTCCCGCGCGTGGTCGCGAAGCTCGTCGAGCGCCGGGCGATCGAGCCACGTGCCGCTGTAGCCGTCGTCCGTGTAGGTCAGGGCCGGGCTGTGCCGAAGCCCGTGTTGCTCAGCGTATCCCATAACGGCGGCGAGCTGGCTCTGGATCGTCTGCTCCTTCTCCTGCAGGTTGGTCGAGACCCTGGCGTACAACGCGGCTCGACGCATCGTCACCTCCCGGGCTGTCCCTCAACAGCCCCGCCAGCAGCGTACACAGGCGAGCAACGCGATCCTCGGCGTCCACCGCACCCACGGGCACCAGTACGATTTCGAAGTCGTCGGATCGACGGTGCAGCTTCCCGTCCACCAAACCGAGAAGTCCGAAACGCTGGAAGCGTCGCAGGTCGAAGCGGGCCGGGCTCGTGCCCGCTCGACGCTCCACCGGCGTGAGCGCGTAGGCCCGCACGCGCTCGTAACGCTCTTGCGCCGTACCGCCGGCGGAAAGGAACGGGACGGCTTGCCGCGGACCTGCTTCGGCCTCGCAGTGGTTGCTTCCGGCCTCAGCCGTTTTTTTTTCCGGCGGCACCCAGCAGCCGCTCGATCGTGCGCCGGTGGACTTCGATCCCAAACTCCTCGACCAACCGTTCGGCAATCTGACGTCCGCTCAGTCGCGGCTCGCGCCGGTGCAGTGCGTGTACCCAGGCCACGGCCTCGTCGGTCAGCTTCCACAGGCCGGGCCGGCCGGGTTGGCCGTCGGCCAGACCCGGCACACCGTAGGCCTCGAACGCGGTCAGTACCGTGTAGTACGTCTCGCGTGAAAAACCGAACGCCTTGGCCACCGACACCACGCTCTGGCCCTCCACGGCGTGGGCCCGCAGCATCTCGTACTTGACCTGCACCTTGTCCAGCGGATCGAAGAACCGATCCCGCTGGAACGGCCTGGCCAGCACACGCTCGGGGTGCAGATGCAGCGCCCCGGCTTCCTGGAGGAACTGTCGTTTCGGGTGCGATTTGGCCATCCGGCTCCTCCCTTGAGCGGCCAGGATGCAGGATCAGGCCAGTATTGTCAAGATAAATCCGTCGCATCCTCGTTCTCCGACCCGCGACCCGAAAAAGCCTTCAAAAACGTACATTCAGGCTTCAATAGACGTCTCCCGGTCGTCACACGTGTCTCCTCGCGAAACGCTTGGGCCCCATGGGTTTACGATGGGCGTGCCACCACGCGGCGTACGCCTCGGTGGCGATCAGGAACCGGATTTTACCGTCTGGGTTACTGAGAGAGATCTTTCACAATCTCAAAGCATAAAGTTCGGTTCGTAATCGCCACGGATGCGTTCGCGGCGTGGTGGGCCCGAAACCGTAAGCCCAGGCCGTACAGGAGGTTACGGGCCCTGAGGAACGCAGCGACGTCCGGAAGATCGTCAGGCAGATAATGTCGCCTACTTCGAAAGCACTTGACAATCATCGCTGCGAAGTATGACTGAGTATTCCGGGATACGGGTATATTCACATATGAAACGGGTTCCCACAGCATGCGACAGATAATACTTGACATACGACGCAACCCGGGATATCCTGGCCCCCACGACAGGGAGGGGGCCCATGGCCAAGCGACACCCCAAGCGCCAGTTTCTCGAAGAAACGGGTGCCCTGCACCGCGACCCGGACCGCGTGCGTGCGGAGCTGTTCGAGCGTCATCGGTTCTTCGATCCGCTGGACAAGATCCAGGTCAAGTACGAGATGCTGCGTGCGCATGCAGTCGAGGGACGCAGCGTGGTGTCAGTGGCCGAGGCGTTCGGCTTCTCGCGCGAGACGTACTACGCGGCGCTGGCTGCGTTCGAGGCCGGCGGCGTGGCCTGGCTCGCAGACGGCAAGCCTGGCCGGCCGGGCTGTGGCCTGGGGCACCCGCCGGGGTAGGATAGGCCGTTTCCGGTCATCTGGGTCGAGTGGCGGATGTTGACATATCGCCCATACTCGGACGCTGGACATCAAAAACCGTGGA
>JBDHAS010000413.1:0-4955 GCA_039588015.1 Gemmatimonadota bacterium | reverse complement strand
TGGGTCATCAAGGCCGGCGCGCGGGTGCGCGTGAAGTTGTCGATGGCGGCGCCGGCGCGACGGTACCACGTGGCGCTGGTCGATCCGCTGCCGGCGGGCCTCGAGTCGCTCAATCCGGCGCTGGCCGGGATGGAGACGCAGGAGCGCCCGGGCGACGACGACTACTACGACCCCCGCAGTTCTTATGGCCTGAGCCCCTGGTATTGGTGGTGGCGCTGGTACGAGCACCAGAACATGCGCGACGAGCGTGTCGAGGTCTTCGCCAGCCTGCTGTACGGCGGCGCCTATGACTACTCGTATCTCGCGCGAGCGACGACGCCCGGGACGTTCGTGGTACCGCCGCCCAAGGCGGAAGAGATGTATCACCCCGAGACTTTCGGCCGCGGCGCCAGCGACCGAGTCACAGTGCGGTAGGTGACAGCGAAGCCTAGGTCCTCGAGCCGCGGGTACGTTGACGTTCTGTTGATCGCACGAGCCGACGTTCCTAGCTGTGAGTGGAAGTCATAGGAATGCGAACGTGGGCCGTTGACGCCGCCTCGCAGGCTCGAGATCGGCGGCGACACGATCGGGGTCCTCGGGACCGGTATCGACGTCCCCTATCCGCCGGAACACGAGGAGCTGTTCTGCGTGATGGCCGATCGAGGCTGCCTGGTCACCGAGTTCTCGCCGGGCACGCCGCCGCTCAAGTACCATTCCACGCAGCGCAACCGCATCATCGCCGACCTCGCGCGCGCCGTGCTGGTCGTCGAGGCGCCGGAGAAGAGCGGCGCGATGATAACGGCGGAGTATGCGCTCGATGAAGGGAAGGAGGTCTTCGCCGTTCCGGGTCCGATCCACAATCGGACCGGTTCTTGGAGGGACCCCTGGAGGGCTGCCCTTAGCTCAGTCTTGGAGCGACTTGCTGCGTAGGATCTGGCCCAAGCGGGTCCTCGAGCGCGTTGCCGTATGGTAGACTACGGGCTAGGCGCCCAGGTGCCCGCGACTTCGGTAGGGGTCCTGCGACAAGCCAGCGTTACTTGTGGTGTTACCGCCGGCCCTTGGCTGGATTCAGCGCATAGTGCCCCCTGCTTTGGGAGCAGGAGGTCCCCGGTGGAAGCTCACACCGCCGATTCGGTTGAGTCAGCAAGTCCGTCCGCAACCTTAGCTTGCCTTCAGGCCCGCCGCCATAGATTTTGGCTGCATGACGAAACCGACGCCGAGGTATCAGCGCTTCTTCGCTGAGTTCAAGCGGCGCCACGTGTTCCGGGTAGCGGCGATTTACGGCGCGACATCGTTTGTCGTGTTGCAGGCTGCCGATCTCATGTTACCGCGTCTTGGCCTGCCCGATTGGACGGTGACGTTCCTCGTGGTCCTCGTGGTGCTGGCGTTCCCCGTCGCGTTGATCATTGCGTGGGTGTTCGACCTTACGCCCGAAGGCGTGCGGAGGACTGACGACGCCGCTCCCGAAGAAATCGACCAGATTGTCGCACAACCCGCTTCCAAGCGTTGGTCCTCGGGTCTGCTGGCACTAGCTGGGGTTGTCGTCCTCGTTCTCGGCGCCGTGTGGGTAGGGCGGCAGACGGCACCCGGAGCCGACGTGGCGGCGAACACCGACATAACGCCCGCTGAAAGGCGTCTGGCGCTGGCCGAAGCGGAAGATGACTCGCGTCCCGCGATCGCCGTGCTACCGTTCGTCAACATGAGCGCTGACCCGGACCAGGAGTACTTCAGCGACGGGATCACCGAGGAGCTGCTCAATACGCTCTCCCGAATCCGCGAGCTCAAGGTCACAGCCCGTACCTCGACGTTCGCGTTCAAAGGTCGCCAGCTCGACATGCGGGACTTGGGTGACAGCATCGCCAGAATCGCCTCAGCGTCGTCCAGCAGCGTTTTGCTCGGGTGCCCCAGTGTAGCCCGATTCGTCAGTGTGTTCAGCGAGTCCAGAATCGTCGCCATAGCCTGCACTACTCTCCTCACCTCGGAAGCGTGCAGGCCCATTTCGCTCAGGACAGGGTGTTGCGCACGCAGTCGCTTGAACAGTTCAGTCAACGATGCTCTGTCAGCGACTTCGATCCCGGCTTCCTCGCACAGGGCCCTGATGTACCCGTGGATCGCAGTATGCACCCTATCAACCGCGCTAATAGCTCCGCTCGACTGGAGCAGGTTCTGCGCATCCCGTAGCGCGGGGTTGACCGCTTTTGTCGTTACGTTGGGTTTCGGCTCTACCACGAGATCAGGGACAGACTCAGTGTCAAGAACGGCAGCGATGAAACGAGTGTATGGACCCACCTCCGTGATTGTCTTTGCGATGCTCCGGAACGCGCGCAACGAATCCTCATCCGCCCTCAGCTGCTCCATCTCCACGTAGTCTTCGGTCGACACGTTCACTTGGAGTACTGAAGACTCGTCGCCGAAGTAGTTATGTAGTCACACTGGTAAGGGAACTCATTCTGGCGGATACAGGCCCGTTGGGTGATTCTTGATCGCGATGAGTTTCGCAGGCTCTGCGATGCTTGCGGCACACGCTCCGAGATCATAAGCCGCCTCGGTGGTTCGGAGGATTCAACCTAACCCGGCTGTGCGGATTGGCCGGGATCCTTCCGGGCGGATGGCAGCCCTCGGCCTGTTCATCTGGAACCGGCTGCGGGTGGACGTCGTCGGGCTGATCGTGATGGCCGCCTTGATCGTGACCGGTCTGGTGACGGTCAGGGAGGGGACGAGCGGGTTCGCCAACGAGGCGATGCTGACGGTCGCGGCGATGTTCGTGCTGTCAGCCGGCCTCGTGCGGACCGGCGCCGTCGACGCACTGGGCCGGCAGGTCGCGCGCCTCGCCGGCAAGAGCGAGTTTCGGCTGCTGGTCGTCAGCCTGGCGCTGGTCATTCCGCTCAGCGCCTTCATGAACAACACGCCGGTGGTGCTGGTGATGATTCCGCTCGTCCTCGGCATCGCCCGCGAGGTCCCATCGGCGCCGTCCCGCATCTTGATGCACCTGTCGTTCGCCAGTCAGATGGGCGGGACGCTGACGCTGATCGGCACGAGCACGAACCTGCTGGTCGCCGGCTCTGCTGACCGTGGGGCGCTGGCTGGCGCCGACGCGCACCGCGGCCGTTGATCTGGTCGACGCCTACGAGCTGCGGGATTACCTCTCCGTCCTGCACGTCGAGGCCGGCTCGCCTTTGACAAACAAGAGCCTGGGCGAGTTGCGTTTCGCGTCCGAGTACGGCCTGCTGGTCGTCGGCATCGAGCGCGACGGTCGCAAGCTGGTGGCCATCGACGCTGACACGAGGATCCGCGGCGACGACTTTTTGCTGGTCGAGGGCAAGATCAAGGACATCGCTGCCATCGAAGAGACGGCGGGCGTGACGATCAGCCGGCCCACCGGCGACCTGGCGCTCCCGGAGGAACACACGGGCGATGCCGGGCGGAGACCGGCCGCGGAATTCCAGCTCGCCGAGCTACTGGTCCCGCCGCGCTCACCCGTCGTCGGCCGCACGATCCGCCAGTTGGACTTCCGGCACCGCTTCCACCTGCCGGTACTGGGCATCCAGCGCCACGGGGTCTCCCTCGTCGATCGCGTCCGCGATGTCGTGCTCGCGCCCGGCGACCTACTCCTCGTCGAAGGGACGGCGGACGACCTGCGCGCCGCCCACGCCGGCCGCGAGCTGGCGCTGTTGGGCGCCGTCGACCTGCCCGCCCGGCGCGTGCGGAAGATGCCGCTGGCCGTCGCCATCATGGCCGCCGTCGTGCTGCTCGCCGCGCTGGGCGTCATGCCGATCATCGTCTCGGCCCTGCTGGGGACCGTCGCCATGTTCGTCACCGGCTGCGTGACACCTGAGGAAGCGTACGAGGATGTGGACTGGATGGTACTGGTGCTGCTGGGCTCGATCATCCCGTTGGGGATCGCGCTGCAGAAGACCGGCGCCGCGGCGCTGTTGGCGGGGAACGCCTTGGCGTTGACGATGCCGCTCGGTCTGCACGGCGTTCTGGCGGCGTTCTTCCTGCTGACCAGCCTGCTGACATCGGTGCTCAGCAACAACGCCGCCGCGGTGGTGCTCACGCCGGTGGCCATCGCGACGGCGGTGGGGCTGGACGTTTCGCCGCTACCTTTCGTCATCGCGGTGATGATCGCGGCATCGAACAGCTACGCGACGCCCATCGGCTACCAGACCAACACGTTCATTTTCGGACCGGGCGGCCTATCGGTTCAGCGACTTCCTGCGGGTCGGCGCCCCGCTCAACCTGCTGATGGTGGCGGCCGCCACGCTGGTGATCCCGATATTCTTCCCCTTCCACCCGTAGCCGGGGCGGCGCTCGCGTCTCCGAATCCGCTCGACTTCTGCCGTTTGTGCCCGCTCGACGGCGGAAGTAGTTTTTGAGCTTCGCACTCACATTCCGCCCACTAACCCGGGATAGCCATGGACAAGAACGTCTCCCTCATCGTGCTGCTGCTGACCGCTCTCGCCGTCCCTGGTGCCGCCCTCACGGCCCAAGAAACTGACTCGCGCCTCGGGACGACGGACTACGAGGCCCTCGCATTCCGCAACATCGGACCCGCGATCAACGGCGGGCGCATCGCCGATATCGCCATCCACCCCGAGAACCGCAGCGTGTGGTACGTGGCGGTTGGCTCGGGTGGCGTGTGGAAGACTGAGAACGCCGGCACCACGTGGCGGCCGATCTTCGACGATCAACCCTCCTATTCGATCGGCTCTCTCGTCATCGATCCGAGCGAACCTTCCACGGTCTGGGTGGGCACGGGTGAAGATGTGGGCGGCCGGCATGTGGGATACGGCGATGGCGTGTACAAGAGCACCGACGGCGGCCGCACCTGGCAAAACAAGGGCCTCGGGAACTCCGAGCACATCTCCACGATGCTGGTGCATCCCGAGAACTCGGACGTCGTCTGGGTCTCGGCTCAGGGACCGCTGTGGACGCCCGGCGGCGAACGCGGCCTTTACAAGACGGCCGACGGCGGC
>JBDHAS010000412.1:0-2815 GCA_039588015.1 Gemmatimonadota bacterium | reverse complement strand
ACAGCTGTACGCGGGCGGCAACATGACGAACCCGGTGACCATCGTCGGTGTGGTGACCGATGTGAAGTACAGCGGCCTCGCCAGCGTCGATCAGAGCGCGGTGTACGAGTCGTACACCCAAAACGCTTGGCGCTCACCCAATCTCGTCGTCCGCGGCAGAGGTGCGTCGGTGACCGCGGCGCTGGTGCGGAACGAGATCAACGCAGTGGACCCCGATGTGCCGCTGACCGAAGTGCAGACGATGCGGGAACAGCTGGCGGCATCGGTCAGCCGGCCGAGATACTGGGCGACGCTGGTCGCCATCTTCGCCGCGGTCGGCGTCGCCCTCGCTGCGGTGGGGATCTACGGTGTCCTGTCCTATTTCGTCAGCAAGCAGACGCGCGACATCGGAATCCGCATGGCGCTGGGGGCGGACCCGTCAGCGGTGCGGCGCATGGTCGTCCGTCGCGGAATGGTCCAGGCGGCCCTCGGTCTCGGCGTCGGGCTCGCCGCAACTCTGTATCTGACGCGATTACTGGAGGGTCTGCTGTTCGAGGTTTCCGCCACGGATCCGGCGACGTTCGGTGCGGTATCTCTGTTACTGCTGGGCGTGGCGTTCGCGGCCTGCTATCAGCCGGCGCGGCGCGCGACCAAGGTCGATCCTGTTAGTGTCCTTACGGAGGAGTAAGGAGGTGCCGACCGGTCAGGTCGGCCCATAGAACGAAGACTTTGAATCCCCCGTATCGCTGGTCCTCAGACCCATCGTCCCCACGAAACCTGGGACCCTCCGTGAAACGTAGAGATCATGAGGCGGCGGTCCCCGCAATCTGGGGTGCGAGCCAGCCGCGTGCGTAGGCTGCGAGTCAACGACGGCATGGATGAGACCTGACCATGGATAGGATCTGGCAAGATGTGAAGTACGGCCTTCGTGCGCTCCGTAGAGGCAAAGGCCTCATAGCGATTGCCGTGCTCTCTCTGGGCATCGGCATCGGCGCCAACGTCAGCATCTTCAGTGCCGTGGACGTGTTCATGCTCCGTCCTTTGCCCTATCCCGATTCCGACGACCTCTACGCGGCGTACACGACCAATCTCGAGAGAGGTTGGAACCGGGTCTCCTACTCGGTACCCGACTTCCTCGACTTGCGCGAGCGCAGCCAAACCATCGGTGTCGCCGCACTCAACGGGGCGAGCTTCAACCTTTCGGGTGGCGACCGGCCCGAGCGGCTGCGAGGTCAGGTGGTCAGCGCGGACTTCTTCCAGGTTCTCGGAGTGGGTCCGGCGATGGGCCGCGGCTTCACGCCGGAGGAAGAGCGCGAGGGCCTGAACCATGTAGCGATCATCAGCGACGGGCTCTGGCAACGGCGGTTCGGAGCCGATCCGAACGTGCTGGGTAGCACAGTGCTCCTGGACGGTGAAGTCCACACGATCATCGGCGTGATGCCGCCGAAGTTCTGGTTCGGCTGGCCGGGCAACGAGATCTGGGCTCCAATCGGCATCACCGGCGAGGAAACGCGCAACAGTCATTATCTGGACGTTCTGGTTAGAGTGGGCGGCGGCACGTCGAAGGATCTAGCTCAGCAGGAGGTCCAGCGTATCGCGGAGCAGCTCGCCGTCGAGTTCCCCGAGTCCAACAGAAACAACGGCGGGACCTTGATCACGTTGCATGAGCGTGTCTTTGGTGAGGGATTCAAGATGGGCACGCTGATCTCGACTGTAGCCGTTCTGTTCCTGCTGCTCATCGCCTGTGCCAACGTCGCGAACTTGCTGCTCACACATGCCGCGGGTCGCGATCGCGAAGTTGCCGTGCGCAACGCGCTCGGCGCGGACCGTACCCGCATCGTCCGTCAGTTCCTCACCGAAGCGGCGATCATATCCGTGATGGGTGGGCTGCTTGGACTCGCCCTCTCCGTCATCGGCATCCGCGGGCTCGTTTCGGTCATGCCCGGGTGGTTTCCCCGCGTCGACGAGATCGGCTTGGACGGGCGCGTCCTGCTCTACGCCGCCGGGGTCTCGCTGCTGACCAGCATACTGGTCGGCCTGGCGCCGGCTCTTCAGAGCTCCAAGCCGAACACGACGGAGACCCTCAAAGAAGGCGGAAGGGGAGGCACGGCCGGCAAGAGCATGCGCCTCAGAAAGGCGCTGGTCGTGGGTGAGGTGTCGCTGACTCTGGTCCTGCTCGTCTCATCGGCTCTGCTGGTGCAAGCGTTCGTGCGCGTTCGCCTGGCCGACCTCGGGTTCGACCAGTCGGACGTTCTCACTCTGCGAGTCGCGCTTCCAGAAAACGACTACCCTGACACCGTTGCCGTAGGGGCCTTCCACGAGCGGCTCGCGTCGCGCATCGCGTCCATCCCAGGCGTCGAGGCCGTGGGCGCGACCTCGATCTTTCCCCTCCAAGGGAACAGCGCGACGTATTACTGGCTTCCCGGTGAAGTGATCGAGGACGACTCGCAGCGGAAGATAGCCAACTACCGGTACGTACTGCCCGGGTACTTCGCCGCTATGGATGTCCCCGTGGTCCGCGGTCGCGGTCTCGAGGAAGGTGACCGGGCGGGCATGCGCCTCGTCACCGTGATCGACGAGACGATGGCCGAGAAGCACTGGCCCGAGAGCGACCCTATCGGGCAGCAGATCGAGTTGTACTCGGGGCCCCGCGAGATCGTTGGGGTGGTGGCCGACACCAGGCTCAACGGAGCCGGCAGCACCATGCGGCCCATGGTCTACTTGGCCGCCATGCAGACGACTTCGCGCAGCCTCGGCTGGGTGATCGAGACCCGGGTGCCGCCGCAGAGCATCGTCGAGGCCGTACGGGCCGAGGTCCGCTCCATCGATCCCAACA
>JBDHAS010000411.1:0-3231 GCA_039588015.1 Gemmatimonadota bacterium | reverse complement strand
CACATGACAACCGGACCATTCCCTACTCCTCCCGCAACGCCACGACCGGATCGACGCGCGCGGCCCGGCGAGCGGGCACCAGGCAGGCCGCCGTCGCTATCGCGACGAAGAGGACCGCGATTCCCGCAAAAGTGACCGGATCGGAGGGCGCAATGCCGACGAGTAGGCTCTCCATGAAGCGTGTGACCCAGAACGCGGCCACGAGCCCGACCGCCAGGCCCATTGCGGTGAGCGTCAGGCCCTGCCGGAGCACCAGCCCCAGGATCTTGCCCGACTCGGCCCCGAACGCGATTCGCACGCCGATCTCGGCCGTGCGCTGCCGCACGACGTAGGAGATCACGCCGTACAGTCCGACGGCGGCCAGCACGAGCGCGACGACGCTGAAGACACCGATCAATATCAGCGCGAGCGCGACGACGCTGAAGACACCGATCAATATCAGCGCGAAGCGGGTTGGCGCCCTCGCCTCGTTGACGTATTCGGCCATGGTCCGCACATCTGCGAGCGGCAGCAGCGGGTCCATTTCGGCGACGGCGGCACGGATCTGGTCGGCCAGTCGCTCGGGCGGGATGACGCTGCGTACCATCCAGATCAGGCCGCCCGGGTCACCCACGTAGCGTGTCGTGAAGTAGACGGTCTCGCGCCCGTCCGCCGCCAAAGTCTGCGACCGCTGGTGTTCGACGACGCCGATCACCTCGACCCACTGGGCATCGTTGGTAGTGACGCGGATCAGCATTCGCTTCCCTACCGGCGACTCGCCCGGCCAGGTCAGCTCAGCCAGCCGGCGATCGATCAACACCACGGCCGCGCTGTCGGCGAAGTCGGCCTCGTTGAACGTGCGACCCGCCAGCAGTCGCGTCTCCATCGTCTCGAAGTAGTCGGGCAGAACGAACCGGTAATCGGCCTGTCCGTACGCCGTCTCGTCGGTCAGCGCCTCCTCTGTGCCGTAGCGGCCGCTGGAGAACACGCCGTCCAGCGGCAGCGGGAACGCCGCGCTGGTCGACTCCACGCCGGGAAGGCTTTCGATTCGCTCATCGAGGGTTCGAACGAAGTTGGCTCGCTGTTCCGCCTCCTGATAGCGAGCGAAGGGCAGCTGTACGCCGAATGTGAGCAAGTTCTCCGGGTTGAACCCTGGCCGCACGCGCTGCAATTCGACGAAACTCCTCACCATCAGACCCGCACCGATCAGCAGCACCAACGAGAGCGCGACCTCGAGCACCACGATGCCGTTGCGGACCAACCGCTGCTTCGTGCGCGCCGACGTTTGGCCGCGCTCGCCCAGCGAATCGGCCAGATGAGGTTTCGACGCCTGAAGCGCCGGGATGATCCCGAACAGCAGAGCCGCTCCCAGCGCCGCCAGCAGTGTGAAGACCAAAACGATGAAATCAATCCCTACCGCCTCGAGTCGCGGTAGGTCCGCCGGCCGCAGAGCCAACAACAACTGGATGCCACCCCAAGCAAGCGCGAGTCCGACGACCCCGCCCGCCAGCGCCAGCACGCCGCTCTCGACCAGCATCTGTCGGATCAGCCGCCCTCGATCCCCACCCAACGCCGAGCGGATCGCGACCTCTCGCTCGCGCGCCGACGCGCGAACCAGCAGCAGGTTCGAGACGTTCGCGCACGCGATCAGCAACACGAAGCCCACCGCGCCCAGCAGTGCCAACACCAGTGGGCGCACGTGCTGCGTGATGTCACGCTGCATCGGCGTGATGCGGACGTAGTAGCCCGAAGTCTCGGAAAGCTGATCTTCCTCCCGAATACGGGCCGCAATCCCGTCCATCTCCGACTGCGCCTGCTCCAGGCTGGCGCCCGGCTTCAGGCGGCCGAACACGCTGAAGATCACGTTCGCGCGGGTCGGCCAGTTGTCGAAGTCGATGCGCGGCGCGAACCAGAGATCGACATTGGACGACAGTCCCGTGCCCGCGGGGACGAACAGCTTGAAGCCGCGCGGCATGACGCCGATGATCTCCACCGCGTTGCCTCCGACCTCTAAGGTCCGACCGATCGCGGCCGAGTCGCCGCCGAATCTCCGTAGCCAGAGCCCGTGACTCATTAACACCGCCGCCGGCGGCACCGCGTTCGGATCGGCGTTCTGTCCGATCGGCTCGGCATCCTCTGGAACGAAGTCTCGCCCTATGGCGGGGCGAACGCCCAGAACCGACAGGAAGTTGGGCGTGACGCCGCCGAATTCGACCTGGACGGGATCGCCGTCGCCGCCGGTCAGCGAGCTCTGGCCGGTGAAGACGCCCGCCAAGGCCTCGAACTGTGTGCCCTGCTCGCGGAAATCCGTCAGGTCGAACGGCGACGCGGGCCAGTACTCGATGTTCCGGTTCCGCAGCTCGCCCCAAACGTAGACCAGCCGGTCGGGTTGGTCGTACGGGAGCGGCCGCAACAAGACGGCGTTGACCACGCTGAAGATCGCGGTGTTGGCGCCGATCCCAAGCCCGATCGTGATGATGGCGATGGCCGCGAATACGGGACTCCGGGCCAGCGTGCGAAACGCGTAGCGAACATCGTTGAACAGCGATTCCATGTGACACCTGGTGGCTAAAGCGATCGGTCGATGAATCTCTATGATATAGACGTTCATTCCGAGATTATGGTTTCCTGACCGCCGGCACGTCAGCGGCCCCGTGAGCAAGCCCGTGAGCAAGCGCCGTTGCACTAATCTTGACCCCATGACATATTGGGGCCGCGATTTGGCCAACGTTCAATTAGCCCTAACCTAGTTAACAATCCTCGTGCAGGACGGGACCATGTCGTCTACACAGAACGGCCCGACCCAACCAGGCCATCCTGAGGGCATCGTACCAGACGATGCCTCCTCCGTTAGCAGAGCGTTCCACCGCCAGCGCGTTGGTCCCCACGAGACAAACGACCTACCTCGCCGAAGGTCGCACCGGCATCGTGTGTCCGGCCGACCCGCGGGAACCGTCGCGGATGACAAGGCCACCGCCAGCTACAGCGACGTGGAGTCAGGTGAGTATCACCACCAAGTGACCATCGACTACAGCGATCACTCGTACACGAGCGATCCCAGAATCGTAGACAAGGGTTCGGCGCTCGTGCCCCAACCATCAAACGGGAGGTATTGATGAAAGCCCAGCTTCACCTCACACTCGCTCTCGCCGCGCTCGTGATGGCACCAGCTGCGTTGGCGCAGGACGAACAGGCCACGGTGTTCGCCGCCTACTACCGCTGCAACCAGGCGCAGGAGGCACGAACCGACAC
>JBDHAS010000410.1:0-2824 GCA_039588015.1 Gemmatimonadota bacterium | reverse complement strand
AAAGCTCCTCCCGGCACGTCCACGTCGTTGTGGTCGTAACCGAGTTCCAGGCCGATGTGCGGGCTGTTGAAGGTGATCTCGGCCCCGGCGCCCCAACGGTGGCCGTCCCAGAAGTCGCCGAAGCCGCCGCCCACTTCGACCGACACCGGGCGCGCTGAGCTCGTGTTGATTTCCGCGCCGATATTCCAGGTCTCGTAGTCTCCCGGAGGCACGATAACGTCCTGCGCGAGTTCGAATTCGTCGTGAAGGCGCTGGAATTCGTGGGCGACCTCGAAGCGCGCTTCGTCTCCGGAATCTAGTTCCGGGGAGACGTTGAGTTCCCAGCGGCGGTCCAGGACTCCGCGAGTCGAGACGCTGGCGACGTAGTCGAGGCTGTTGCGGATATCGATCTTGCGCAGCCCGTTGATCGGCGGTCGCGGACTCAGCCTGAAGTGGCCGGAGGTCTGCGCGATGTCGGTGCGTCTTATGAACCCGATGCCGGGCAGCATCTCCGGGCCGATCTCCAGATGCTCGACCCGCCAGCCAAGCCAGTCGCCCGTGAAGTCGAGCGTCGCCTGCAACGAGTAGTCATCACCGCCGGGCCGCGAGTCCGTCGTTCGCGCGTAGAACCCCTCGAGGGCCAATTGGCTCGAGAACCAGAGATTCCAATCCACGCCGCCGGCGAAGTTGTCAGCCCCATCCTTCTCGAGGCGGCCGGTGGCTATCGCTCCGACGTACGACCGTTCTCCCACGTCCCGTTTGACTCGACCCACGCTGAAGTTGGTCAAGGGAGCATCAAGGTCTTGCTCTTCTCCGGTGACCACACTCAGGAAGCCGATCGTCTGTCGGCCGGCGCGACCGGTCAGTCTGCCGCCGGCGAGGATCGGCACGGTTTGCCCTTCGGCGAGGCCGATACGCCGCGAGAAGAAGAGGAGGATATCCGGCACCCTGAAGCCCGGGGCTCCGAACTCGAAGATGCCGGCGTTCTCCAAGAAAAACTCTCGCTTCTCGGGGAAGAACAGGTTGAAGCGCGTCAGATCGACCTGCTCGTCATCCGCTTCCACCTGGGCGAAGTCGGTGTTGATTGTGAGGTCGAGCACCAGGCCCGAGGACAGTCCCAGCTTGGCATCGAGTCCAATGGCGCCGTCCCAAGCGATGTCGCCTTCGGGTCGCTGGATGTAGTCACGCCCCGCTTCGCCCAGCACGTACGGCTTTATGTAGAGGTCGAGCCCTCCGGGAAGCGATTGCAGACCGGTCAGTTCGCCGGCGCGGCTGATGCGAGTCAGCCCTTCGTTGTCCCGGGTCCAGGACCTCCAGAGGCTCTGTTCGTTCTTTCGTATGACCGCTCGCTGCACGTTGAAACCCCAGGTCTGTTCGCCGTCTCGAGCGGGGAAGCGGATGCTGCGTAGCGGGATCTGGAATTCGGCGCTCCAGCCCTCCGCAGTGGTGCGGGCTCGGACGTCCCAGACGGCGTCCCAGTTCAGGTCGACGTCCTCGGACTCGTCGGTGATCAGGCCATCCGTCAACACGCCCTGGGGATTCGTGGCGAAATAGTACGCGTTGCGACGGTCGTGAAAGGTGTCGAGGATGATCTCGATGGCGTCGTCACCCCCCGAAGGCCCGAAGCGGGCGAGCCCCAAACGCGAGTCGCGCTCCAATTGCCGCGCTATGATGCGATCCGGCTGCGAGTCGAACGCCATGACGCCGACGTACAGGTACTCGCCGTCGTAGAGAACGCGGACCTCGGTGTCCTCGGTTGCCGGCTCGCCGTCCAGCGGTTCACGCTGGCGGAAACCGCTGATTCGATCGGCGACCTGCCAGGCGGGCTCGTCGAGAATACCGTCGAGACGGACTCCATCTGCGTCCAGAATACTCTGCGCTCGAATCTGGTGCGCGAACGTGTCGGGCCGGACGTCCTGTGCGGAGGCAGGGCGGCCGATGATGGCGAGCGTCAGCACTGCGAACGCATAAAGGTTCTTGGAATTGGCCGGCATAGCGCTCGTGGAAGATCGTGGAGAACGCGCTCTCAGGCACCCAAACAGCTTGATCGATCCGATCGTTGTGGAATCGGCCGCGAGTACCCGTCTCGCTCCGCTCGCGGCTCGTGTCGTTGCTCGTCGCCCGGCGGAATCGCATCTTTGCCGGGCGCGCTGGCCGGATGCAGTGTAGGCCGGCTGCTGCGGGTAGTCCACCTTGCGAAATGTCCGACTGAAATGAGCGTGTCTGACGACAGCCTCCACGATGAGATGTCAGAGTCCGCGACTGCTCACCTGACCGGTCAGACGGAAGCGCACCTGTGCTCATCCGACGAGGCCGAGTTGCTCGGCGTTCGTGTCCATCGTGACGTGGTGAGCCCGTTCCTTCAGTTGCGGGACGAGGCGCGGAACGCCGGTTTCGACCTGCAGATCCTCAGCGGGTTCCGCAGTTTACAGCAACAGCTATCGATCTGGAACCGCAAGGCGACGGGGAAGCTTGCCGTGCTGGACAGCAACGCTGTGCCGCTGGACATCGAGCGGTTGAGCGAAGATGAACTGGTCTTCGCAATCCTGCGCTGGTCCGCCCTGCCGGGCGCGTCTCGGCATCACTGGGGGACGGATCTGGATGTATACGATCAGCGCGCTCGCCCAGAGGGCTACGAGATCGAACTCATCCCGGAGGAAGTCGACGCCGGTGGGATGTTCGGCCCCATGCACGCGTGGCTGGATCAGAGGATCGCTGCGGACAGCGGGTTCGGCTTCTTTCGACCCTATGACCAAGACCGGCGGGGCGTAGCGCCGGAGCGGTGGCACTTGAGCCATGCTCCTACTGCCGCTCGTTACGGCCTCCGACTCACGCCCGAGCTTCT
>JBDHAS010000409.1:0-2830 GCA_039588015.1 Gemmatimonadota bacterium | reverse complement strand
GGTGTTCTCCAGTAACAACACCTGGCCCGGTTGCAGCGCCTCGGTGGCTTCGATCGCCTCGCCCGAACCGGCGCCGGTAACGAAGCCGACTTCCTCTCCGAGCAGCCCGGCCAGATGCTCGGCGACGGGCCGCAAGGAGTACTTGGGCACGACTTGACCCTTCGGTCGCCCGAGATGCGACATCAGGACGACCCTGGCCTGACGGCCCCGCAAGTACTCCAACGTCGGCAACGTCGCTCGGATCCGCGCGTCATCCGTAACCCGGCCGTCCTCATCCAGGGGCACGTTGTAGTCAACGCGCACCAGGGCCCTGCGACCCTGGAGCTGTGCCTCGCTCAGGTCACGGATCGTCATCTTGTTCAACATTGCAGCTCTGTCTCTCTAGAGTCGCTCGGCGATGTAGTTCGCCAGATCCACGCAACGTGCCGAGTAGCCCCACTCGTTGTCGTACCACGAAAGTACCTTGAGGAGGTTGCCGTCGATCACGTTGGTCGAGAGGCCGTCGACGATCGAGCTGGCCGGATGGCCCATGTAGTCCACCGAGACCAGCGGATCCTCGCTGTACTCCAAGATGCCTTTCAGATCGCCTTCGGCGTGGGCCTTGAACGCCGCGTTGACTTCGTCCGCGCTCGGCGTCTTGTCCAGCACCGCCACTAGGTCGGTCAGCGAGACGTTCGGCGTCGGAACGCGCACGGAGATGCCATCCAGCTTTCCCTTCACCTCCGGGATCACGACCCCGGTCGCCTTCGCCGCGCCGGTCGTCGTCGGGATCATCGACAATGCCGCGCTCCGCGCTCTCCGCAGATCCTTGTGCGGCAGATCCAGCAGCCGCTGGTCGTTGGTGTAGCTGTGAATCGTCGTCATGAAGCCGCGCCGGAATCCGAACTCCCCGAGCAGCACTTTCACCACCGGCGCCAAACAGTTGGTCGTGCAACTCGCGTTCGAAAGCACGTGATGATTCCCCGGCTCGTAGGCATCGTGGTTGACACCGAGACAGATGGAGAGGTCTTCACCTTTGGCCGGCGCGGTAATGACCACCTTCTTTGCACCCGCCTCCAGGTGCTGGCTGGCATCGTCCCGAGCCCTGAATATCCCAGTCGACTCGAAGACGATGTCCACTCCCAAGTCCTTCCACGGCAACTTCGCCGGATCCCTCTCCGACAACACCTGGACTTCGTCGCCGTCGATCACCAGGTGCTCGCCCTTCGTATCGACGCTCCCCTGATAACCCCGATGCACCGAGTCGTACCGAAACAGATGAGCCAGTGTCCTCGTGTCGGTCAGGTCGTTCACCGCCACGAAATCCAGGCCCGCGCCGCGACCGTCCTGCTTGGCCGCTCTCACGATCATCCGTCCGATCCGACCGAATCCGTTGATTCCAACTCGAACCGCCATCTCTCCACCACCTCCTGGGCTATGACACTGATCAGTCAACCAATCGGTTGGGACCCGATCACACATTACGATAGAGCGGCACACACGGAAAGAGCCTTAGCTGTTGAACTCTTTGCGGTTGCGCGATTCCGGGCGTTGTCCGATATTGATAATCATTCTTAGGCAGCGAGACCTGGCCAGCTGGCCCCACTGACCGAGGTCCCAACTTTGACATTTGATCACGCGTTCGAAGTCTCAGTCCCTGCCGGTCCGCCGCTCGGGCCCGGCCACCGCACGTGGACAGTACCCACCCGCTGTACCTGCTCTACCGTCGGTCGCGATTGCAACTCGCCCTCGCTGCTTGGTATCAACGCTGGTAATCTGAAGTCCTCTTCTCTCGACAACCTCAGTGAACTTGTGCGACCTGCCTTTGAAGGCGAGTACCCCAACCAGGAGGTTCCATGCTAAGTGGTAGTCAAAAACGGACGCGATTCCTCGTCGCGCAGGCCCTCGTGCTGGCGCTTGTCGTCGCCTGCAGCGAAGACAACGGTGGTACCGGCCCCGACAACCTGCCGGAAGGGCCGACGGGAGACGCCGCGGCCGCGCTGGGGGAAGTGATCACGGATTACTTCGACGGGAACGATGCCACGTTCGGTAGCCTGGGAGCGCTGGGTCCGCTCATCGGCGGCGCGCTAGGAGCGAACCCATCCGTCGCAGCTCCAGCAGCGTTCAGCGCGAGTGCGGCCCAGTCGTGCCTGCCCATGGACGTCGTAGGGATGACGTTCGAGTACGATTTCACGCTCAGCTCGTTCGTCCCGTCTCAGATGTCGGGCGCCCCTGCAGACGGCGTGCGGTTCCTGCTGTACAACGTAGACGGATCGGGTAACCCGCAACCGGGGAGCGTCGGTCACGTCGACATTGACTGCCCGAGCCAGCTGCCCTCCATCAGCATGACCATCACGATAGTCTGGGAAGGCACGACCATCGTCAACATGACCGGCCAGGGTGCGTTCAACCCCTTGGACGGTTCGCTGTCTATCAACATCGACGGCGGCCTGTTCACACCGGACGGCAGCGATTGGATGGGCTACGTAGGTGGGATTAGCCAGGGGCAAACCAACGTCGCATATGGAAGCGGATTCACCTTCGATCTGCCCGGCGAATTGTTCGTGACTTTTTCCAGGTCCGATGACCCAAGTGGCAGCTTCTGGTCCTTCGCCGAAGCGCAGCAGGGTATTACTCAGCAAACCTTCGAGTGGGCGGTCAGTGTCGATATCGTAGGTGATCAAAACAGCCTTGCGGGCTTTGTCTTCCTGGCCTCCCTTAACGAAAACGGCCTGATCGGCTGTGCCGAAGGCAGCTGGAACTCGCTCCAGATCACCGATGCGAGCCGTTGCGCGGGGGGGGAACCGTTCGTCGATAGTGTGACCGCCGCAGAGCGCGAGGCGGTGCGGGC
>JBDHAS010000408.1:0-2830 GCA_039588015.1 Gemmatimonadota bacterium | reverse complement strand
GGTGGCAGTGCCATGCCCACGTTCATCATGCTCGCAGCGTTCATCGGGATCTTCTACTTCCTCCTCATACGACCGCAGCGGCAGCAGCAGAAGCGGCATAACGAGATGGTGCAGGGCCTGAGACGTGGCGACGAGGTCACGACGATCGGTGGTATCGTCGGGCGAATAGTGCACATCAAGGAAGACCGAATCACCATCAAGACGGGTGAGGACACTCGGGTGGTCGTGGAACGAGAGAAGATTGCTCGTAAACTCGCTGCGGGACCGGAGGACGAATCATAAGCAAGCTGCGGATACGACTCTTGGGTGATCCGGTCCTGCGTCGGCCCGCGGAAGAGGTCGAGGAGTTCGACGACGAACTGCGCGACTTGATCCACGAGATGTTCGAGACCATGTACGCGGAGGAAGGCATCGGCCTCGCCGCGCCGCAGATTGGTGTGTCCAAGCGGTTCTTCGTGATGGATGTCGGCGAGCCCGGCACCAAGGCCCAGGCTGTGGTGAACCCCGTGATCGTGGAAGAGGACGGGTCCGACAAGGGAGAGGAGGGCTGCTTGTCTCTGCCCGGATTGGTCGGAGTCGTCGAGCGCTCCGCGGAAGTCGTGCTCGAGGGTCAAGACCCCGATGGCAACCCGCTACGAATCGAAGCGTCGGATATGCTTGCCCGGTGCGTCCAGCACGAGATCGATCATCTGAACGGTGTGCTGTTCATAGACCACCTGTCGCCGATCAAACGGAAGATGCTCCTCGGCAAGTGGAAGAAGCAGCAGAAGGAAGCGGAACGAGGGTGAAGATCATCTTCTGGGGCACCCCGGATTTCGGGCGCAGGATCCTCCAGGGGCTGATCGATGCGGGCGAGCACGTCGTCGGCGTCGTGACCCAGCCGGACCGGCCGGCAGGACGCGGTCGCAAAATGCAGGCCCCACCGGTCAAGGTTGCCGCGGAACAAGAAGGGATACCCGTCCTTCAGCCCGAGAAGCCGCGAGGCGAAGAGTTCATGGAGACGTTGCGCGAACTGGCGCCCGACGTCTCGGTCGTCGCCGCATACGGGCACATCCTGCGGAGCGAGGTCCTGGACCTGCCGCCAATGGGCTCTTTCAACATTCACGCGTCGCTGTTGCCGGAGCTGCGCGGTGCGGCACCCGTGGCCTGGGCGATAATCCGTGGTCACACCGAGACGGGCGTCACCATCATGCGCATGGTGCAGAAGTTGGACGCGGGGTCGATGGTACTCCAGGCTCGCTGCAGCATTCCGCCGGCCATCACCGCCGGTGCACTCACCGAGTCGCTCGCCGAAATCGGAGCGACGGCGCTGCTGGACGCACTGGACCTCATAAGGGCGGGCAAAGGCGAGGGAGAACCGCAAGACGAAGCGGGAGCAACCTACGCGCCGAAGCTTACGGTCGACGACGTGCAGATCGAGTGGTCCCGTTCGGCGTTGGAGCTGGAACGACTGATACGGGGGGCCGACCCGGCGCCGGCGGCGTGGACGGAGCTAGGTGGCCTGCGCGTTCGCGTGTTCGCGCCCCGGCTCGTGTTGGAGACGTGCAGCGCGGAGCCCGGCATCGTGGTCACGGCGGACCCGCGGAAGGGCCTCGAGGTAGCGACTGGCTCGGGGCTATTGAGTCTGGGACAGGTTCAGCCGGCCGGGAAACGCCGAATGGACGCAGCTGAATGGATACGGGGACGCGGCGTCGAAGCCGGCCGGAGGTTCGGCTGAAACGGAAGCTCCCTCGGCTGTTCATCGTGACCGATGATGAAGTCGTCGGACGGTCGGACTTCAACGAGCTGGCGAAAGGAGTTCTCGCCGCAGCAGACGGTCGCTGTGCGCTACAGGTCCGCGCCCGACAGCTGAAGGGCTGGCGGTTTCTAGAATTGGCCCGGCAACTCGGGGCGGCAGCTAGGCTATCCGGCGCGGGCCTCTGGATCAACGATCGGGTCGATGTTGCGTTGGCCGCGCGTGCCGACGGCGTGCAGCTGGGCTCACGCAGCATGACGACGGAGTCGACCCGTAGGTTGCTGGGAAGAGACGCTTGGATCGGCCGATCCATCCATAGCGCAGAGGAAGCGCTCACCACAGACGCGGACGTGTTGGTTCTCGGCAACCTCTACTTGACCGACTCGCACCCCGGGCGTCCGTCGTTGGGGCTGGCCCCCGTCCGGGAAGCAACGGGCGCGCCTCGACCGATCGTGGGGATCGGGGGTATCACCCCGGAAAGGACCGGGGAGGTTATCGAGGCGGGAGCTTGGGGCATCGCTGTCGTCGGCGGTATTTGGCAGGCGCCGGATCCGATCGCTGCCGTTGGACACTACCTGCGAGCCTTGGAGGCGGAGGTTGGGCCGAAAGGGCCGGCTGGTGGTCGGCCACAGCAGTGATGACGTACTAGAAAGGCAGCCGGTGGTTGAGGTGAGGCGGGCTTTGAATTGCGAATATTGAACATCGAATGTCCAGTATCCGAGAACAGTTCTTCGTTATTCGATAATCGATGTTCGGCGTTCGATATTCAAAGCGCGTCAATGTCGGTGTGGTCGAGTACTAGTAGGGATTTTCGAGAAGATGAGCGAATCAAGTCGCGAGACGATTGAGATCACGCTGAACGGTGAGGATCGGACTTTACCCGCCGGGTTGACGGTCCGCGGCCTTCTGCAGCATCTCGATCTCCACGAGCGGCTCGTCGTCGTGGAGAGGAACCGGCAAATCATCCGTAGGGACGATTACGCTGATGTCGAGGTAGCTGCGGGCGATACGATTGAACTGGTCCACTTCGTTGGCGGTGGGTAGATAAGGAGGAAAGCCCACATGACAGTGGCGTCCGGAGAGCTCGACAGAGCG
>JBDHAS010000407.1:0-2874 GCA_039588015.1 Gemmatimonadota bacterium | reverse complement strand
AGCTCCGCCTCGCGCCGGGCCAGGTTGCCGCTCTCCTCCCCACCACCGCTCCACAAGGCGGTACGCACCAGCCGGTAGTGGGCGAGCGCAAAGGTCGAGTCCGCTTCAACGGCGCGGCCGAAGGCCACTTCAGCAGAATCCCAAGAAGAAGAGCGGTAGAAGCGTTCGCCTTGCAGGTAGGCGCGTATCGCCTGCGGGTCACCTGTTGTGATCGCGGCTACGTTGAACTGTGGGACCGGCTCCTGCGAACGCCAGACCTCTCGCAGCAGCGCTACGCTGAAGCTGTCCACGACGGCCAGCACATTGTCGAACGAACCGTCCTTCTCGACGCTGGCCAATCGCGTCCCGTCCACCGTGTGAAGGTCACCGGCAATACGAACGTTGGCGCCGACGGCGGTAACGCTGCCCCAGAGGATCGAGCCGGCCTCGACATCCCTACCCAACTCCAGCGCCTGTCCGAACGTAACTACGCCGTCTTCGACGCGCTGACTCCACCGGGACAGCACTACCCTCGGATCAACCGTTCGGATGGCGCCAACCTCGTCGAGGTTCCGCGACAGAAGATCCACCATCCCCTCCCCCAGAACCTCGACGCCGTCTCCCCGCGTCGCGAACGGCAGTACGGCTATCACGTCGGCTCCCGCTGCCACCGCACCCGATGCCGGCCGCGGTCGGGCCCAGATCGCTACACTGGCAGCGACCGCGACAACGGCGGCCACCCCGCCGCCTACCATCAGCAGCGACCGGTACCTGGCGACCAGCGCTCCCGTCTCGCCTTTCGCCGTGGCCCTGCGGATACCTTCCGGCGTCAGGTCAAACCACCAGGCGAGGACGAGAGCCACAGGGAAGCCGGCCAGCGTAACGATCACCAGTACGCGATAGACCGCGTCCGAGATTGCCAGCGCCGGGAAGACTAGGTCTGCCACCTGCAGCACGACGAAAGCTGCCGCCGCATACGCGATCGCCACGCGTATGACGCGTCGCCGTTTCAACTGCTCAAAGAACGTCGGAGTCTCGCTCGAACTCATCTCTTCACGCCCGTCATCTTGGTCAAGCCCGCGCCGCTCCGCCAAACTGCCCCAATCTCCCTCCCCAATCAAGCAACCTGACCGTAACTCACATCTGTACCCTCTCCATCTCCATCGCCATCGCCATCCTCATTCATGTCTCCATCCATCCGCGGGCGCGGAGGAGGACGCGGGCGCGGGCGGAGCGAGGACGAGGTCGGCGACGGAGAATCAGACAAGGGTCTTTGCGACAGGATCTGCGGACGGGAAGCCTCCCCCCGCAAGATTCGCAGAGGGAGGCCATCTCAAAAGCTACCCGAGGACCCGACGGGCAATCGCCGGATCGAGCCTTGTCAATTAAGCGGGATCACAACCGAAATCTGGTGAGCCCAAACGTCCGCGTCCTGCAATGTCAGCGGACCGGATGGAGCCACGATGAAATCGGTGCCCATCGCAGCATCGAACCCGCCGCGCTCGGCGACCGGACCCCACCACGTTGCCACGCCCGGCCGGCCCGTTCCCGTCGTCACTCGACCCGTGTAGCCGACCCGGAATTCGGAGAACGTCAGGCTGAACCCGAGGCTAGGCGTCCACTCGAACCAACTCTCGTCCTGCTGGCGGAAGTCCTCTTCGACTAGATCGATCTGCTCCAGTGTGTAGTCGTACGATTTCACCTGCAGTCCGAGTTGGAAGCCGGCACGCTTGTGCTTGAAACCAAAACCCATCCGCAGAAGCGCGTTCGTGAACTGGAAATCGTTATCGACCGTCTTCTCGCCTTCCGGAATAATCTTGCCGCTCCGCGTCGTCACCGGCTCCGCCGCTTCCGCCCAGGTCTCGCTCCAGATCGGCTGCAGGATCAGGTCGGCGCCGAACACGGTCGCGCCCAACGAACGCGATACGCCGGCCCCGAAGTTGAAGCCCCACGAGTCGCCCGGGTCGCGCGGGATGTTCATGATGTCGTAGTTGGGAATCTTGGGGTGCGACTTGTAGTTGCCGGTCAGTATCCCACCGATCCGCCAGCCTGGCGCGGCGAGCGGGTGCGTGTAGCCGAGATGGACGCCATACGTGTTCGTCTTGTCCTGGTTGTGCTCCACGCGAAATTCCTGGAACGGTCCCTGCGGCAGCGGGTCCATGATCGGCTCCAGGTACGAGACATCGTGCGTCATGTCCAGGCCGCTGTAGAGCACCAGTACCTCGTACTCCTGGCCGCGACTCAGTTCGCCGAAAAGTCCGAGCCTGACGTCAACCAGATGGCCGGACTGCTCGATCCTCTGACTGCCTGCATAAAGAAGATCGACGCCTTCCAGCGCCTCCAGGTCACCCCAGAAGATGCTCCCGCCCAACGACGCCCGTTTACCGCTCAGCTGGCGACCCAGCATCCCGAACAGGTAGATGTTGCTGGCCGAACTCTGGCTCAAGACCGTCGGCGGCGCCCACTCCGGCCCCCCAAAGAACGGGAACGGGAACGCCGGGTTCATCGGCTCCAGCTGTTGCAGCGCGACCGTCACGCCGCCGAACCAGGCGCCGGAACCGAACAGCGCTCCCATGGGGATCGAACGGCCGGTGCCGAACTCACCGGAGACGTCATACAGAGCCGGCGATACGAAGACCAGCGCGCCCTGCACCAGGCTGCCCTTGCCTGGATTGACGAATGGATCGAGCAACGAGTCGTTGAGCGCGATGGAAACGCCAGCCATCCCCAGATTCTGCGACGGGAACAGCTGGAATTGATCGCCCGCGGCGATAGGGACCGTCTTCAACGAGATATACTGCGCAGCCGCCAGGCTGGGGCACGAGAGCGCGAGTGCCGTGACCGCCAACAACCGTGTGACTCGACTGACGGGCGTCCTCATGACGGCCCTCCCTC
>JBDHAS010000406.1:0-2879 GCA_039588015.1 Gemmatimonadota bacterium | reverse complement strand
CTTCATTCCAAGCTCCTTTAGCTCCATGACATGTCAAAGTGCCCTAGGCGACCGCCGACCGCAATGGCAGTACTGGACTCCGGCGGGTCTTTTTGGGGGATCAGGGTGTAGTGCGCCAGCGATTCCGACGCAGAGAACGATCGCAACACCGATCACGGGCCGCACGTCATCTTGGGAGTCAGGCCGGACATGCGGCGCACCCTAGCCGAAAGCATGGGCAGTTCGGGGGCACGATCCCGCGATATGGGCATTCCATGGGCACGTTTGGTGCCGAAAAAACGGTGTCGGGACGGTCTCCAGAAGGGCCGAAACCGAGCTAAACTGTTGCAGGATAGCAGCTTAAGTCGTTCTGGCTCGTGGGCAGAAAAGGGGCTTAGCATCCCCCGGGGTGCCCAAATGGCGCCCGGCTGCAAAAAGCCCGATGACTGCACTCGCTGCACACCCGTACGAGGCCGTCGTCGGGCGTCGTGCCACCCGAGCATCTGGGTCGTCTCATGCCGACTCGATCGACATGACGATCATGCACTGGTGGCGTGGCCGAGTACGGCGAATGAAAGGACTCGGTGTTGCGACTCATACAACCTCCGATCCGTCATAGATGTCGGGGCCGCCGTTCCAATACTAGCCCCTAAACCAGCGCGCCCCGGAGGAGATTGACGAAGAAAGTGCTCGAAATGCCCTGCGCTGACGTGTCAAAGTCACGTCGACGAAAACGAACACTGACACCCAGGAGGGCATTTCGAGTGAGCAAGATTAGACGACAACTCTCTCTGCGACGCAAGCGGCGAATCGAGCGGCGCCTGAGACCCCGGAATTGGCCGGAGCAGGATCGACCGATGCTGTCGGCGCGCAATCTTCGGTACGAGCTCACGGACCGGGATCGCGGCTTGGCGGTGGCTGGCATCGGGGCGATGCACCGGTTGGCGCATCACGTCGGTCTCGTCGATGACCTGAACGAGCACGTCGAGGTGCTGAAGGTCCACCTGCCGTATCACGAGTCCGATCACGTCCTGAACATCGCGTACAACGCTCTGTGTGGAGGTCATCGGCTCGAGGACATCGAGCTCCGGCGCCAGGATGAGGTGTATCTCGATGCACTGGGTGCCCAGCGGATTCCGGACCCGACGACGGCAGGCGACTTCTGTCGTCGGTTCGATCGGCTGGACATTGAGTCGCTTCAGAGCGCAATGAACGAGTCTCGGCTTCGCGTGTGGCGGCAGCAGCCGCGGGCGTTTTTCGACGAGGCCGTGATCGATGCGGACGGGACGCTGGTGCCGACGAAGGGCGAGTGCAAGGAAGGCGCCGACTTCAACTACAAGGGCGAGTGGGGCTATCACGTCCTGCTGGTGTCGCTGGCGAACACGCAGGAGCCGCTGTTTCTGGACAACCGCAGTGGGAATCGGCCGTCCTCGGAGGGTGCCGCGGCGCGGCTGGACCAAGCGGTAGCCCTGTGTCGGCGTGCCGGGTTTCGGCGGGTGAGCTTGCGCGGCGACACGGACTTCAGCCAGACGCGGCATCTGGATCGCTGGGACGAGGACTGGATCCGCTTCATTTTCGGTTTCGACGCTCACCCGAAGCTGATCGAACGCGCGGAAAGCCTGAAGAAATCGGCCTGGATGCCGCTCGACCGGTCCTCGCGCCGGCAGAAGCGGGCCCAGGCCCGCGCTCGACGGGACAACTACAAGGAAGCGAAGGTGATCGAGCGCGAATTCGAGAACATCCGGTTGGATGGCGAGCACGTCGCGGAGTTTGCCTATGCTCCCGCGCATTGCCGGAAGACCTACCGGATGATCGTGCTGCGCAAGAACCTGACGATCTCGCAGGGTGAGCAACGCCTCTTCGACAAGGTGCGTTACTTCTTCTACCTGACGAACGACACAGCGGCGCCCGGCTGGCAGATCGTCCAAGAGGCCAACCAGCGTTGCCGCCAGGAGCAGTTGATCTCCCAGCTTCACGGCGGCGTACGTGCGACGTCGATGCCGGTGGACAACCTGTACAGCAACTGGGCCTACATGGTCATGGCGGCGCTGGCTTGGTCGCTGAAGGCGTGGTTTGCGCTTCTGCTCCCGGAGCATGGGCGTTGGGCCGATCGATACCGAACCGACAAGCTCATCGTGTTGAAGATGGAATTCCGCTCCTTCGTCAACGGTTTCATGCGAGTCCCAGCCCAGCTCGTCCGGGCAGGTCGCCGGACGATCTTCCGACTTCTGGGCTGGAACCGCTGGCAGGATGTCTTCCTGCGTGGTGTCGATCAACTCGAGGGTCGTCTGCGGTGCTGACGGCCTGATCGAAACCGGGATAGGGAGGCCCGGACCACGACGGCAGCTGGGACCGATAGGAGGCAGACGCAGAACGATGACACAGATTGGGCAGTCAGAGCACCGACAGGTGAGGTGTGCCCGTCGAGGTGGCGGTCGGCAGGATGGTCGAGTGCCTTTCCGGGCGCGCTTGTTTGAGGCCTAGCCGCCATTGGCAGAAGCCACGCAACCGTCGTAGTGCGCCACCGACTTCATTTCGGCCACATTCGGCGATTCGCGCGACTCGGCTGCGCCGATGGAGCGTACGTTGAGGTCGCAAGCGGTCCAAAGCCGAGTCGATGGACTGCGCTGTCGTCGATGAAAGCCCCCACGGCGCGCACCTCGACTTCACCGGCAAAGGCGGCAGCTGTGGCGTGTCAGGCGGCGCGGCGCAGCTCGATGACGGGCAGATGCTTCCGGCCCTCGACATAGCCCACGTCGAGCCGGACCTTGTCAGCGGTTGGACTGCGGCGACGAGTTCGGTGCGGCCACCGGGGGCGCGGCTCGAGCCGTCGGCGTCGTACCTTTCGGCCAGCGTAGACCTCCTGAGGCGTCTTTCCGGACAGCGCGGCGTGTGGCCGC
>JBDHAS010000405.1:0-2893 GCA_039588015.1 Gemmatimonadota bacterium | reverse complement strand
CATCCTGGCAAGACGTTCTTCGAAATGGAGCGCGTCTCGCAACCTAGCAGGTGGAACACGCTCAGGGGCTTGCGGGTTCTTCGCTGGTGGTGGCGTGTAAAGGAAGCCATCTAACAAGCGGATCAATTGTGACGAGCGCGATAGGAGCAGTTGATTTGTGCGCATGGTGACATCATCGAACATCGACACAATGCTGCGCCTGTTCAGTAGGCGCTTGCAGCTTATCCGCAAGGTCGTTAGATCGCAGGGGCATCTGAGTTGAGGAGAAGGCTATGAAGACCTGGTTACGAAAACTACGTGGGGTAGCCAGCATCGGAAGAAGAAGGCGAACTGAAAGCCTTTCGTGCACGGTGCGGCGGTTGCCCTGACTCTACGTGTGAAGCCGGGCCGAATGGTCGGAGTGGGTTCCACGTTCATCTTTAATGCTCTGACCTCGATACTATTTTTCGCGAGCGTCCACGGTGTGACCCCGTTCTATGAAGGCGGAATCCCAGGCTGGCTTTGGGGAAGCTAGAGTGGGTCGCCGTCTGACCCGCGCATGAGTACGACGATGGTGTGTGGCAAGAACGACGGCTGAAGCCTAGCTCGCGACATCACCCAGCGGCTGCGCTGGTGTCGAGCGAGAAGGGATTCCACTCCCAGAGTGCAAACAACATGAACGCCGTCGTGTCGAGGATAGGCGTGCTGCACGCCGCCGTGAACTGATGCTGCGTAACCAGATACGGCAGGCCCAGCGCTTCTGAATCCGATGCGCCACCTAGCTCCATCTGGAGAATCTCCTGCTCGAGGAACGCCAGGTCCCTCGAACTCTGCTGGCTCCACAGCTTCCAGGTGAGTAGCAACTCGGCACTGATATCCACGTTGATGTACGCCTCGCCCGAGAACGCCGCGAACGCATGCACGGTCGTGCTTCCATCCACGCACCACGTCTCGGTGCGGTCGAGGCCGCGGAGGTGCGAGAAGCCGGACGGGTCGCCGAAAACGAGCGCTGCGCGGACGGTGTGGTCGCCGATGTTATCGAATTGCACGTCGTCGTAGAAACACTGTCGCAGCTGCACGAGTCGCGGCGCGATCGCGGCATCACTTGCATACGCCGACAGTGCCGCGTACATGTTGGCGCTCCCCTCGGCGACGATGGTCTCGCATTCGTCCGCGCGCGCGGCGAGCCACTGTTTCAGCGCGTTCTCGAGTGATGCGTATCGCTGGCGATCCCCGGTGGACACGCCGTAATACTGAACCGCGAGCAGCAGACCCCCACCGTCGCCGACCCAATAGTAGTTGTCGTCCGGCTGATCGCCCTGCGCCACTGGCACCGCGGACTCGGCGTCCCAGCCCTGCGGCACGCCGCGGAATCCGGCTCCCTGCGATTGCTGAAAACCACGGAAGACGTCGAGGATGCCGCGCGCCGCCGAGTCGTTGCCCTCGTGCAGCAATACCATCGCCGCGAGAGCGTTCTTCCATGCGGTCGTGAAGTTGTCGTTCGGACGGCCTTGCACCAACCCGCTCGGAACGACGAGGCTCTCGATGAAGCGTACGTAGCGCATCGGTGACGGCTCTGGGTCGGTGACGCCGCGGCACGTGCTCGCGAGCAGGAGCGTGCCGCATGCAATCTCGATTGCCAGCAACTTGGGCGGCATTCGCATGCCCGATGCTGGCGATTCAGCGGAAGCTGCGCAAGCCCCAGCCGGCGGCGTCGGCATGAACGGGGTCCAATCGCAACGGTCCAGCCTACGATCCCGGACGGTGGATTGCTGTTCTCAGAAGAAGCAGAGGCGCGAGTGTGGTTGAGCGATGACGATCGCAGGTTGGTGGTGCAGATGAAGGTGAAGTTGCTGTCGTTCGCCACCGTTGCCCTGAGGCTAAAGGAATTCGAGGTGACGGAGGAACCGGCCTCGTGCAATGTTGCGGGAGGTTCACCCTGATGGGCGAGAAAAAGCCGACGAGCTTGATGCTCGCCGGCCTTTTCACTTGACGATCTACTGATCGGCGTTAGCGCCGCTCGTATACCTCGTTGATCCCGATGATGGTGATGTCGTCTTCGTCTACCGGAATCGGGAAACTGGCGATCAGTTCATCTTCCGCCATGTGTTCGGCTGACCTCTCACCGGCATAGGTGATCGGAGTGGCCACCCCGCTCAGGAGTTTCTGCTTCATCCCCTCGGCGTCCGCAGTGATGAAGATGATGTACATGTTGTCATACTGCAGATGCCGCTGGATTGCCTCGTTCACTCGATCGGCGGTAAGTCCTTCCACACCCGGCCTGATCGCATTGAGATATCCATCACCCGGGAAGCTATAGAACTCGTCGTCGATGGCGTAGGCCAACCGCCGAGTTATGGTTGAACCCCAATTGACAGTGTAGTTACGGAGGAACTGCTTGGTAGCCTCCACTGTGTCCGGGTCCATTCCGTTGTCGACCAGATCTTTCAGTTCCCGCAAGGCGGCCCGGGTCGCGAACAGGGTTCGCTCGTGCAGATTGCCCGGCGCCGTCAGCGATATCGGACGGATCCAGATCTCGAACAAATGACTCCTACGCGCCACGTTGTTCGGCGGCACCTGAGTAGTGTATCCCAGTGGATACGCCTCGATATAGCTGTAATCCCCGTAGTTCATGCCACGCGCTTCGCGGATTACTTGATACAGATGGCTGTACGAGTTGCGATGCTCACCGAACCAGGAGTTCGCGGCCATCAAGGGGAAGAAATCGGGATCGCCCCGCACGAATGAGACGGGGAAGCCCAGTGATATAGCGGTGGCGTCGGTCTCCTTCTCGACGATCAACACCTTGAATCCGTCGGGCATCGCCGGTTCGGGAGCCGGTACCGCTGCTACGGTGCCCTCCGGCAACGCATTCATGTCGGCGCGCACCTGCTGCGGGAAACCGTCCGCATAG
>JBDHAS010000404.1:0-3170 GCA_039588015.1 Gemmatimonadota bacterium | reverse complement strand
GGAAATCCAAGCGTTTATGCGGGTTTTCGGTGCTGCTACGGCGGGCACGGTCCATGCCCCTATGATGTTTGGGTGAGTGTGCCTTCCGGCACGGTCTTCCGTATGAGACTTGGCAACGACAGGTGGAGTCATGATAAAGCCAGCGGATGTGAAGGGTTCGGGTCCAGCCGGGATCATCGCTTTCAATCGCAGGGTCAAATCGCCTGCTCCGACGGTGCGGGCTTACATCTGGTGTGGAGAGCCAACGGACCACTCGTTCTTGGCGAGCCACAACGGCGCCAATCGCCCGCGCTGGGGAGCGCTGATGGTCGGTTCGAAGGGGTCGATTCCGGTCGGAGACGATCTTCGCTCGGAGGAAGACCGAGACTAGACTGCTCGGCATAGACTCTAAGACAGGTCTACGCTCCGCAGGCAGCTGGCCCTTCCATCGTGCCGGCTGTACTCCCGCACATATCCCCATAGAAATCCTCTGAAGTGCCCGTTCAAGCGCTGCACGCTTGACGCCGCGGCTTGCTCTCGGTAGCGTGGCGTAATCTTCTTGCCGCATCAGCGACACAGCCGGAACGGAGGAGACAGGATGGAGGCGCGCAGCCGCGAAGGTTGGGGTACGAGACTCGGCTTCATCCTGGCGGCGGTCGGATCCGCCGTCGGACTAGGGAACATGTGGCGATTCCCGTACGCCACGGCTGAGAACGGTGGAGCCGCCTTCGTCATCCTCTACATCGGTATGGTATTCCTAGTAGGCGTGCCGGTGATGCTGTCGGAGTTCGCCGTCGGTCGTCGCGCGCGCTTGAGCCCGATCGGCGCTCTTCGCCAGGTGGGTGGCCCGAGTTGGGCGCCGCTCGGCTATCTCTACGTGTTGACCGGTTGTCTCATTCTCGCGTACTACTCCGTCATCGCCGGCTGGGCACTGCGCTACACGTTGGAGGCTCTGATCAGCGGGTTCTCCGGCAACCCGTCTGAGTATTTCGAGCATTCGACCGTAGGGATCAGTGCGGTCCTCTACCATATAGTGTTCATGGCGATCACCATCTCGATCGTCATTGGCGGCATCAAGGGCGGAATCGAGAGAGCATCGCTGATCCTCATGCCCGTTCTCTTCCTCTTGCTGATCGCCTTGGCGGTCTGGGCCGCGTTCCAAGTTGGCGCTTCCGAGGGATACGCGTTCTACCTGCGCCCGGAGCCGAGCAAGCTGCTGTCAGCGGAGACGCTGGCCGGAGCAGCAGGGCAGGCGTTCTTCAGCCTTAGCCTGGGGATGGGCGCGATGCTCACCTACGCTAGCTACCTGAAACGTGACGAGAACCTCGCTGGGTCGGCGGCTACTATCTCGTTGTCGGATTTCGCTGTGGCTTTCTTCGCGGGACTAGTGGTGTTTCCGGTTATCTTCGCTTTCGCGCTGCAGGGTGAGATCGGTGAGAGCTCGCTTGGTACGCTTTTCATCAGCCTTCCCACCGCCTTCATCAAGATGGGCGCGGTCGGGCGGTTCGTTGGTCTACTGTTCTTTGTGGCGCTCTTGGTCGGGGCCCTCACGTCGGCGATCTCGTTGCTCGAGGTTGTGACGTCGAGCCTGATAGACAATTGGAAACTTGACCGGACCAGGGCGGCCTTGGGTGCCGGTCTAGTGATCATGGTCATCGGCATCCCATCCGCGTACAACCAGGACATACTGGGTCTGTTCGACAAGGTGGCCGGCGAGTTCCTGCTCGTGGTCGGGGCGTTTTTCCTCGCGCTCTTGGTGGGTTGGCGTGTGCCAGACCTCATCGAAGAGGCCAAGCAGGGCTTCGGCAATGTGGGTCTGCTCAAGGGTTGGCTCTTCGTCGTGCGCATTGTGGTGCCGATCGTGCTTGCGGTGGTCATCTATCAGGTCGGGAAGCAGGCGGTGGAGATGGTCGCGGGCTTGCTGTAGCCCGTCGGCGCCCTGCGACGAAGCACGGTTGCAGGCGCTCTTCGATGAGGCGATAGGATAACGCGTTTGGCGGTGAAGTTTCATTACCACAAAGCCCCTAAGGACGTACCCCGTCTCGGCATCCGCCGCGGCGACCGCTTGTGTCATGTCTATAGCGATACGTCGTTGGAAGAGCTGACGGCTTGGGGCAAGGTGCGCGGGTGGCATCCTGCGTTCCTCGACCTGCGCAACGATCTTCCCCACTTCGATGCTTTTCGGGCACGACTTCGCTTCTGTGGTCCAGGCGTATCGAGAGCAGAGTTCATAAGAGATGTACGCGAGTGGCGAGCTCGCCGTCGGAGCGACGGGGACGGCTCGCCGTAACCAGGAGGATCGAACATGCAGAGGACTCGAAGTGCCGTCGTATTCGTAGCGGCTCTCCTGACGTTCACCCACACCGCAGCAGCACAGACTTTCCCTGTGGAAGATCCTGTGATCGAGAGGATGTGGCAGGAGGGTATGGTGAACTCGCAGGCCTACAGCCTGTCACAGGTCTTGCTCGACTCTTTGGGGCCGCGGCTGACAGGGACGCCGGCTCAGAAGGCGGCTCAGGATTGGGTGGTGATGAAGTACCAGAGCTGGGGGATCGATGCTCGCAACGAGCAGTACGGCACCTGGCTGAGCTGGGAACGCGGCATCACACACATCGATCTGATAACTCCGCGCGTTCGTAGCCTCGAAGGGATGATAAAAGCGTGGAGCCCCGGCACGAAGGGAAAAGTCCGCAGTGATATTGTCATCCTGCCAGATGTGACTGATTCTGCCGCGTTCGCGGCTTGGCTTCCCCAGGTCAAGAAGAAGTTCGTACTGCTCCGCGCGTCCGTAGCCTCGAAGGGATGATAAAAGCGTGGAGCCCCGGCACGAAGGGAAAAGTCCGCGGCGATATCGTCATCCTGCCAGATGTGACTGATTCTGCCGCGTTCGAGGCTTGGCTTCCCCAGGTCAAGAAGAAGTTCGTACTGATGTCGTTCCCTGAGATGACGTGCCGGCCCGATGGCAACTGGGAAGAGAACGCGACCCCAGAGTCGTTCGCGAAGATGAGGGCGAAGCGTGACACGGCGCGCGACGCGTGGAATGCGCGAGTCGAGCGAACCGGGCTCAGCGAGCGTAGCCTCGATAGAGCGCTGGAGGAGGCGGGCGCCGCCGGTCTGATATTCGGCGATCGTCCGAACGGCTGGGGAGTAATGCGTGTCTTTTCCGCTCGAACGGAGAAGGTGCCGTCGCT
>JBDHAS010000403.1:0-2919 GCA_039588015.1 Gemmatimonadota bacterium | reverse complement strand
GGGAGATCGCCGGCATCTACTGCGGTGACCTCGTCGAAGCACACCTGGCCGGCTGCGAGGAGGTCGCCGATTGGACCACGGCCGAGGTTCCCCGCCCCTTCGACCTGGTCGTCACCTGCGGGGGCGGGTATCCGCTCGATCAGACCTTCTACCAGACCGTCAAGGGCATGTGCACCGCTCTGCCAGCTCTGGGTCCGGATACGACGCTGCTGCAGCTCTCGGAATGTGGCGAAGGGCTCGGAAGCCGAGCCTACACCGAACTGATGCTCGCGTGGGGTTCCGACTGGCGCGGGTTCCTCGAGTACATCGAGGCGAATCGCCACGAGACCAGGCTCGATCAGTGGGAGTTCCAGGTGCAGTGCCGCGTGCTGGACCGCATCGGCTGCGAGCGCCTGTGGTTCGCCACCGACGGTATTCCGGTCGAGCTGCAACGAAAGATCGGCCTGACGCCGCTCCTGGGAGAGGGCCACGCGATCCGGCGCGCCCAGCGCGCCATTGACGATTACCTCTCGGGTCGTCGCGGCGCCCGAGTAGCCGTCATCCCCGAAGGCCCGTACACTATGTTGCACGCGAGCACCGAGCGACCCCCTGCGTTCCCGTCCTAGCGGGTCAGCAGGCGACGGAAAGGGACTGCAATGAGCGCCCAAGAATACGCGATCTCCCACTGGCCCGACACGGACGAGCTGATCGCGAAGGCGAAGCGGCTGGTGGACTCGCCGCCGCGACCGATTCGGCGAGACAAGATGCAGGAATACCTGGACTTCTTCGAGACACGGTGCAAGAAATCGAAGGCGGCAACCGCGGAGGCGGCGAAGTACATTCCCGGCGGCGTTCAGCACAACCTAGCGTTCAACCACCCGTTTCCGCTGAGCATCGCAAGAGCGGACGGCGCGTACCTGTGGGACGTCGACGGCAACCGCTACATCGATTTTCTGCAAGCGGGGGGCCCCACCGTCCTGGGAAGCAACTACGAACCGGTCCGCAAGAAGATCCTCGAATTGCTTCACGACTGCGGCCCCGTCACGGGGCTCTTTCACGAATACGAGCTCGAGCTCGCCAAGCTGATCAACCGGCACATGCCTTCCATCGAGATGTTTCGGATGTTGGGGAGCGGCTCGGAGGGGGCCATGGCGGCGATTCGGACCGCGCGAAACTTCACCGGCAAGAAGAAGGTCATCAAGGTCGGCGGAGCCTATCACGGCTGGAGCGACCAACTCGTGTTTGGCACGCGCATCCCCGGCACCGGCGCCTACGAGGCGGCCGGCATCCCCGAGGGCTGTCTCCAACATACCCAGGAGTTCTTCCCGAACGACATCGATGGCGAGCAAGGGCTGCGTGCCTTGCTGGTGCAAAATGAGTCAGACGGTGGAACGGCGGGCGTGATTCTGGAACCGATCGGGCCGGAAAGCGCCACGCGGCCGGTCCAGCGAGACTTCAACAGCCGGGTACGGGAATTGTGCGATGAATTCGGCGCCCTGCTGATTTTCGACGAGGTAGTCACGGCGTTTCGGCTGGGTCTGGGCGGCGCACAGGGCTATTTCGGCGTCAAGCCCGACCTCACGGTGTTCGGGAAGTGCGTGGCGGGCGGGTATCCCGCCGCGGGCGGCGTCGGCGGGCGTGCGGACGTGATGTCGACCTTCTCCGCGGGCATCGGTGCGGGCGGGCAGCGGACCCTGGTCGGCGGAACCCTCTCCGCGAACCCCTTGAGCTGCGCAGCAGGCTACTACTCCATCCTGGAGATGGAGCGCACCAACGCCCCGGTGCTGGCGGGACGAGCGGGTGACAAGCTCTCTCAGGGGCTTCAGACGATCATCGACGAGCTCGACCTCCCCTTCTTCGTCTACAACCACGGCTCCATCATCCACCTCGAGACACACGGGGTGCTCCTCCTCGACACTACCGATCCCGACTTCTTCACCAAGGTGATGCAGCGCAAGGACATCGCCGAAGAGATGGGCGCGGCGTACACGGCCGAGGGGGTCATCACGCTGGCCGGCAGTCGCCTCTACAGCAGCATGGCAGACACCGATGAGGTCGTCGAAGAGGCCCTCGGAGGCTTTGCGCGGGTACTCGCCAGCGTGGAAGGAGCAAGCTGAGCACGATCCAGGATGTGCCTTCAGGAGACCAGGAGTTCGGGCCGCAAGCGATGAGGAAACCCAACATGGGCAAGTATGACGAGTACAGACGCGAGGTCCTCGAGGTCAGCCAGATGCTCAGCGAGAATGGGTACTTCGGGACGCGTTCGGGAAGCGCGGGCAACGTCTCGGTCCTGATCGAGGGGGAAGAGGCCGTCGCGGTGACGCCTCACGGAAAGAAATACGCTGATATGACAATCGAGGACATCTGCATCGTCGACCTCGATCTGGCTCGCATCGACGGGACCCTCGACCCTTCCGTCGAAGCACCTTTGCACGTCGCTGTCTACAAGAACAGAAGAGACGTCAATGCCGTGGTCCACTCCCACCAGATCTACGCGAGCATCTTTTCGATACTGAACGAGCCGATCCCTCCCCTTTTCGATGAAGTCACCGTCGCCATCGGCTCGATGGTCGATGTCGTTCCCTACGGCGTATCCGGCAGTCCGCAGCTCCTCGAGAACGTGGTCAGCAAGCTCGACAATCGCTGCCACTGCTACCTGCTTCAGAACCACGGCGCGTTGTGCGTAGGCAGGAACCTCGAAAAGACCGTGACCTACGTGGAGCTGTTGGAAAAGACCGCGTGCATCTACTACCGCGCCATCGCCACCGGCAGGCCCGCCACGACGCTGCCGGAGCCTCTACCGAGCGTCCTGTTCGACTTCGTCAAGAAGGCACAGGACGCCGAGATCGCGCGAAAGGACGCCCTTCAGCAGTCCGGTTGACCCGACCGCGGGCGCGCGCGAGGAAGCCGATGTCCAGTGACAAGTACGTGCTCGCTATC
>JBDHAS010000402.1:0-4011 GCA_039588015.1 Gemmatimonadota bacterium | reverse complement strand
GCCTACCGGATGTCGCCGTCTCCGGAGCCCTTCGAAAGGGTCAAAGTGCAATCGTGGCGGGAGCAATAGCACGTTCGGAGGTTGTGATGTCGCGGGTACTGATGGGCGCGGTAACCCTCGTGGCCTTGGGACTGTCGGGCTGCAGCGGCGAGAGGGTGCATACGGCGGACCTGATACTCATCAACGGATCGATTTGGGTCGGCCCCGGATCGCCGACCACGGGCGACGCGGCGCCGACGGCGATCGCCATCGGTGACGGCATAGTCTTGGCGGTAGGGACGGACGAGGAGATCGAGTCTCACGCGGGCGCGGCGACGCAACGATTGGATCTGGAAGGGCGCCGCGTCGTGCCGGGCTTCCTGGACAGCCACACGCACTTCATCGCGGGTGGGTTCGATCTGGCAGGCGTACAGCTGCGTGACGCTGCCACCCCGATCGAGTTTGCCCGCCGCATCGGCCAGTTCGCTCGCGAACACCCGGATGCGTGGATTACCGGCGGCCAGTGGGACCACGAACTCTGGGGCGGTGAGCTGCCGCGGCGCGATTGGGTCGACTCGCTGACCGAGCGCTCTCCGGTATTCGTCCAGCGGCTGGATGGGCACATGGGCCTGGCCAACAGCCGAGCGTTGGAGCTGGCAGGGGTAACGGCTGACACTCCTGACCCGCCGGGCGGGACGATCGTGCGTTATCCGGACGGTAGTCCCACCGGGGTCCTAAAGGACGAGGCGATGGCTCTCGTCAACGGCGCGATGCCGCCGCCGTCGGACGCGGATCGGGACAGGGCACTGCAGGCCGCCGTCGACCACGCGCTCTCGAGGGGCGTGACGTTGATAACCGACATGGGATCGTGGTCCGGGCTCGAGACCTATCGGCGCGCCTACGAACGCGGCGAACTGGACATCCGCGTCTACAGCGTCGTGCCGATCGCTACCTGGGAGCGTCTGGCAGAGTTCGTGGCGAACGAAGGCAGAGGCGACGATCACCTCTTTTGGGGCGGCCTCAAGGGATTTGTCGACGGCTCGCTCGGATCTACCACGGCCTGGTTCTACGAGCCATATGACGACGAGCCCAATACCGCAGGACTCGTGGTCGTGGACACGCTCGAGCTGGAGCGCGCGATCGTCGCCGGCGACTCGCTTGGCCTACAAGTGGTGATCCATGCCATAGGCGATCGCGCGAACGATTGGCTGCTCGATGCCTTCGAGAAGGCGCGGACCGCCAATGGCCCGCGGGACAGCCGCTTCCGGATCGAGCATGCGCAGCACCTAACTCGGGACGCGATAACGCGCATGGCGCGGGACGGTGTGATCGGATCGATGCAGCCCTACCACGCGGTCGACGACGGGCGCTGGGCGGAAAAGCGGATCGGGCCGGAGCGGATCAAGACGACTTACGCTTTCCGCAGCCTCTTGGACGCGGGGGCGAAGCTTGCATTTGGCAGTGACTGGACGGTCGCGCCAATCGATCCGCTGCTGGGCATCCATGCCGCCGTCACGCGCCGCACCATCGACGGCGCGACTCCCGACGGCTGGGTGCCGGAAGAGAAGATCAGCGTGCCGGAGGTAGTCGAGGCGTACACGGCGGGCGCCGCCTACTCGTGCTACACGGAAGACGTGCTCGGCGATTTGCAGCCCGGCAAGTATGCGGACCTGGTCGTGCTATCGGACGATATCTTCAATATCGATCCTGTTGGAATCGAGAACGTCCAGGTCGACCTCACTCTGGTTGGAGGTGAGGTGGTGTACCGGCGTAACGAGTGAGCGCCCCGGCGGCGCGGGGTCACGCCGACAACACGCGCTTCCTCAGCCTGGCGGGTAGCTTCTCGGCAGCGTAGCGAATTGTGGTGCGTGACAGGCGCTGCGAGTTGTCGAGAAGGTAGTCGGCGACGGCCTGCGGTTCGGCGCGCGAAGTTTCCTTGAGAAGCCAGCCGACGGCTTTTTCCACCATGTCGTCGCGATCTTCTGCCAGACGATCGCAGATATCATAGGCCGCCTCGTGGTGTTTGCCGCGGCGCGCCAATGGCACGAGGGCCACGACCGCGGCGCGGCGCCGCCAGCGGTTGCGGCTGCGCGTCCAGGGCTTCAAACGCCGAATGAACCCGGGCCGTTTGTCGAGGAACGGAGCGAGCAGGTACCCCGACAGCCCGTCGGTCTCGCCCCAATTCGTCAGGGTCTCGACCCATTCATCGAGGACTCGCCAGTGTTCGGGCTGGAACTGGCGATTGAACTTCGACAGGATGAAGATGGCCAGGCTACGCTCCTCGATAGTGCCACCGCGCCACAACGTCCTGGCGGTGGCGAGGATTGGATCGAAGGGAAGCTTGGCTTGGCGATACTCTTTGGCCGCCGCTGTAGCTAGGCGCCGAACGTCGGGGGTGCGTACGCCGATGCTCCGAATCGGCTCTTTGGAGAATCGTTGCATCGACTCACGGATCGCCGGATCCGCAATGGCGCGCAGCTCTCGCTTGAGCCGCGTGGCTGTGTTCTCGATCTTGTTCGACATCTGGCTACGTTGTACGTGAGTGTGTGCCGGCCTCGCAACCATGCTGCTGCTGCGATACGGGTTTGGCAAGGGAAACCACTCTGTGATGACTAGTAGTCGGGCGAGAATGAAGGAGTGAGACGTTTGGAGACGATTCTCCAAGACATGGCTCCGGCGGTCGAGTTCGGCTGGGTTGGCCGCATTCTCGTCTTCCTGCTTCTGGTGGTCGTGCCGCTCCTCGCGCTCTACTAGTCCTGTTGGCCGAACGAGTGGCGGCGTCCGAGATCGGGCTGTTCCGCTCCGGTATCGGCACCTTTCTGGGCTGGACGGCTGTCGTGACCGCCGGAACGCTGGCCGGCAACTTCCTCATCAGCAGGAGCGCGGCGCGTCTGGGAATTCGTGAGTCTCGCCTGACCTATCACCTGATGCCGAAGACGACCCGGGAGCGGTGGGCGTTCCTGGGTGTATCCGTCAGCGCCGGCTTCTGTGAGGAGTTCAGCTATCACGGGTTCCTGCTTGCAGGGCTTGCGGGCTGGCTCGAGAACGGCTGGTGGGCGGCGGTAGTGGCGAACCTGGCTTTCGGGGTCATGCACGGCTATCAGGGCCAGGTCGGCGTGGTGCGCGCCTTTACGATGGGGTACGTGCTTTGCCTGCCGGTCGTGGCCGGCGCCGGACTGTGGCCGGCGATGACCGCTCACTTCTTGGTCAACGCGCTATTGGGCCTCGGGCTCTGGAAATGGATGTTGCCGCCGGACCAGCGCCCGCGCGAAAACTGACCTTCAGCTACCCCTCGGACTGTAGCCGATTGCTGTTGAACATAGCTCGCCAAATCTTCAGAGACCCATCGCTCCCCTTTCGCAATACGAACAGATACTTGTTGTCAAACGCGATCGGCTCGGCGCCGGTCTTCGGCGTCATCGTGCCTCGAGCGTTTCCGCGGTGAATGATGATGTCGCCGAATACGTCGGTCTCGAGCGGCTCGTGGGTCATGTCGAGAACAAATTGATCGTACAGATCGCTGTACCACGATGCGATCAGCCTCTTCCCCACGATAGCCGGTCCGTCGGGCGGCATTAAGACAGCATCGTCGAGGATGTAATCGAGGAAGCCTGGTCCGTCGGGCGGCATTAAGACAGCATCGTCGAGGATGTAATCGAGGAAGCCTGCCAGGTCGGCTTCGGCAGCCAACCGGTCGAAGGTCACGAGCATGCGGCTCACTGCCACCATGTCTTCTTCCGTCGTTGACCAGGCTCGTTGACCGCCGCTCGAACACGCCGCGGCGAACGTCGAAAGGATCAGGATCGCCAGAAGGCATAGTCTACTTGTGCCGCCTGACTCCCTTGTCATCGCGTGCATGGTCCCAACAGGAGCTGCTACTGTTGCGCGCACAACGACTCGACTGAGCGTTGGCTGGTTGCGACGTCGTTCACGATCAACCACCGACCAGCTTCGAGCCGCCATTCGACCAGGTAGTTGCCGGTGTCGGCCGACGCTGCCATGCCCGGCAGCGCGGAATCTCCGGGCTTGAAG
>JBDHAS010000401.1:0-3129 GCA_039588015.1 Gemmatimonadota bacterium | reverse complement strand
ATCGTTGATGCTGCAAGAATGCAAGCTGGCGCTGAACAGTCAGTATTGCCGGCACGGTTGCGCCGACTGCAGCGCGACTTGCCCGCACGACGTGCCGGTGAGCACCATCATGCGGTACGCCTACTACTACGAGGGACAGGGGTACGAGAAGTACGCGATGACGCAGTACGCGGGCCTGGAAGGCTGCGCTGGAGACTGCTCAGGCGCCTGCCCGTACGGTGTGGACATACTGCCCAACATGCTGCAGGTGCACGACCTGCTGACATTGGCGTGAACGATCACATCAGATGCCAGGCGGAGCGTAATACGATGAAACGCTTGCTGTCGCTGACGCTCGTCATCCTAGCCGTCTCTCTTCTTTCCTGTTCTGGCCAGGAAGCCGACTTCCCGGAGGTCGACGGCTGGACTCTGGCCGGCGACGTCATGACCTACGACGCCGACAACTTGTGGGAGTACATCAACGGGGCCGCCGAGCTGTTCCTCGAGTACGACGTGCAGACCTGCAGAACCGCCGACCTGAGCTCCGGGGACCTGCTGGTCACGGTGGATCTCTACGACATGGGGGCCCCGTTGAACGCTTTCGGCACCTTCAACCGAGAGCATCCGGCCGCGGGATCGCCGCTACCCGGCGCGACTAAGGCCGTTGTCTCTCCGCCGTACCAGGCGCTGTTGTTGAAGGGCGCCACGTACGTGAAGGTGAACGCGGTGGAGGGCGAGTTGACTTCAACGAGCGGCCGCCAGCTGTTGGAGGCTTTGGCTCGCGCGCTGCCCGGGCAAGCGGACCATCCACTCGAGCTGGACTTGCTGCCTCAGAACGGCCGCGTGGCGGGCAGTGAGGGATACGTGCGAGAGGGATTCCTCGGGCTCACTGAGCTTTCGCACTGCCTATACGCTGACTATGCCGGCGCAGACGGCCAGACCTGGGAGGGCTTCGTCATGCTAACGGCTCCCGGCTCGTCGCCTGCAGCCGTTTGGGAATCGCTCGCCGACATTTGGGCATCGGTGGAGCACGAAGGCCGTACGGTTCTGTACAAGGAGATCCCTTACCGCGGCCTGGCCGGGGTCGTGCAGACCGATCGGTCGATCGTCGGCGCCACCGGTGCGAGCGACCAAGCGGAGCTGCTGACTCGCCTGGAGGCCCTTGTCCGTTAGCCGGGCCTCCGATGATCACAAATCCCAACCACATATTCCTCGCGCTCGCCGCGGTCGTCTTCCTGGCGATTCAGTTGGAGAAGCGCGTCACCATCTTTCGCTCGCTTGGCGCGGCCCTAACCGGAATTCTGCTGGGCATGCTGTTGTCCAACATCGGACTGCTGCCGGGCACGTCTCCTACCTACGATTTCCTCATGGGCACCGGCGTCAACCTTGGGATCGCCCTGATCCTGTTGAGCGTGGACCTGCGCTCGATACTGCAAGCCGGGCCTAAGATGCTGGCGGCGTTCGGTATCGGCGCCGTAGGGACAGCGGCCGGTGCCATTACGGGCGGCCTGTTCCTTTCCGGGCTCGTTGGCCCGGAGACGTGGAAGCTGGCCGGTCAGTTCACGGGCACCTATACGGGAGGAGGCGCGAATTTCGCCGCTCTGGGCCGTGCCTTCGACACCAGTGCCGACATGTTCTCAGCGGCGACGGCGGCCGATGTCATCGTGACCGCCGTCTGGATGGCCGCGTGTCTCGCGGTCCCCTTGATGTTGGGACGGCCGAAGCAATCGCAAGAGACCGGTGTCGAGAGCCCCTCCTCCGCACAGAAGCCCCTTACCCTGGAGCACACCCTCAACGACAGCGTGCGGCCGGTGTCGCTCGCGGATACGGCGGCTCTGGTGACGGTCGCCGTCGGCGCGGTGTGGGCAGCAGGTCAGCTGGCCGAACTCGTTCCGATCCTGCACGAAGTGCTGTGGCTGACCACGGTGGTCTTGGTCCTGGCGCAGGTTCCGGCAGTGAAGAAGCTCACCGGCAGCGCCCTATTCGGCAACTACCTGATCCTGCTCTTCTTGGCAAGCAACGGCGCCCGCTCGGTCGTGGCCAACCTCGTCGCGTTGGGCCCGCCGGTCTTCTACTACGCGATCATCACCGTTGCATTTCACGGCGTGCTGATCTTCGGCATCGGGCGCTTGGCGCGCCTGGATCTCCCGACCCTGGTGGTCGCGTCGCAGGCGAACGTTGGCGGCGCTGCTTCTGCCATCGCGATAGCAGGCGCCCGCGGGTACACCGATCGCCTGCTGCCAGGGGTAGCCGTCGGCTTGCTAGGGTATGCGATTGGGAACTACCTGGGATTCGTCGTGGCGGCGCTTATGAGGAGCGTGTTGTAAGGTTCCTCCGATTAGACAACGTCGACCGATAGCTAGGGAGCACCTAGCCAATGTGAAAGGCCGGCAGCCCCCTCCGGCCCGCGACTTGAGGCCCCCACCATCTACCTCCTCCCATCCCCATCCCCATCGCCATCCCTTCGACTGTCCCGATGGCGATGTCGATGGCGATGGAGGGCGGCCCTATTTTGGCTCGGGACGGTACCTCGGCCTGCCCACGCTCGGCAGGCGCACCGGTCCCGGTCTGGACCACAGGTTCTCAGATTTACGTGGTCTCAAGATTCCGTGATCAAACCGCGCTCAGGCGCCAGCTAGATCACGGTGTTAGCCCACAACAGTATGACCGCCGCGAAGATCCCAAAGAGCAGCTCGCGCTTTTCGTTGGGCCCGAACGCCAAGAAGCCCTTGTCAGTCTTGCGGACGCAGAGCTTACCGCTCTTCATGGGCGAGTTGGGGTCGTTGCGGATAACATCCTGCACGTAGTTCATGACTCTCCCTCCTTGGACGGATCGCAGACTGCAGCCTGCATTACTGCTCGGGCTCCAACAGCGCCTGAAAGCGCGGATGGTCGCGCAGTCTATGGAGGTCTTGTCTCGTCGAACAGGAAGGTGGGTCGGAGGGCAAGTAGTATGATAAGAGCTCTTTCAGAAAACGCAACAAGTAATCGTATTAGTTTTGCCTAAGGATTCCAGCCGCTCGGGAGCTCCGGCCGTCGGACCCGCAACCTCGCCTGATGTGTGATCTGTATTGACTGGAACGTGCCCACAGCGGCACACTGTTCCGTACCGCGCTCCAACAACGCTGCTACTTGCGGCGCAAAGACGTT
>JBDHAS010000400.1:0-4899 GCA_039588015.1 Gemmatimonadota bacterium | reverse complement strand
TTCGAGAGGACGACCACCCCTTCCTGGTCTTCCAACTTCTCGAGAAAGACGTCGACTTCCTGACCCGGCTCGACCTCGCCCGGCTCGCGGAACTCATCGAGCGGAACCGACCCCTCGGATTTGAATCCAAGGTCGAGGATTGCCGACGAATCTGTGACGCGAAGCACGATCGCTTTGACGATTTCACCCTCCTCGATGTTCTTGAGGGTGTCCTCGTACATCGAGAGCATGTCCTCGTACTCGTCGGCCGAGTACTCCTCCTCATCGAACAGGCTGCTACGCGGCAGTGGCCCACCGGCCATGGCTTCGTACTTCTCCTCGCCGGGCTCCTGTTCGGTAGGCTCCGGTGCTTCCGCGGTCGGCTCGACAGTCGGCTCGACAACCGGCTCGGCTTCGCTCGGGCTCTGCTCTGCGATTACGTCGTTCTGCTCGGGGAGGTCTGCTGGAGAGTCCTGGCTCTGCGAGGGCGGGGCCTCGCTGTTCTTGTTTGTCATCAGGTTGAATGCTTTCGCCGGCCGTCCGGTCCCGGCGTTCCCACTACGTTAATGGTCAAAAGAAAACGGGCGCTGGCATGCCGCCGGCGGCGATTCCGGACCTGCACCCGCCACTGGGATTAAGCCGCGCCCCCGAAGTAAAGGCGGAATCTACCCTACGGCTTCAAGTCATGTCAAGGCGGAGAGCCGCGTCCACGATCAGCTCCACCTGCTGCTCGAAAGTCAGCTCGGTCGTGTCGACGACAATGGCGTCCTCGGCCATCTTGAGCGGTGAGACCTCCCGCTGGGAATCCGCCCGATCCCGCTCCAGCAGCCGCGATCTCTCGCTACGCACGCTCTCCGCGTGGGCCTCCTCGCCGCGCTGAAGGACGCGCCGTCGCGCCCTCTCGGTAGGCTCGGCCTCCATGAAGACCTTGAGTTCAGCATGCGGGAAGACTTCGGTCCCCATGTCGCGGCCCTCGCAAACGACACCTCCCTTGTACTCCGCCGCCAGTCGGCGGAGGATGCCGTCGACGCGCCGGCGGATTTCCCGGAAGGCGGAGATCTTGGAGGCACAGGCCGACACCGACGGCGAACGCAGCTCGTCGTTGAGGCGCCGTTCGTCCAGGAAGACCGCTACCTCCCCTGCCTGGACTTGCGCCGTCACGTTTCGAGCGGCGAGTTCGGCCATTCGCTCCGGCGCCACGGCGCCGGACTGATCCGCCCAGCCCCGGCTCAAGGCGGCCACGGCGAAGGCCCGGTACAGCGCCCCGGAGTCGAGGTGGAGGAACCGCAGCCGCCTGGCCACTTCCATCGCCGTCGTCGTCTTGCCGGAACCGGCAGTGCCGTCGATGGCAATGATCATGATCCCTCCGCCAATTCCGCGATCCGCGACAGCTCCGCCCAGAAGCCGGGGTAGGAGACACGCACGCAGCCAGGGTCATCGACCCGAACGTCGTTCCGACCCAGCGCGCCGAGTACTGCAAACGACATCGCGATGCGATGGTCGCCTTCGCTGAACACTCGGCCCGCAAGCCGGGTCGCCGTACCTTCGATCTCCAGTCCGTCGCGCGCCTCGCGGCTCACGACACCAAGCGCCGTCAGGTTGTTGTGCAGGGCCGCCAGTCGATCGCTTTCCTTCACGCGCAGCTCGGCTGCCCCCCTTATCACGGTGGTTCCCGCCGCACACGCCGCGAGGCACGCCAGCATCGGGATCTCATCTATGAGCGTCGGCACCCATTCCGGCGGTAGCTCGAACCCGCGTAGCGATGACGGGCGCGCCTCGATATCGCCCACCGGCTCGCCCGCTGCCAGGCCGCTGACCGTCGTTTCGACTGAGGCTCCCATAGCCGACAGCGCCCGCAGGAAGCCGGTGCGCCGAGGGTTGAGTCCGACGCCCTGCAGTCGAAGCCCCGAGCCGGCACCGCCGAGCACAGCCAGCACGATCCAGAAGCAGGCAGACGAGAAGTCGCCCGGTATCGTCAGTCTCAGTGGGTCGAGCGGCCCGGCTGGCGGTTCGTGCACAACGCGAAAGCCAGAGGCTTCCTCCCTCGTCACAACCCCCACTCCCATCGCCCCCAGCATGCGCTCCGTGTGATCGCGAGAGGGGCCCGGCTCGATGACGGTGACGGGCACATCTGCTCCGAGTCCGGCGAGAAGGAGCGCGCTCTTGATTTGGGCGCTGGCTACGGGGCTCTCGTGCATTATGGGGCCCAGTTGTCCGCCGCGAATCTCCAAGGGCAGGCAACCTGCTCTACCCAGCTCCCGCACGATTGCGCCCGCTGCCCGCAACGGGTCCGCTACCCGAGCCATCGGACGACGCCGAAGCGACGCGTCGCCGTCGAGCGCCGCGCCGATCGGGAGCCCGGAGATCAGCCCGAGCAGCAGACGGGCTGTGGTACCGCTGTTGCCGCAGTCGATGCTCCCCTGCGGGGCTCGCAGCTCCACCGGCCCGACAAGTTCGAGGGGCACATCCGTCTCGGGGACGCGCGCGTCGGTCACGCCCAGCGCCCGCATCGCCGCTGCGGTGGAGCGTACGTCGGCACTGTTCGCGAGGCCGGCGATGCGGCTCGTGCCGCCGGCCAGCGGCGCCAGCATCAACGCCCTGTGCGAGATCGATTTGTCACCTGGAACCCGGACAGTAATCAAGTGCGCCCGCTAGCTCGAGAGCCGTTCCGCGATTATCGACACGGGAGCCTAGTCCTGAAGAGGAATTTCGATCGTCAAGCCGTCGTACGCCACGATCACCTCGCAACTGCCACCGCAAGCACGCTTGGCCTCTCGCTCCAAGACGTACGGCCGCTCGGAGTCGCCCGCCTGCCGCGCCGTCGAGTGGCCCGTTCGCCCGGCCCGGTCTACTTCGTCGTCAGAGAACGTGGCTTCGTGCACCAGCATGTCACAGCCGCCGGCCACCTCGATCGTCGTATCGCACGGCCGGGTGTCGCCCGTATAGACGACCGTGCGGCCTGGCCGCGCCGGCCCCATCACCTGTTCCGGCCGCACCGTACGCCGGCCCTCGAGCTCCACGGTCTCTCCCCGCTGCAGTTGCCCGAATAGGGGACCTTCGGGAACGCCTAGCTCCTGTGCCCGCTCCGGATAGAAACGCCCGGGGCGCTCGTCCTCCTTCAGCACGTAGCCGTTCGCCCCTCCGGCATGATTCACCGCGTACGCGGAGATCGAGTAATCGGAGCGGCGGACAGACTCTCCCGGCTCGAGCGGTCCGATCAGCACGGGGAACGTCAGGTCGTCCAGCTCGAGCCCAACCGCCTGACCTAGGATCTCATCGCCGCCCGGCGGAGTATGGATGCCGAGCGGTTCTTCTCGGTCCTGCAGGCTCATGGTGCGAAGTAGGCCCACCGTGCCGAGGTAGTGGTCGGCGTGCATGTGGGTCAAGAAGATCTCGCTGACCGTGAAGCCGACCCCGTACCGCATCATCTGGCGCTGGGTACCCTCCCCACAGTCGAACAGGTACAGATCGCCCTCGCGTTGGATGGCGACGATGTTCCAATGAACATCACTCTCAGCATGGCAACAGGGGGATTATCGCCGCAGCCTACCCATCCTGCAACGTCTCACCTCGCTGACTCTCCATCGCCATCCCCATCGCCATCTTCATCTTCATCGCGGGTTCATCGCGGGCGCGCGCGAGGGCGCGGGCGCGGGCGACGCGATCAACGCTGACGAGAACTCGAGTGGAGATCGCCGGCAGCTAGCTGTGAGAGCCTTTCATGCTATCGAACATCCGCCCGACGTCCTCCGGCGGTCGCGTCATCCAACTCACGACAACCGTAGCCAGGCGATGACCCCGGCCCGGGTCGTCCTCCGCCAGTAGAGCGCCAGAATCGAGGTCGGGCCAAAGGACGCGCCGAGCCCCGCCCACGCGAACAAGACCAGCCAGAAGACGAGCGCCTCCGCCAGCAGCCCGACCACGAGCGCCGCCACCACCAGCGCGGCCACGACGATACGGCTGTAGAGGACGAGCCGCTTCTGCGGGATGACCTCATCCCGGTGCAGGATCTTCTCGTAGAAGTCGCGCACCACGCTCGATGCCGCGACCAGCAGCTGCGAATCGGCAGTCGACATGATGGCCGAGAAGATCGACGCCACCACTACGCCGAAGGCGATCGGGTGCAGATGCTGTGCGGCCAGCACCGGATAGAGCTGCTCGGTATCGGCATCGGGCAGCATCGCTACGTCCGGGAAGTAGACGCGTCCGACGAGTCCGATGAACAGCGCGCCCCATGCCATCACGACGTTCCACACCGTGCCGACCACCGCCGAGGCGCGTAGCTGGTCCGGGTTCGCAATCGACATGTAGCGGACGATGATGTGCGGGTTGCCCGGCGAGCCGAGTCCGATACCGAGGAAACCGATGATCACGCCGGCCGACAGGGACACCGGATCGACCATCGCCGGGTCGAACGCCTGAAGCTCGCTCACCACCGCGAGAAGACCGCCGCGGTCGAGTATGGCAATGGAAGGCACTACCACCAAGGCCACGATCATAATGCACGCCTGCAGCGTATCGCTGAGGCTCGCAGCGAGGAAGCCCCCTAGGGTCGTGTACGCCAGCACGATCAGCGCCGTTAGAAAGACCCCCATGTTGGGGCTCAACCCGAAGCTCGCCGCGAACGCCTTGCCGCCCCCGACGAATTGGGACGAGACGTAGCCGACCATGAAAATCAGGATGATCGCGATGAGGATGGTACGGAGACCGCCACCGCGGTCACCGAAGCGCGCGGCGTAGAAGTCGGGCACGGTCACGCAATCGTGGACCTCGCTGAAGTGTCGCAACCGCCGCGCGTAGAAGAGGAATAGGAACATCTCGGCGACGATGTATCCTGTCACCGCCCATACCGCGCCCGCCCCTCGGGCGTAGGCCATGCCGGTCACGCCGAGCAGCAGCCAGGCGCTGCGTCCCGATACG
>JBDHAS010000399.1:0-2991 GCA_039588015.1 Gemmatimonadota bacterium | reverse complement strand
CTACGGGACACCGGGCCAGTATTTCGTGTTCGTGGCAGATTTCGCTCGCGATATCGCCGAGTTCTCCGGAGGTATAGAGCCCGAAGTAGGCGACAGGTTGCTCGCGATCAACGGTGGCGCCTTCTCTGAGTACGTGGAGGATATCGAGCCGTATCACCGCTACTCGACCGTGAACGGATTCTGGTGGCAGCTGGCGGCGTGGATCCCGCAGAAGAGCTATCAGTTCCCTCGCTCGTTCTATCGGGAGAAGCTCGAGCTAGAGCTGGAACGACAGAACGGAGAGCGTTACACACTGGTCCTGCCCTTTCTGCCTTCCGAGACGATCTCGTGGAAAGGACACGGAACGCAGCGATACTCCGGCTTCGACCAGGTCTTCAGCACACCGACCTTCGACCTACACGTAGCCGAAGGCAAGCCGGTTCTGCTGCTCAACTGGCACGGATTCGTCGGCAGCTTGGTGGACGATGTCGACCGGCTGATGGAATACGCCGCCCAGCACGATCTACTCGACCACGCCGTGATCGTGGACGCGACCCGCAGTCGAGGCGGCTCGCTGGGAGCCTATGCCGTCCGGCGCCTGAGTCCGCGACCGTTTAAGACCACCTTCGGCAACCTTCGGATCAGCGATGCCGCCGAGGCGTTCGTCGACGATCAGATGCAGAGATTGCGCGCCCGCACTTTCAGTCCGCGGCCCGGCGAGCTCGATGACGGAACATGGCGGCTGGAGTGGTTCGAAGGCGATGTGACGAAGGCAATCGAAGCCGGTCAACGCTACACCAACAACGTCCCTTTCAAGACGCAACACCTGCCGCATAACTCGGACGGCATCATCGATCCCGCGGACGTGCACTTCCGCGGCTCGCTGGTCTGCTGGTTCGGTCCCTATGGAGGATCCCACCTCGACCAGTTCGCATCGATCGTGGTCGACAACAAGCTGGCGTACACGATGGGGATGCCAGCAGGTGGGTACAGCAACACCTGGGAATGGGAGGAGGTGCTGGTTTTCCCGACCAACAAGCGGCCGGTTGTGGAATTCATGTGGTCGATCGGTCACACGATACGGCCGAACGGGGAGATCCTCGAAGGCAACCCGGCGCAGGTGGACGAGTTCATGCCAGTCACACGCGATAACTACCGTGGATACTACGAGCTGCTGTTGTCCCGCACGCTCGAACATCTCGGGCTCCAGTGAACAAACAGACATCCGAGCCGCAGCCGAATTTGTACCAGCGCTACCGTCGGCTGTCGTTGGGGGTGAAGATCCTCCTGTTCATGGCGATAGGCGTCGTCGTCGGCCTGGCCGCCGGCGAGCGCGCGATAGTAGTTCAACCGCTGGGAGACCTGTTCATCAGGCTCCTCATGATGGCGGTCATCCCTCTGGTTTTTTTCAACCTGTTGGCCGGAGTGACCAGCCTTAGCGACGTCCGCGCGCTGGGCAGGCTGGGCGGCAAGATCATAGCCTACTATGTCTTGACAACCACTCTGGCGCTGACGCTGGGCCTGATGACGATGCACTTGCTACGACCCGGCGTTGGGATGCGGCTGACCGAGCAGGTCGAAGCATCTTTCGGACAGGTACCCAGCATCACCGAGGTCTTCCTCGGCCTCGTCCCCGACAACGTGTTCGCCGCGTTCGCCAGCGGTGACGTGGCTCAGGTCGTCGTGTTCGCGTTGTTCCTCGGCGTGACGACGCTACTGCTGCCACAAGGTTCGCGCGAGCCGCTGCAGAAGGGCTACAGCATCCTGGCCGAGGTGTTTCGCAAGTTGGTGGGCATCATCATGTATTTCGGCCCGATCGGGATCGGCGCTTTAACGGCTGCCACCGTCGGGGAGTACGGGCCGGCTATCTTCGGCCCGCTAGGCGTGTTCATCGGCGGAGTCTGGGGCGCTCAGGCAGTCATGGTGGCCGTCTACATGGTTTTGCTGGTGCTGCTCACCCCTTACTCGCCGGTCGATTTCTTGAAGAGGACGGGTCCGCTGTACGCGACCACTGCGGCGACCTGCAGCAGCTTGGCTAGCCTGGCAGTGTCGCTCGACGTTGCCGAGAAGCGGATGCAGCTTCCGCGCAGCGTCTATTCGTTCACGCTGCCGCTGGGCGCGCAACTCAACAAAGACGGTACGGCGATCATGCTGGCGGGCGTGTTGTTATTCACGGCGCAGGCAGCCGGCGTCGAGTTCACCGTCGCTTCGCAGATCACGATCCTGCTGATCGGCCTGATACTGAGTAACGGCTCCGGCGGAATCCCCGGGGGAGGCCTGGTGATCGCCTTGATCTTCGTGCAGGCGTTCAATCTGCCGCTCGAGATAGCCGCCATCGTAGGCGGCATCTACCGCCTGATCGACATGGGGAGCACGACCATCAATTGCATGGGCGACATGGTCGGCACAGCGATCGTCGCCCATTCGGAACGGCGCCTTGCGCAGGAAAGCGCCGCCTGAGGAGTACGCTACAGTGCAAGAACGTGAAGTTCGGCTAGCAGATACGGAGATGGCGGAGGCACGTCGCCTGTTCCCCGGCGCCGAGCGGTGTACCTACATGAACGTCGCTGTCCGCGGCTTACTCTCGACCGATGTGCGGGCTGCCGTCGACGCTTATGTAGACGGTCACATGTACGGCAGTTGGGATAAGCAGGCAGAGCTGGCGACGATCGAGCGTACGCGAGAGAGCTTCGCGCGGCTGATCAACGCCGACGCCGACGAGATCGCCATCACAAAGAACGCCTCCGAGGGGCTCAACGCGATCGCTGCAGCGTTGCCCTGGGAACCGGGCGACAACGTCGTCTTCTGTCCCGAGTTGGAGCATCCCAACAACGTATATCCCTGGCTGAATCTGCAGCGACGCGTCGGCATCGAGGTGCGGACCGTGGAACCGGATAACGGGCGCCTTCCGTCCGACAAACTCGCCGCAGCGATGGACGAACGCACGCGGCTGGTTACCGTGCCCACGGTCTCGTTCTCTCCCGGATTCATCACCGATCTGGCTCCGATCGC
>JBDHAS010000398.1:0-4224 GCA_039588015.1 Gemmatimonadota bacterium | reverse complement strand
CGGCCCACATCTCGCGCCGGTTGGCTGGGCGACCCAAGAATGCAAACGTCCATCGCCAGATAATGAAGATCAGCGTCTTCGGAATCGGTAGCCGGTTGAACATCCGGCGCAGCGTGTACACTGCAGCGGCGTTTCGGCGGAACTCGTCGTCGATGGGTTGATGCTCGCGCATGGCGATCGCCATGGAGAGTAGTTGCTCCAGCTCGACGGCCATGACGTGCTGCGCTATCTTCGCTTGCACCGCATCGACATCCGCTTCCGAGCAATCGCCCAGGGCTTGTGCGGTCAGCAGCAGGTCGCGGATGCGTCCTCGGCGATCCGGGTGGTCCAGAGCCAGGTGGCAGAGAAGGTGCCAGAGAGGGTTCAGGCGCTCGATACCGGTTAGCCCTTCGAGCGGGACCGTCGCCGACCAGAGATCGTCGGAGAGCGGCTCGCCGGCACGGCTCAGCGTCGTGTGAAGCTCTACACCGATGCCGCCCGGCACGAACAGCATCCCGAGGTGTCGCGGGCTCCCGCCGCGCTGGGACCAGTAACCTGCCCGGAGCAGACCGGCCTCTAACCGGCGGGCGTGGTCGGGCGGGAGCAGGAAGTCCAGGTCCTCGAGGTCGAGGTCGAAGCCCGAGGTGACGGCGACGCCGCCCTTCAGCGCGACAACGCGGAGACCGTCGTTGCTGGCCAGGTCGGAAATCGTGCGCAGCTGGCCACGCGCGGCCAGCACCCGTTTCGCTTCCGCGGACGAGCACCCGTCGAGCACCGCCTCGATTTCTGGGTACAGAGCGGCGCGCCGGCTTGCCGGCAGAATACGGGCCAAAGGCAGAGCGCACAGCTCCGCTTCGAGGAAAGCCCTCCAGGTAGCCGGCGGCAGCGGGGGCGGTGCGTCTACGGCAGGGTCGGCGGCCTCGTGGTCGGCCGCTACAAGCGTAAGCAGTGCCCAGCGGCGCAACGCGAGCGCGCCCGCCACGTCGACTTCTAACCAGTGGTTAGTCTTGGCCCTTTCGGAAGCCATGCTTCCGCGTCCCGACTAACCGACGCTTCGGTAATAGGAGCTCTCGCGGTCGGTCGGCGCGAGCCCGGCCGATGATCCAAGCGTCCTCGGCGCCGGCGTTGCGCAAAGCCGCGAGCGCCGAATCGGCAGCCGCGCCTTCCGTTACGATGCAGAAGCCCACACCCATGTTGAACACCCGGTACATCTCCGCATCGGTCACGCGGCCCGCTTCCTGGATCATGCTTTCCTGGATCATGCTGAAGATCGGCTGGGGATCGGGCAGGTCGGTGATCTCGAAGCCAACCTCCGACCGGACGCGCAGCAAGTTCAGCAGCCCGTCGCCCGTGATGTGAGCGAGGGCTTTGACGCCCGGCACCGTCTCGAGCAGTTGCAGAACCGGGCGCACATAGATCCGGGTCGGCTCGAGTAGCTCTTCGCCGATGCTTCGGCCCAGGTCCTCGTGGTACTGGGTCGGCTCGAAACCGGCCGCCTCGAACAGCGCTTTCCGCGCCAGGGTCAGGCCGTTGGAGTGGATGCCGCTCGAGGCGAGACCGATCACCGCGTCTCCGTCCTCGATCCCATCGCCGAGGATGACTCGGTCCAGCGGCACGAGTCCGATGGCCGTGCCGACGACGTCGAACCCCGAGCCCGGCCTGATGCCCCGGATCAGTTCCGCGACCTGGGCCAGCTCGCCGCCCGCTATCGAGACGCCCGCCTGCTCGGCGCCGGCGACAAGGCCATCCATGACGGCGGCGAGCATGCCGGCGTCGGCACGCTCGACGGCGATATAGTCGAGCAGCGTGATGGGCCGGGCGCCAACGCAGAGCACGTCGTTCACGTTCATCGCGACGCAGTCGATGCCGACGGTGTCGTACTTCTCGAGTAGCTCGGCGACCAGCAGCTTGGTGCCGACCCCGTCGGTAGATACGGCTAGGCCCTGGCCGCCTCCGATCTCGATCACATTGGCGAAGTAGCCGAGGTCGAGGTGGACGGCCCCCGCTTCGCCCGGACCGCCGGCAAACGCGAACGTCCGGCGAACGCGGTCGCCGATGGCCTTGAGCGCCGACTCCTCGCCGACGTTGTCTACTCCCGAGCTTCTGTAGTCCAGCGGTTGTTTCTTCACGTCGTGACCTGTCGCTCCGCGCGGAGAGAGTCGTGTTCCTGGTGGCGTGTGGCACTGAATCTGCAGCCTGAGGTGTAGGGCAGACAAGGTGGACGGCGGAGCTGACCGCGGGCCCTACAATCGCTGTAGTCACTATCGATAATCACTGGCGATTACGTTTGCACTATTGGAGTCTCTTGTACATCATCGGGAAGTCCGGCAGTCGGCGGAGATGCTGTCGTGATGTCCACACCCGCCAACGCGCGGCATCGCCGAGGGGAGTTATTTGATCAGTGAGGGGACGATGTGTAGAAAGGCGATGAACTGGAAGTGGTTGGTAGTCCTTCTGTCGGTTTCGGCGGTCCCAACGGCCTGCTACGAGCGCACGACACCGACCTCACCTCCTGCGGTTACCGAAGGGCCTGGTTCGGGGACTTTTACTATCGTCGGTGCGCTGACCTGCATGGTCGACGTGAGCGCGCGGAGCTTCTCTTACCAGCGGCAGCACCTCACGGCCGGACAACTCGGCCCACGATTCATGATCGTCGGTGGCCAGGACCTCTTCGTTACTCTGGCCTCGACCAACGTGAGCTACAATCCGGGGACCGAGGTTTTCAGCGCGGACGTGACGGTGGAGAACCTGCTCGGCAACACCACCGGGATCGGACAGCCGCTCGGCACGGTGGACGAGATAGAGGCCACCGGGGTGCGGGTGTTCTTCCACACCGGCCCCAACGTGACCAGCGGCGAGGGGACGGTGACCGTCGCAAACGAGGACGGGACAGGCACTTACACCGCGTCGAACCAGCCCTATCACGAGTACGATGAGTTCGTGCCGGCGTTGCAAACCTCGAGCGCGAAGACCTGGGAGTGGGATGTTCCGGGCACCGTGACCACGTTCGTGTTCGAGGTGTACGTCGAAGCCGACGTCCCGCATTCCAACGGGTTCGTTCAAACCGATCCGGTGTATGCCTGGCTGCCGGTTCCGCAGACCGTGCAGCTCTCCGCGACGGTCCGCGACGAGGTAAACCGGCAGGCAAGTGGCTCGATTACCTGGTCGAGCTCGGATCCAACGATCGCGACGGTCAACTCTAGCGGTCTTGTCACGGCCCAATCGGGTGGTGTGGTCGAGATCATCGCGTCGTCGAGTGGACCCGAGGACGACGGGATCACGCGCGTGACGGTGCCGCGAGACGGTTATCAGATCGACCTACGCTACCTGACGACGCTGACGGAGACTCAAGAACAGGCCTTCGAGGATGCCAAGGCGCGCTGGGAATCGCATCTGACCGGGGATGTGAGCCCAGGCGCGATTTTCAATTCCCAGGGGTACCCGGTCTGCGATGGCCCGCCGTTCTATGAGGCGGTCGACGATCTGCTCATCTATGTGATTGTAGAGTACATCGATGGTCCCAGCGGCATCTTGGGCGTTGCCGGTCCCTGTTACGTGCGATCCGGTAGCTTGCTACCGTTCCTGGGGAAGATGCGATTCGACTCGGCCGATCTCGCCACTATGGAGGCGAACGGCACGCTAGACGACGTCATTCTGCATGAGATGGCACATGTCTTGGGTCTTGGGAGCCTTTGGGGGCTGAAGAGCCTGCGGACAGGCACGGGAACCTCCGATCCGCGCTTCACCGGGACCAACGCGCGCGCCGCGTATGCGACGCTCGGTGGAACCGGGACCTCGGGCGTCCCCGTAGAAGGGACCGGCGGCGCCGGCACGCGCGACGGTCACTGGCGCGAAGACTCGTGCTCCGGCTGCGAGACGACGGACTACTTCGGCAACGAGTTGATGACTGGTTGGATCAGCTCCGGCACGAATCCGCTCAGCGTAGTGACCATAGACCAGTTCACGGACCTCGGCTATCCCGGGGTCGATAACAGCGGCGCCGATTCTTACACGCTCAACCCCTCGTCGCAAGCGTTGCTGGCGGAGGGACCGAGGTTCCAGCTAGTCGAGGACATTTGGCTCGGTCCCTACTACGTCGTTCACGACGACGGCACGGTGACGATCCTCTTGCCCGATCGGCGCTAGCGTACTGCTTGACGGGCGTGCCGTGAGACGACCTTTCGCCTACGGATCGTCCGAAGCGTGAACACCTGCGATACGTTGAGTCTCCTTCCGCGGTCATCA
>JBDHAS010000397.1:0-4501 GCA_039588015.1 Gemmatimonadota bacterium | reverse complement strand
TGAGGCCCTAAGGACAACGCTCACTGTTGACGAGCTAGAGAGGGTTGAAGCGAAGCCGACCGAGAACGTCGAGGCCTACGAGTACTTCCTGCGTGGAAACGCCCACTTTAGGCGACGCCAGCTCGAAAGGGAGTATTATCTGGCCGTTCAGATGTACGAGACTGCCGTCGAACTGGACCCCGGTTTCGCGGAGGCGTGGGCCCTGATCGCCCGAGCCCGAATCAGGCTCTACTTCGTCTATGGCCGGGTGACTGAGCTTCCGGCGGCCGAGGCGGCCGTAATACACCATCGTCCTGAGAGAGGAGCCTAATAACGCCGAGGCCCTCGCCTCGAGAGCGTGGATTCGAAGGCGTCAGGGCGATTGGGAAGAGGCGGTGGCCGGTCTCACGGGAGCCCTCGAGTTCGATCCCCAACACGACACTTATCTCTTCTCGTTGGGCGACACCTATCTCCTGAGGCGCCAGTATCAGGAGGCGGACCACTATTTCAGCCGCGCCATGTCGCTGGCTCCGGATCTTCCCGGAGGGCATCTAGGTAAGGTGTGGCTCTCTCTGAGCAGAGACGGCGATAGTCAAAGAGCACGACAGGTGCTTGGGGAAACCTCGCAGATGATCGACCCTGCGGTACTGCTGCTTAGCGCGGAGTTGGGGCGCAGCCTGGTTCCGTTGGCCCTTGTACGAATTTTTCCGGACTACTTTGCTCAGGTTCTGGACGGAATAGCACCGGCGACTTCAAGGCTTGATAGCGCGTTCTATTTTCTCGCAAAAGCACAACTCGGTGTTTCTCGGGAAGAGACATTAGCGGCCCACGCTTTCTATGACTCCGCGCGTGCGGTGTTGGAAGCCACCGTTCAGGAGTGGCCCAACGAGCATCGACCCCACGCTTTGCTCGGCCTCGCCTACGCCGGATTGGGTCGCGCTGAGGATGCCATCCGCCACGGTAAGAAAGGCGTGGAGCTTCTCCCCGTGTCCAAAGACGCACGAACTGGTCCGTCACTGGTTTGGAGCTTGGCGGAGATCGAAGTCACGGTAGGGGATTACGATTCAGCGATTGACCGGCTCGACTTGTTGCTGTCGATTCCCTCTGAGATCTCAGTTCCGGTCCTTCGCATGGACCCCATCTGGGACCCCCTCCGCGACCACCCGCGGTTCCAGGCGTTGCTGGAGTAGTTGCGAGTAGCAGCACTGGCGTCTCTTCTGGCGTCGGCGCGCATCCCGTTCTTTCAAGTGCGAAGCACAGCTGGATACGACGTGGCCGCGTGAGAACGGCCGCAAGACGGCGAACCTCAGCGTCCCGAGTACCTCTTTCTTGCGCCCCCTTGGCTTCCCGTGGCCTGAGAGGGTCGCAGGAGGATGTCCATAGCTACCTACCCCGTCCAAAGGCCTTCCTTGGGCGCTTGCGCTCCTTGGTCCGTGCTTGGTCCAACACTCGTTCCAACAGTGCGGCCGTGTCGTGCCGGGAGGCGGCGTCGAGACGTGCAGGGGCGCCGCCCTGGAGAGAAGGGAGAGGGAAGTCTCAGTCCAAGAGTTATGGCATCTGTGCCCCGGCTCAGCGGCTGATTGTCGAGATTCACCAGCGTTCGCTCTGGCAGGTGCTGTGGGTCGTCAAGCTGGCCGACGCCGAGGGTCTCTGGCGGATCCGGGTGGGCGATTACCGGATCGTCTATCAGGTTCGCGAACAGTTGCTGCAGGTTCTGGTCGTGCTCGTCGGCCATCGAGGCGACGTGTACCGTCGCCTGCGGGATCTGTGAGCAGCATCCTCGCGCAGACGACCCCAAGCCGCCGCCGGCCGCTTCGCGTTGTCCGGGCTCGTTCCCAGGGCGCTGGAGCCCGTTCCTCGCGAGGGCTCGCCCCGATCCCTATGTTGAAGATCTACGGATTACGCATCTAGCGCTCGCGACGCGCCCGGCCCGGCCGTCTTCCGGACCGGAGCGCTGCCAGCGTACACATGCCGCCATACGGGGGAGGGTTCTGCCGTGATGAGCGATTCTTCGGGCATCGAGGGCCGGGGCCGCCCGCTCGACAAGATCGACCTGGGCGACCTCGATCTCGGCCGGATCCGCCGGTTCATGCGCTGGGGGCTCTGGCTTCTGGGGCTGATCCTGGTGTGGACGGGGTTGAACTGGGCGCAGACCTTCTACACGGACTGGCTCTGGTTCCAGGGCGTCGGTCACCGGCGGTCCTGGTGAAGATCGTGACGACCCGGGCCGTCCTCTTCGTTTTGGCGGTCGCGGTCTTCCTGACTCTCGCGCTGCCCAACCTGTACGTGGCGGCCCGGTCCACCGATCGGCCACCGCTGGCGAACGCGGCGCTCCAGCCGGCGGACTACCACTTCGCTCACAAGTTCCTGGTCCGAGCCGGGATCGGCGCCGTCGTGCTTTTCGCCCTGGTGCTGGCCGCGCATCCGGCGTCGCAGTGGGAGAGCGTCCTGCTGTTCCTGAACCGCGTCCCGTTCGGCGAGACGGACCCGATCTTCGGCCGCGACTTCTCGTTCTTGATCTTCACGCTTCCGGCCGTGCGCCTGGTGCACGGCTGGCTGATCGCCGCAGTCACGAGCGTCGGACTGATCGTCCTCGCCTTCCACTACCTGACCGGCCGCCTGCGGGGCGAGGCGCGGTTCTGGGAGGGGGCGCGGGTGCAGCTGGCCGTGCTGGTCGCCGTGATGTTCCTGCTCATCGCGGCCGGCCACTGGCTGGGACGCTACGAGTTGCTGTACTCGCCCACCGGGGCCGTGTTCGGCGTGGGTTACACCGACGACCACGTCAACTTGCCGGGCCGGGCGCTGCTGACCGTGGTCGCTGTGGCGACCGCCGGGTTCGTGCTGGTGGGCGGCGTGTTCTCCAAGAGATATCGCTGGGTCGTCGGGCCCGTGGCCATCTGGTTCGTCCTACTGATCCTGGTGGGAAGCTTGGCGCCGTGGCTGGTACAGCGGCTGCGAGTCGAGCCGGCCGAGCTGGCGCTGGAGCGGGACTACCTGGCCAACAACATCGAGTTTCACGCGCAACGCCTTCGGACTGGAGGATCTGGAGTCGCGCAGCCATCCGGCGCGCGGCGCCATCGAGGCCCAGACGGTCGCCGACAACCGCGGGACGCTGCGCAACGTGCGGCTCTGGGACGAGGGCCCGCTGCTGCAGAGCTACAATCAGATCCAGTTCTTCCGCCTCTATTACGACTTCCTGGCGGTCCACACCGACCGCTACACGGTGGACGGCGAGCTGCGGCAGGTGATGCTCGCCACGCGCGAGCTGTCGGCGGATAAGCTGCCGGCGGAGGCGCAGCGCTGGGTCAACCGGACTCTGCAGTTCACCCACGGCTACGGCGTGGCGATGAGCCCCGTCACCGAGGTCGAGGCCGGCGGCCGGCCCGCGTTCTTCATCCGTGACGTACCGCCGGTTGGCGTGATCCCGCTCGAGCAACCCGAGATCTACTACGGCCTCCAGAGCCTGGACCACGTGATCGCCCGCAGCGGGATGCAGGAGTTCAACTACCCCGGCCCGGAGGGGCCCGCGTACACGAGTTACGACGGGGATGGCGGCGTCGAGCTGAGCTCGTTCTTCCGCCGCCTGATCTATGCCTGGCAGTTCGGCGACCTGAACATCCTGATCTCGGGCGAGATCAGCCGGGACAGCCGCATCCAGTACCGCCGGACGGTAGCCCAGCGCGTCGGCGCGATCGCGCCGTTCCTGCTACAGGATCGCCAGCCCTACGTCGTGGTCGCGGACGGCCGACTGTTCTGGATCCAGGACGCCTACACGGTCACGCACCGCTACCCGTACGCGACGCCCTGGACCGGTCGCTTCAACTACATCCGCAACAGCGTCAAGGCGGTCGTGGATGCGTACAACGGCAGCGTGGACTACTACATCTTCGATCCGGAGGATCCGCTGGTCCGCGCCTATCAAGCGATATTCCCGGGGCTATTCAAGTCGCGCGACGAGATGCCGGAGCACCTGCGCGCGCACGTCCGGGTCCCGCTGGACCTGTTCACCATCCAGACGCAGATGATGCTGCAGTACCACATGGAGGACCCGGTCGTCTTCTACAACAAGGAGGACCAGTGGGACGTGCCGGTCCAGACGGCGTTCGGCCGTTCCACGCCTTTGCGGCCGTACTACATCGTGGCGCGGCTGCCCGGCGAGGAGCAGGAGGAGTTCCTGCTGATCCAGCCGTTCACGCCGGACGATCGGCACAACCTGGTCGGATGGATGGCGGCGCGCAGCGACGGCGAGCATTACGGTCAGCTGATCCTGTTCCGTTTTCCGACGGGCCGGCACGTGGACGGGCCCAACCAGGTCGAGGCCCGGATCGACAACGACGCGGTCATCTCCGAGCAGTTCACGCTGTGGGGGCAGGTCGGCTCGGAGGTCTCGCGGGGCATCCTGCTGGTCATCCCGCTGGGTGACGCCATCCTGTACGCCGAGCCGGTCTTCCTGAAGCCGGAGACGCTGGAGTTCCCGGAGCTGCGGCGCATCATCTTAGTCGATTCGCGTCAGGTCGTCATG
>JBDHAS010000396.1:0-3283 GCA_039588015.1 Gemmatimonadota bacterium | reverse complement strand
GATCAGCACGGCGAACCACTGCACAGCCCCGAAAACCGGCTCGACGAACGCGAGGACGTATGTATAGTAGACGAACTCGAAAAAGACTACCAGGAAGAAGAAGCCCGGTATCAGTAGCGGGGGAGTGCGCTCGAACAGATCAACGGCCCAGGCGATCATCAGGCCGGCGACGACGAATGCCAGGCCGTGAACGAGTGTGTACCCGGCAACCAGCGCAGGCGCGGAGCCGGGTAGGCCTAACAGCTGGTCCGCTGAGGTCCCCTCAAAAAGGGGCGTGTAGAACGGCCGACCGGCCACGATATCGGTCACGAGGAACCATAGGGCGACCGCGGTAGCTCCGACGAGGCCACCGATCACCCCCTCGAGAGCAACGGAAAGCATCGTTGGCCTGACGCCGTCAGTGCTTCTGTGGACGGCCACATGTCCGGCCGCAGCTTGCATGTCGTGCCTCCAGCCTACGTTCTTGTGGAAACCGCTCCGTCAAGCGGCGCCTCAACGCAAGAACGCTGGGGCTAGCGCCTTCGTTCCGCTGGGGCAGGAGTGTGGTGCGGGTGATGTTGCCGTTTTGGCCGCGGTTGCTGTGCAGGAGATCGCTCTTCCGGACGACGGCCCTGGCGTTTCTCGGCCGGCGGCCGGGCTGGCGGCTTAGACTTCCTTGCCGCCTCAGTTGGACGACGCCTCGCAGCCATGTGGCCTAGCCTACGTGGAGCGTGGGCATGCGGGCCCGCAGGTATTGCTCGCAGTCGCGGATCGGGTAGAGCATGACGTGCCAGCGAGGGTCGGGCAGCGCCAGCGGCGACGTCTCGGCAAGCAGCCAGCGACTCGCTTCGTCGGCGATCTCCAGAGTTTCGTTCGCGGCCCGCCCCTCGAGCCGCGCCAGCCCCCAGTATATATCGTGGCCGGCCGGCGCCCGCAGTCGTAGATACCAGCTGTACACCTCGCCGATCTCGGGCCTAACGGGCTTAAAGACGGAAGAGCGGTGGCCGCCGCTCATCGAAAGCACTTCTTCCATCGCTGGAGGGTCGAGGAACTGCGTCCGGTGGCTCTTCACCAGGCCCAGAGCCTTGCCCGATCTCAGCAGGGCCGGCTCTATGGCCAGACTGCCATCGACGAGCAGCCAACCGTCATCGGGGCTTGCCTCGGCCCAACGTCTGGCAAGCCGTCGCTCGATCACGGTTCTGTGCACCTTCACCGCGGCACGCCCATTCTCTGCGAGCCGAATCGGGTGCGGCTCGTCGGCGTCGCCTTCGCTATTCAGGAGAGCGTCTCGCGGTATGCCCAGATCAACGAACCTGTCCGGGCCCAGCAGCTCCTGCGGAAACGCCAGGACTTCCTTCTCGATGACGTCCCATGTCGTGAACGCTCGGTCCTCCCTGCGGCGAACCGCAGCGGCCACGTAGCCGTGTACGAGCGGCACCGTGCCCACGTAGCCGCAGACGCGGGTATGCTCGATCCCGTCGAGGAAGTACCTGAAGCGCGACTGGGCGGGCGCGCCGACGTAGTGTGTGCTGAACGCCCCGTCGGCCTCGACCACCTCTGCTTCGCCCATGGCCGTGGGGTCGGGCGGTGGGTCGAATTGGGGGCTGGCCCCAAAAACGGGGCGCCAGTTCGAGCCCAGCTCGTGGCCGAATTCGCTCACGGTTCGCCAAACCGGGGTCCGCGCTCTGTGTTGATCCGGCTGCCCGACTGCTCTACCTTGGCCGTTGATGGTTGTTTCTGGAGGCATACGTGAATGAATAAGGTCTCAGCTTCGCTGCTACAACGGCACGGCCACGGGTGCAGCCGGTTTCTGCACGCTCCCGTCGCGGCAGTAGTGTCACTTCTTGTCTCGGGTTGCGATGTCCAGTGGGGTGGAGTGCAGGTGGAGGTTGGCGAGCCCGAGTTCGAGAGGCAGGTCGTGGCTGAGGCTCCGGAGGACACGACCACCGAGGCAATGACCATTGCCATGCCAGCCGGCCCGGTGCTTTTCCACGTACGCAGGACGGATCTCGCCGGCAACGCCACGATCGAGCCGGTCGGCGAGCTTTCGGTCGATGGCCTGAGGCCGGTTGGGCCGCAGCGCGCCGAGCATGCCGAGGAATACGTCTCACGTTTCGTCGCCGACTACTATGAGCCCGACCGAGCATACACGCTGTTCCGCGATGGATTTCGCGTGGGGACGCTACGCGTCCGCTCGTCGGCAGTCAGCGGCTCTGGCCTTTGCCTGTATTTGCGTGCCGAGGGGATCATAGAGCTGCGGGCACCTGCGGACACAATGAGCGAGTTTCACGCGTGGCCAGCCGGTACACGCATGGGCCCCGACAGCATCGTGTCCCCGGATCTCCGCGATGACATGGTGGCGATGTCACAGGTTCTCGCGCGCCGCAGTGTTACCGAGCGGCAGGTCGAGGGCACGTGGCGCTTTCAGGCCCCGACGGACTTTCGCGCGCTACGAATAGGAAGCGGTCGCTTCGGTTTCGCAGCGACCTTCATGGTGCGTGATGTGCTCGGGTCTGGATCGCCGACGGATTCGGCCGGGATGGCCTTTCTGGTTGCCGACTACAATCGCGCCGTCGGCTACTTCCCGACCTACGTCGATGTTGGCTGGTACGGTCCCGGCGAGAAACGCGCGCTGCGCTGGATCGATGCCGCGGACCTCTTGGGGGATTCGGAGCCAGAGTGGCTGTTGCAGGCATTCGGTGACGCGGGCAGCTGGTACGAGGTCGTCGCGCGTGTCGATACTACGATGGCTCAGGTATGGTCGAGCAGACGCCCAATCTGTGAGGCGCGATAGCCCCCGCGTAGACTACGAATTCCTCGAGTGGTACTAGCCTACCTCTGCTTGCGGTCAGGCCCGCTCCAGCGTCCCAATAAGCGTCACCGCATCGTTTTCATCGACGGTGCCGGAGGAATCGATATCGACCACTGCGGCGTCCTCTATAGTCACGCTGAGCGTGTTGCCCGAAAGGCTGAACGTTGTGGCTAAGGGGCCGCCGGAGCTGCCATCGATTGTGGTTTCGGCGGCTCCGCTCCCCGTAATCTCGAACGTTCCCGTTACAGTCACGTCCTCCAGGATCTCGACGCCTTCAACGGAGAGCGTGAACCGTCCTGTGTCGCTGATCAAGAGAGTTACGGTGCTGCTGGCGCCGACGAGTTGGAGCGATATCGCTCCCCGTCTGGCGAAGAGGCTCGTCGCGTTCCAAGTGCCCGCGAGCTGGTCGAGGGTAACTTCTGTGGGAGCTCCATCATCGCCGTCGCCACCGCAGGCAGACGCGACTGCTCCGACCAGCAATATGGGGAGTAC
>JBDHAS010000395.1:0-3685 GCA_039588015.1 Gemmatimonadota bacterium | reverse complement strand
AACCCGGCGAACAGCGACATGTATTCGCGGGAGTTCGCCGGCTTCGTGAAGGTGTTTCGTGAATTGGCGGTGCCGGGCGAGTTCAAGCATCTCTTCTTCATCGCCGGAGGTGCGTTAGCGGTCGAGAACGCGATGAAAGCGGCGTTCGACTGGAAAGCGCAAAAGAATCGCGCGCGTGGCATCGAAGGGGGCGCCGACAAGATTCTCCACTTCAGAGAGGCGTTTCACGGGCGAAGCGGCTACACGCTATCGGTCACGAACACCGACCCGGTGAAGATCACCGACTTCCCGAAGTTCGACTGGCCCAGGGTCACCAGTCCCGCCATCCACTTCCCGATAGATGAAGATGTGATGGCGGTGGCCGAAGCGCAGGCGGAGAAAGAGATCGAGACTGCCTTCGCTCGAGATCCGCACGGGATCGCCGCGATCCTGATCGAGCCGATCCAGGGCGAAGGTGGCGATCGTCATTTCCGCCCGCAATTCCTGCAGAGCCTGAGGCGCCATGCGGACCAGTACGAGGCGCTGTTGATCTTCGACGAGGTCCAGACGGGCATGGGCGTGACGGGCAAGATGTGGGGCTACGAGCATTTCGGCATGACGCCGGACATCATCGCGTTTGGAAAAAAGACCCAGGTCTGCGGCATAATGAGCACGGACCGGATTGACGAGACGAGATCGAGACGAACGTGTTCAACGTTTCCTCCCGCATCAATTCCACCTGGGGCGGCAATCTGGTGGACATGGTGCGCTGTGCCCGCTATCTGCAGATCATGGAGGAAGACGGTCTTGTAGACAACGCAGCCAAGATAGGAGAGCGGCTGCTAGAGGGCATTCAGGAACTGAGGTCGGAGTTCCCGGTCATAAGCAACGTTCGGGGACTGGGGCTCCTGATCGCTTTCGATCTGCCCGATGGAGACACGCGTGATCGCATCCGCCAGGGGTGCTGGGACTCGGGGCTGGCGACGCTGCCGTGCGGGCCGCGCTCGCTGCGTTTCCGGCCGCCCCTCATCTTCAGCGAGGCGGACGCCGAGACGGCGCTCGTCACTTTGCGCGATGTGCTGAAGGCGTAAGCTCGAGCAAGACGCACCGAGAAGAAGGGAGTGTTAGCCATGATCCGGCAGTTCATCGTCGCCATAGCCCTCTCGCTTATCGCGCCCGCGACGCTGGCTGGCCAGGACTACGCACCTCTCCTGGACAGCGCGCGGCGCGACCTGCTGCACGAGGCGCTGAGCGGCGAGATGGCGAAGGAGCACGTCATCGAGATAACCCGTCATCATCGTATCCAGGGCTCGCGCGGCTATAGGGACGCGGGGCAGTACGTGTTGGAGCAGTTGCGAGCCTACGGTTTCGGCGAAGACAAAGCGTGGGTCGAGTCTTTCCCCTCGGACGGCAGGATCGTGTACCAAACGTGGCAGTCGCCGTCCGGGTGGGACATCGATTTCGCGGAGCTCCGGATGGTCGAGCCTTTCGAAGAGAGGATCGTGGGGTACCCGGAGATTGGGATGAGCCTGATCACCTACTCGAATCCCGGCGATGTGACGTCCGAATTGGTCTGGGTGGGCTCGGGTACTCGGGATGCCGACTACGAGGGCAAGGATGTGCGGGGCAAGTTCGTGCTGGCCACCGGCTATGGCGGTGAAGTGCACCGGCACGCGGTGATCAAGTACGACGCTGCCGCGGTGGTCTGCTACCTGGACGACTATCGAGCGCAGGAATACCCCGACATGCTGCAGTACACGGGCATGTGGCCGCTGACCGAAGAGCTGGAGCACGTGACCTTCGGATTCAACATCACCAACCGCCAGGGCGAACGGCTGCGGCAGTTGCTCGAATCGGGCCAGAAGGTCGTGATGCACGGGCGGGCCGCCGGGATCGGGCTAGAGTCGTATTTCATGGACGTGGTCGTCGCTCGCATCGAAGGCTCGGAGAAGTCGGACGAGGTGTTGGTTTACGCGGCGCACCTGGATCATCCGAAGGAATCGGCGAACGACAACGCCAGCGGTTCCGGCGCCATGCTCGATCTGGCGGTCACGCTCAACGGCTTGATCGCCGATGGGCGTTTGCCACGGCCCAAGCGCACGTTGCTGTTCCTCTGGGTGCCGGAATGGAACGGAACGATGGCGTACATCGACGGGCACGAGGAGATGACCGGGCCGGAGCTGGGCGGCAGCTACCTGGCGCACATCAACCTCGATATGGTGGGCGAGGACCTGGAGCTGCTCCATTCGCGCATGTACATCACCAGCACGCCGGCCTCGATTCCTTCGGCGCTGAACGATGTGGTGGGGAACATGGCGCAGATGGTGGCACGCATGAACGTGCGCACGCCGCGCGGCAGCCTGTCCGAGTTCAACTATCGCGTCACGCCGTACGGCGGTGGCAGCGATCATATGATGTTCATCGATCGCAAGATCCCCGGGATGATGATCGGGCACTCGGACTACACGCATCACACATCAGAGGACACGCCCGACAAGGTCGATCCAGTGGAGCTGGAACGGAGCGAGATCATAGCCGCCGCCGCGCTGCTCTACTTGTCCGACCTGACGGAAGAAGAGGCGCTCGACCTGATCTATTTGGTAGGCGCCAACAGTGCGGCGCGACTGGGTGCGGCGGCGCGGAGAGCGGGGCGCTTGCTGAACGAAATGCCGGGGATGGGCCCGTACGAGGCGTGGTTCGAGGCGCGCAACACGATGACGCACGCCGGCGAGTGGGAGCGCCGGGCGGTACGCTCGGTCCTCTACTTCAACGATGGCGCCGCTGTGGCTGAGGCGGTGAGAGCGGTGGAGAGACAGCTCTCGAATCAGGAACGGGATCTTCTGGCGATGCTGCAGAAGCAGGCGGCTCAGCCGCGTAGGGGTGCGACGCGGGCCGAGCGGACCGAGGCAGCGGACAACCGGGTGCCGGTGCGGCTGACGCGCGGCCCGCTCGATTTCGGGCTCCCGGCCACCCAACTGTCGCCGGAGGACGCAGCGTGGTATTCGTCGCGCGATTTCACGCTGGGAGGAAACGCGCGCTTCGAGCTCGTGAACTTCATCGACGGCAGGCGCACGGTAACCGATATTCGCGATGCGTTGAGCGCCGAGTTCGGCCCGGTCACGGTGGAGGTCGTGGCGCGCTATCTAGACGACTTGGTCAAGGTTGGCGTTGTGGGCTGGAAGTGACCGACATGGTCAACTGATCGCGCTGGGTCACGGCCCTAACGTGCCCTAAGCACAGGAAAAGGGACTGCGTAGTCGCAGTCCCTTTTCGCTAAGGAAGCTGAGGTTTGCTCCTATAGCTCTTCCACATTCAGCCGGCCGCTTGCGTTCGGCTGATCGTTGGTCGTCCATGCGTCGAGGAGGTTGAGGATCGCTTGTTCGACCTGAGCCGGCGTGGCGTTGGGATGATCGTGCAGGTAGAGGATCACCGCTCCGGCGACGTGTGGTGCTGCCATCGAGGTGCCGCCGATAGTGTTGTAGCCACCGTCTAGCCAGCCGGACGTGATATCCTCTCCAGGTGCGGCGACTGTGACCGGATTGCCGTAGTTGCAGTTTACATCCTGATCGTTCTGGTCGCTGGACGTGACGGTCAGAGCACCGTTCACCCGCCGCGTATCGCCGTTGCTGCCGTCGTTGGCATTGATGTCGTCGTCGCCCACACGCGCCGGTGAGTGACCCTGCGCGTCGTTCGGGAAGAAACAGAA
>JBDHAS010000394.1:0-3302 GCA_039588015.1 Gemmatimonadota bacterium | reverse complement strand
TCACCTGGATGCGACAACGGTGCTGTCTCGGCGGATCGTCGAGCTGGGCATCTACCCGGCGGTCGACCCGCTCGATTCCACCAGTCGTATCCTCGATCCGCAGTACGTTGGAGAACATCACTACAACGTTGCAACGCGGGTGCAGGAGATCCTACAGCGTTACAAGGACCTTCAGGACATCATCGCGATTCTCGGCATGGATGAGCTGTCGGAAGAGGACAAGGTCGTCGTAAACCGGGCGAGGCGGATCGAGAAGTTCCTTTCTCAGCCTTTCCAGAAGGCCGCTATGTCAAGCTCGAGGACACGATCGAGTCGTTCGAGCGGGTCGTGAACGGCGAGTTCGATGAGCTGCCGGAGCAGGCATTCTATATGGTCGGCGACATCAACGAGGCCGTCGATCAGGCCAAGAAGATGGGTCACTAGCGATGTCGGTACCGGGCAGCGGCCGTACGTTCACGCTCTCCGTGATCTCCCCGGATCGCAAGCTGTTCGAGGGTCCGGCGAAGTTCGTCGTCGTCCCCGGGCACGACGGGGAGATCGGCATCCTCCACGACCATGCGCCGCTGATGGCGTTGCTCGGTGAGGGCGCTCTGCGCGTCGAGACCGAGGCTGGTACCCTACGCTTCAGAGTATCGGGCGGGTTCGTGCAGGTTCTGGACAACGAAGTATCAGTCCTGAGCGAGAAGGCGGAAGAACACTAGTCACCTTACGAACATCCAACTTTGACTTTCGAATGTTGAATGTCGACGTTGGAGAACTCGTGAATCGCGCATAGGAGAGCTCTTCCTCGTCATCGTCCCTCTCCTCGTCCTCGCCCGCCTCCTCGCCCTCGCCCGCGGGACACAACATAGAATCGCGGGCGCGGAACGCGGGACGCGGGCGCTGACGCGGCGATGACGTTGGGCGCCGCCAACCGAATTGAAGAGGCTTCTGCGTTCTGTCGCTGTGCGGCGCTAGGAGCGCTCCAGCTCGAACGCGCGGATCTTCCGGTACAGCGTCTTGGGTGAGATTCCGAGAGTGTCCGCCGCCCGCCCCTGATGCCAACTTTCTTTGTCCAGCACGGCCTCGATGTGGGCTCGTTCGAGATCTTCGAGCGACACGCTCTGTCCAATCCGAGGTCCCATCTCGCCGCCGCCCTCGGCGGGCGTAGTCGATGTGAGGTCTCGTGGGAGGTCGTCGGGTTGGATTTGCTGGCCGGCGTTCAGGATCGCCAGTCGCTCCATGACGTTGCGAAGTTCACGCACGTTTCCGGGCCAGCTGTACTCTAGCAGCGCTTCGATCGCTTCGTCCGTGAGTTCCGGAGCATCCAGAGTGGCGTGCTTTCTGAGGAAATAGTGCGCCAGGACTGGGATATCTTCCTTTCGGTCTCGGAGCGGAGGGATTTGAATCATTAGCGTGTTAATTCTGTAGAAGAGGTCTTCACGGAAGTTGCCTTCTGCCACTTCCTCCTCGAGTTCACGATTGGTCGCAGCGACGAGCCGTATGTCGGTGCTGACTTTCTGTGTGCCGCCGACGCGGAAGAATTCGCGGGTCTCGAGCGCCCGCAGGAGCTTCGACTGCAGGCGTGGCGCGAGTTCGGCGATCTCGTCCATGAAGAGGGTGCCGCCGTCCGCCAACTCGAATAGCCCCAGTTTCCGGGTCATCGCGCCGGTGAAGGCGCCGCGCTCGTGCCCGAACAGCTCGGACTCCAGCAGGTTCTCTTGGATCGCGGCACAGTTGATGTCAGTGAGCGGTCCGTCGCTTCGGGGTGAGAGCCGGTGAATCGCTCGGGCGACGAGCTCTTTTCCGGTACCGCTTTCGCCCATGACCAGGACGGCCATGTCGGAGGCGGCGACCTTTCGCGAGAGCTCGAGGAGGTCCTCCATCAGGGGGCTGGCCGTGACGATCTCGGGGAACTCCTCACGGCGCGAAAGCCGGGTCTGCAATCGGACGTTCTCGACGGCGAGGCGTCGTTTCTCGAAAGCGCGCCGCACGACGATGTCCAGTTCGGCGACGCGGCACGGCTTGGTGAGGTAGTCGTACGCACCCAACTTCATGGCGGCGATGGCCGTCTCGACAGTCCCGTTGCCAGTGACGATCACGACCTCAGGTGGCGTGTCCAGTGCGATCGCCTCGCGCAACACACCGATACCGTCCACTTCCGGCATCACGAGGTCGACCAGGGCTACATCGTATTCCTCACCCTTCAGAGCCTCGACCGCCAACCGACCGTCGGCAACCGCAGTGACATCGAAGCCTCTTTTGCGGAGCTGCGTTTCCAAGATACGCGATAAGTTCCGCTCATCCTCGGCTAGCAGAACCTTGATGCGTGCTTCAGTCACGTTTCGTTACCCCGACTCGGTTTCGGTGATGTGTCGTCCTGCGCTTCATCTATGTCGTAGGCCGGCAGCACGACCCGGAAGTTGCTGCCTGCTCCGATCCTCGAATCCACTTCGACGCGCCCGCCATGTTCTCTGATGATGCCGTAGCAGATCGAGAGCCCGAGCCCGGTGCCTTTTCCGGGCAGCTTGGAGGTGTAAAAGGGCTCGAAGATCTTGGGGAGATCCGACGGCGGAATGCCACAGCCTGTATCGATGAACGAGATTCCGACGGCGTCTTCGTCCTGTAGGTGCTCGGCGCGGACCCGCAACTCGCCCTCGCCCTCCATAGCGTCCAGCGCGTTTAGAGCGAGCGCGACGAAGACCTGAACGAGCCGCTCGGAGTTCGCCCACACCAGCGGCAAGTCGTAGACGTATTCGCGGTGGACTTCGATCTTCTTGAAGCGGTCGTGGTGCTGGAGAAGCCTCAGCGTCTCTTCGACCGTTTCCTGCAGGTCCGCCGGCCCTTTCTCGCTCGGTGGTGGCCGGCTGAACGCCAACAGGTCACGCGCGATTCGCTTGCAGCGATCGACCTCGTTCTCGATCATGGAGAGGAGCTCGGCTTCCTCGGACAGCGCTTCGACGGACTCCATGATCGCATCGACGCCGGCTGTGATGGTCGCGAGCGGGTTGTTGATTTCGTGCATGACTCCCGCCGCCATCTGGCCGAGGGCGGCGAGCTTCTCGGCGTGAGCGATGCGCTCGTGGATGCGTTTCTGTTCCGTCACGTCTTCGCCCACCGTGATCACATGCGTCACCTCGTTCGTGCCGGTGACATGCATTGGGACCTTCGTCAGGCGGTAGTGGCGACGCTCGCCGGATGCCGTCGACTCGACGTCGAAGGCCCGGATCTCGTCGCTCTTGAAAACCTCCTCGAGCTCCGAGACCAGCTTCTCCTTCGGCTGACGGTACAGGACCTGGAAAACCGATTTCCCGATCGCGTCT
>JBDHAS010000393.1:0-3339 GCA_039588015.1 Gemmatimonadota bacterium | reverse complement strand
CTGGATCGGCGGATTTACGTGGTTTCTACCTTAATGGCCTGATCGACGAGGTTGAGATCCACAGCCGCGCCCTGACGCCGTCAGAGATTCAAGACATCTTCAATGCAGGCAGCGAAGGTAAGTGCAAACCGCTGCCGCCACCGCCGCCAAGTTGCGTCGCCCCGCCAGGCGACATGATCAGCTGGTGGCCTGGGGATGGGGATGCGATTGATATCGCGGGCGTGGAGGTGAGGGCGACGATGTTGAACGTACTGGGAGAGATCTATCGAAACATGGGTCGGTACGAGCAGGCTCAGCCGCTGTTGGAAGAGGCCCTCACGCTCCGACGGCGACTCTACGGCTCACCCGACGAGCGGCCGAAACCATGAGTTCTCTGGGTGCTCTGTTGTGGGGCGATCGGAACTTCGAAGCTGCGGAGCCACTGCACAGGGAGGCACTCGATATGAGCCGCCGGCTCGCGGAGGAAGGTGCGGACGGTCCGGCCGCCGACCTGCGGGTTGCCGACAACCTTGTTGGGCTCGGCTACACGTTGAGGGAACTGGGCAAGGCCGACTCGGCCGAGACGTGATTGTCACGCGACGCGCCTCCGGAGAGATGAGCCAGGAATTTTCTGCCAGCCTGAACAACCTGGCCTATCTCCTTATGCTGAAGCAGGAGTATTCGGAGGCGGAAACACTTTACCGAGAAGCGCTCTCGGTTCACCGGAGCATCTATGGCGAGGGGCACCTCCAGACACAGAGGTTGATGTCCAACCTGGCTGGCGTCCTTTATGACCAGGGAAAGTACAATGAGATCGAGACCGTACTGCGTGAGATAGTCCGAGTGGAGCGCGAGTACAGGCCTGCAGGGCCGGGACTCGGTAACTATCTGGCGACCGGTCTCGGCAGGTTCCTGGCGCAACGGGGGCGATACGCGGAGGCGGAGCCGATCGTGCGCGAGGGACTCGGGATCCTCGAGCGCGAACTGGAACCCGATCATCGCTGGGTCCTGAACGCTCGGGTCGAGTTCGGCGCTTGTCTAGGCAAGCTGGGCCGTTTTGCGGAGGCGGAACGGCTGCTGCTGCAAAACTACGAAGCTTTGCTCGCCGCCGGCCCGCGGCAGCAGCGGAATGCGCAGGAGGCTCTCGAGCATTTGATCGAACTGTACGAATCCTGGAATCGGGTTGACAAGGCGGACGCCTACAGGGTCGAGCTCGCCGCGCTGCGCGACACGCCCGGAGCATGAATCGACGCGCCGCCGAAGGACATTCGGGCTTCTGTGGTAAGGACCGCTCGTTGATCTACTGTGGGACTGGAATGAAGACCAACGATAGGCAAAGCTGTTTCGGGCACAACGACCACGGCTGCAGACCTCAAGACACCACCCCTTCCGAGCCGCTCACCCTTGTCTTGCGTCAGCGAGTGGCCCATTCAACTATGGTAAAGGGTCAGTAAAGCGCCGGACGACGCGTAGCCGTTCACGCTCTACAGAAAACGGGGGAGAGATGAGCGATACCATCCGTTTCACACTCAACGGCAAACCGCTGACGTTGGAGACCGACGGTGACCGGGCTCTACTTTGGGCCCTACGCACGGATCTGGAGTTGACCGGCGCCAAGTACGGATGCGGTGCCGGCTTCTGCGGATCCTGCACCGTGGTCGTCGACGGCAAGGCCGTGCGATCCTGCATGACCGACCTCAACGCCGTAGAGGGGAAACAGGTCACGACGATCGAAGGGCTCGCCGATAATGGGCGGTTGCACCCGCTGCAACAGGCATTCTCGGAGCACGGCGGTTTCCAGTGTGGCTACTGTACTCCGGGCATGATCATGAACGCCTTCGCCTTGCTTCTCGAGAACCCGAAACCCACGCGCAACGACATCATCCAGGGCATGGAGAACAACCTCTGCCGCTGCTCGGCCTATAAGCGGATTGTCGAGGCGATTCAGATGGCCTCCGGACAGATGGGAGGCGGCCATGAGTGACGTGACCCGCATGGATCGGCGAGAGTTCGTTAAGCTGTTGGGCGGCGGCGTTCTCGTCGTCGTCAACTTGGGGCCGCTCACCCTGTTCAACTCGGACGACGCCGAGGCATCCCAGCGGCGTGGCTATCCCGAGGACATCAACGCTTACCTGCACATCGCCGCGGATGGGAAGGTGACGCTCTACTCCGGCAAGATCGAGATGGGGCAGGGAGTGATGACGTCGCTGGCACAGATGGCGGCCGAGGATCTTCGCGTGTCGCTCGACGCGATCCACATCATCATGGGCGACACGGACAAATGCCCGTGGGACATGGGCACCTTCGGCTCGCTGACCACACGTATGTTCGGTCCGGCGGTCCGCGCCGCCGCCGCCAAGGCTCGCCTGGTGCTGACCGACCTGGCCGCGGGGCGCTTGGGTGTGTCGAGAGATGCGCTGACGGCCAAAGACGGCGTCGTGTACGTGAAGGCCGATAGAAGTCGACACGTGTCATACGGTGAATTGGCGAAGGGCCAAGAGATCACCCATACGGTGGACGAGAAGGCGCTACTCCGTGCCGTCGCAGAGTTCACCGTGATGGGCGATTCTCCGGAGCGGCTGGACGGGCACGAGAAAGTGACGGGCGCGGCGAAGTTCGCCGGGGACATCCGGCTTCCCGGGATGCTGTATGCCCGGGTCCTGCGACCGCCGGCACACGGCGCCACGCTGAGGTCGGTGGACACCTCGGCTGCCGAGGCCATGGCCGGTGTTCGCGTAGTTAATCAGGAGGGGCTGGTGGCTGCCCTCGCCTCCGATCCGGAGACGGCGCTCAAGGCTTTGAATTCTGTAAAGGCCGACTTCGATACACCGGCGCCGTCCGTAGATACCGAGAGCATCTTCGAGCACCTGGTGAGAACAGCGCCCGACCCCAATATCGCCGAGCAGGGAGGCGACGAGACCTACTACAACAGCTACGTCGCGCACGCGCCCATCGAACCGCACAGTGCAGTGGCCGAGATCAAGGATGGAAAGGCCACGGTCTGGTCCTCGACCCAGGCTCCCTTCAGGCAGCAGCAGTCGATCGCGCGGGCGATCGGGTTCGCGCCGGAAGATGTCCGTGTGATCACCCCCTACGTGGGCGGCGGATTCGGCGGCAAGGTGCCGGGTCGTCAGGCCGTAGAGGCCGCCCAGTTGGCGATGATCACCGGCGCCCCGGTTCAGGTCGCTTGGACCCGAGGCGAGGAGTTCTTCTACGACACGTTCCGCCCCGCGGCTACGCTTAGGATACGTTCTGGGATCGACGCGGATGGGAAGATCAAGCTGTGGGACTATCAGGTCTACGGCGCAGGGTCACGCGGCTCGGACGTCATCTACGACATCCCGAACCACAGCGTCCGCG